>CAZGSP010000049.1:0-21151 GCA_964528565.1 uncultured Pseudomonadales bacterium | reverse complement strand
TCCGGTCCCAAAATCGAGTATCAGTATGCCATCCTGGGCAGTTTCGAAAAGACGGCGGTAACGCAGTTCGGAGTTTGTGGCCTTTTTTTCCGCTATTACCCTCGCGGTATTATCCCGGATGTTGCACTGAATCACGGTTTCTCCATCCACATCATAGGCGTTGGCGACGAACTCGACATTGATATGCCGGCCGTCTTTGGTCTCCAAGGGTAAGTCTTCAAACCGGAC
Organism: uncultured Pseudomonadales bacterium; assembly: GCA_964528565.1. Classification (GTDB taxonomy): domain Bacteria; phylum Patescibacteriota; class Microgenomatia; order UBA1400; family MFAQ01; genus UBA10133. The sequence continues at coordinate 20,923 of CAZGSP010000049.1, read as the reverse complement.
ATAGCCTTTGGTTTGTAAGATAGCAAAGTTTTCCTTTTGGGCGGTTTCGTCCTTGAATAAACCAACCTCCCAAAGATGTTTTGTCAGAAACTCTTCTTTGGAATAGCCAAGCATGTCAATCAAAAATTTGTTGACGTCCACGATCATTCCGGTCCCAAAATCGAGTATCAGTATGCCATCCTGGGCAGTTTCGAAAAGACGGCGGTAACGCAGTTCGGAAAATTTCTGACCGCTTAACGATTTTTCTTTTTGAAATAGTCCAGGAAACATAAACATATGATGCCGAGACGGTTAATCCATTTGCCTCTCTCCGGAAAGAATTCTCAGTAGAGTGACGATCCCCCAAGCCAATAGAGAGTAGACGATGAGGGCTACCAGAGCCGAAGGCTCAAGAATTGAAGTGGTTTCAAGACCCTCGGTAAAACCCCTACGGAAGATACCTTCGAAAGGCAGGATCAGAATTCCGGTTATATCATAGATAAATCCGACAAAGGCACTGGCCGGGTTGGCTCCGGTCAGTTTGAGAGCCAAGCGAATGGCGAGAAGAATTTCCAGAATCCCGAACAGGAAATAGATCAGGTACTCTACCGTCTGGGAATCCGTAGCTTCTCCCTCCTCCGGAATAATGACGCTGTTTCTTCTGGTGGTTACCGTTCTTCTAATTATGGCCATATTTTTTCCTCCTCCAAGGTGACGTAATTTCTAATACTTTCAGTATATCAACTATGTGTAACATTTAATACACTCCCCTCTTGATTTTTGATATATTTGTGTATAGAGTGAATATAGTTAGTACTAAAAAGGATATGAAGGTGAAAAAAGTTTTGGCCTCAATAATAATTTTCTCATTGGTATTTCTGTTCGGTACGCGCGAGACATATGCGGCTACTTCACCAACTCTCGGTGAATCAAGTCTTTACTCCGTTTTGGGCGGTGCGGCGGTGACCAATGTCGGCACTACCACTACCGATGGCGCCGTCGGTGTTTCTCCGGGCACATCGATCACCGGCGGAACGATTAATGCCACCGGAGGCATCCACTCTAATGATGCCAGTGCTATAGCGGCCCAAGCAGATACCGTTAGTCTTTTTACCGCCCTCGATCAAACTTGTACCAACAATTATTCGTCCGGGCAGGACCTAACCCTGCTCTCTCCACTGGTACCCGGCGTCTACTGTTCGGCCGGTAGTTTCCTGCTGACCGGAAATCTTACTCTTAGCGGAACCGGGGTTTGGATTTTCAAAACCGTTTCCACACTTATTACATCTCCGGGCTCATCTGTTACCAGTAGCGACCCATGTAACGTGTGGTGGAGAATTGGCAGCGCCGCAACGCTCGACACAACCACTTCATTTGTTGGAAATATCGTCACGGCCGATGTGGCCGATACCACAGCTTTGAATACCGGGGCTATCTTGAACGGCCGGGTCCTGGCACAAGCCGCTCAAACGGTCACTCTTGCCGGTAATACCATCACCTCGCCGGTCTGTGCTACCACCACCCCCGCCGCTTCCACTTCAAGTCCTGGTTCCACTACGTTAGCCTCTCAAGCTACCGCTCCCAACCCTCCCTGCCCAACGATACCGGTGGGAGTAACGGCACCGGAAATAATCGAGTCCAGAAGAATTGACGCCGACAGTGTTTTCCTCAGCTGGGGACCATATACCGGAACAGACCAATTCATTGTCCGATATGGGTTTACCAATGGAGAGTGGCTATTCAATACTAACGTGACGGGATTCTCGACTACTCTAAACTCTCTTCCGGCGAATCAACCGATTTGGGTACAGATCGCCGCCAGAAATGAGTGTCGGGAGGGTGACTATGGGGCCTCTATGTTGGTCGGAGCGCCAAAGCTCGTGGGAGGGCCTCGCCTACCCGATACCGGAGCACAGGGAAATAACCTGCCGGCCTACCTCTTGGCGGCCCTCTTGCTCTGGACCACTTCTCTCCTGATCTTTGTTCAAGGAAAGAATAAAATTTAATTTTGGAATTGAGATCTCACATCTTATGGAAGTTCGTCATCTTGTTCTATGCCTTCCTGCCTCTATTTGTCTTCGTCTTTCTCTCTCTGGTTACACATAGTAAGCCGGAGCCTTCAGTTCCGGAAGTAATCAGTCCCTCAATTGGATCACCGGTGCGCCTAATAATACCCGCAATCGATGTCAAGGCCGATATCCGGAAACTGGGTGTTTCACCCAAGGGAGAGATGGAGATTCCCGACAATATCCTTGACGTCGGATGGTTTAAGCTTGGTTCGCTTCCGGGGGAGAAAGGGAGCGCGGTAATAGCCGGACACTTTAATGGAGAAAATGGAGAAGACGGAGTCTTTTATAATTTGAACAGACTAAAAGAAGGAGACAAACTCTTTGTCGAAGACGACAAGGGAGCAACTATTTCTTTTACTGTCCGTGAAAGCCGTACCTATGATCCCGGATATGCCGAGGAGGTGTATAACGCGAACGACAGTGCTCATCTGAATCTGATCACTTGTGACGGATTTTGGGATAAGAATAAAAAAAGCTATAGCAAACGGCTGGTCGTGTTTGCCGATATCGAAAAATAAAATATTCCAATATTTATTGCCAGGTGAAGTTTCCGAAGATCCAGTCAACCAACTTTTGACCTTCGCCGAAACGGTCTTTACTGTTCAGCAGACTGATCAGGATCCGATGACTGTCTCTCTCGGCCAAGATCACCAAGCACTCTCCGGACTCCGGGGTCCAGCCGGTCTTGACGCCCAAGATACCCGGTTTACCAAGCAAGATATTGGTTGAGGCCAAGGAATAGGTGTTGCCTTTCAGACTTTGGATGGTAATGTCTTTGGTGAAGACGATGGAAGCAAAACGCCGGCGGCCAAGAGCGTTTCGGGCGATCATCGCGATATCGTAAGCAGTGGTGTAGTGATCCGGACTTTCGACCCCGGAGACATTGACAAAATGAGTGTTTTTTAACCCCAGTTCGGCTACTTTCTGATTCATCTTATCCAAAAAAAGCCGATAGCCACCCGGGTAATTCTCGGCCAGGGTGACGGCGGCGTCGTTCCCCGAAGGTACGAGTAAAGCGTAGAGAACATCCAAAGCGGTTAGCCGGTCTCCTTTTAACAAGTCGGCGGTGTTCCCCAGAGATGCTTCGCCGTTCACCACCGTCAGAACCGAATCTTCTTGATAATAATCCATGGCGACCAGAGAGGTCATGATCTTGGTTAAAGAAGCCGGCTTAAGCCGGATGTGGGGGTTTTTGTCGAAGAGCACTGAACCGGAATCAAGATCCAGGGCGAAAACTCCTTGAGCGGTAAGTTCCGGCGCCGGCACACCGGTAAGAGAAGGTAGTACCGGTTCGGAAACAAAAGCCGCTTTGACCATGGGCTTGACCGGGCCCGGAACTTTCCCGATCACCGGAGAAAGAACAAAAAAGAAACCTATGCCCAGTAAAGAAAACAGGTTTACCAATAAGCGAAGATGGGCCGGCTTTAAATTTATTTTCATGGGCTAATACATTTTATACCCCGGCAGATCCTTCGATAGCTTTCTTAATTTCAAATTTGGCTTTGTGTGTTTTCACAAAACGCAACCAATTTTTATTCGGAGTTTTGGGGTTTTTACTTTTGATTATCTCCACCACATCCCCACTCTTGAGGGTGGCATCGATAGGAGCTATTTTGTCGTTTATCTTGGCCGATTGAATGAAAAAACCTAAACCGGAATGAACGTTAAAGGCATAGTCAACCGGAGTAGCGTTTTCCGGAAGATCAAAAACATCACCTTTGGGGGAAAAAACATAGATATGATGAGATAGAGCGTCAAGCCGAAAATCCGATAGAGTTTCTTTGACGCCGACCAATTGTTGCTGCCAGTCGGCCAGTTGTTTGACCCAGGCCATCTTTTCGGTTATGGAAAAAGCAGTTCCCTTTTCCAGCTTTTCGTCCGTAGCTCCTTTTTGTTTGGCATTCGTATAGGCAAAATGAGCGGCCGCTCCATATTCCGCCTGAGAATGCATCGCTTCCGAACGAATTTGAATCTCCACGATATTCCCCCGATTATCAAATACTTTGGTATGAATTGATTGATAACCGTTTGGTTTTGGCTGGGCAATAAAGTCCGAGATCCCCAAAAAAGGAACCGGTTTCCAGTACTGGTGAATAATGCCAAGGATGGAGTAACAAGAGGCGGTGTCTTCGGTGATGATCCGGAGAGCCATGAGATCATGGATCCGGCTAATATCCCGATTTATCTCCGGTCTTAACAATTTTTTGAACAAACTGTATTTTCGTTTCAGACGGTACTCGGTCCGGGCCTTGACACCATGTTTGGCCAGCTGTTGTCTCACCCGGTTGATGGTTTCGACGATGTTGTCTTCGGAGTATTTGAAGTGGGGTTTGGCGATCCCGACAACCCAGTCATATTCTTCCGGATAGACATAGGGGAAAGCCAGATCTTCCAGATCTCCTTTTAGCTTACCCATACCCAGTCGGTCGGCCAGAGGCGCATAGACTTCGAGAGTTTCCAGAGAAATTCGTTTTTGTTTTGATAAAGGAACGGCGTCGAGAGTAGAGATGTTGTGCAACCGATCCGCCAAGCGAATAATGACCACTCTAATATCCTGAGCCATAGCGACGAACATTTTGCGCAGATTTTCCAAGAACTCTTCGTCCCGGCTGCCCCGTAACTTGACCTGACCGACACGGGCGACACCGTCAATCAAACGGACACACTCTTCACCAAATACCCATTCCACATCCTTGAGGGTTACTTTTGAGGTTTCAATCACCTCGTGGAGTAAACCGGCCTCAACGGTAACCTGGTCCAAACCCCAAGAGGCCAGGTAGTAGGCCACCGTGACAGGATGGGTAAAGAGAGGGTCCCCCGTCTGTCTCACCTGACCGGAGTGAGCGTTGCGGACATATTTATAAATTCCGGCGAGACGTGTTTTGTCGACCGGATTACCGTTTCTTTCCAACTCGGAAATTATGTCCTTTAATATAATCACCAGGAGGTTATTCTACATTATCCAGCGTGATAAGATTTAAGCGTGTATACAAGGCGTCTACTTCCGGAAGAAATTTCACTGATCCCCGGACCTTTGGAACAAACATTCGACGAATATCTTAAGGCCGAATTCGAGATTTTTTTGGTGGGAGGAGGGGTAAGGAATTTAATTATGGGCAAGTCCCCCGAAAATTGTGACCTGACGACAAATGCCACACCGGAACAAAGTTTGGAGGTCCTGAAAATGCACAGCCCTTTTTACAACAACGATTTTGGGACGGTTTCTTTTAACGTGTCGGTCAATGGAGCGGAAGAGCTTTATGAAGTGACGACATATAGATCGGAAAAAGAGTACTCGGACTTTCGAAGGCCGGACAATGTCTCTTGGGGAAAAACTTTGGAAGAAGATGTGACCAGAAGAGATTTTACGATTAATGCGATAGTGATAGGGGCGAGTAACCCAAGGCAGTATGAGCTGATCGATATGGTGGATGGGCTGAAAGACTTTGAAGCCGGGCTGATCCGGGCGGTGGGAGATCCACGGAAACGTTTTGGGGAAGATGCCTTGCGGATGATGAGAGCGATCAGATTTGCGGCAAAACTGGGATTCTCGATCGAGGCAACGACGCTGTCGGCCATAGCTGAAAAAGCGGAACTGTTGGAGAAAATCAGTCAAGAAAGAATCCGTGAGGAATTTATGAGGATACTGGGATCCAACTATCCGGCCGACGGGGTTCGGCTCTTGATTTCCACCGGTCTCTTGGAGCATTTTTTACCGGAAGTACTTGAGGGGCGTGGAGTGATACAAGGAGGACACCACAGATTGACGGTGCTGGACCACATGCTGGAGGCACTGGCCGAATGTCCGTCAACCGATCCGATCATCCGTTTTGCCACGTTCGTTCATGATATCGGCAAACCCAGAAGTCAGAGATTTAAATGCCGTAAGTGCGGCAAGATGTACCGGGACCTGCCTGCCGGCAGGCAAGATCTGTCCGAGGAAACGACCTCCTGTGTCAACTGTGGCTTTGTTCAACCCACGAAAGGAATGGTGACCTTCTATGGCCATGAGGTGGTTGGGGCGAGAATGGTGAAAGAGATCACGGAAAGACTCAAGTTTAACCGTAAACAAATAGAAAAGATCGAAACTCTGGTCCGTTGGCATATGTTTGCCTATCAACCGGAAATGACCGACGCCGCCATCCGAAGACTGATCAGAAAGGTGGGTAAGGAAAATATCAATGATATGGTCATGTTGCGAATCGCCGACCGCAAAGGCAGTGGGTCCAAGACAACCAGCTGGAGATTTTTGGAACTGCAAAAAAGAATCGGCGGGCAATTGTTTGAGCCGATGGAAATAAACGATATGGTGGTAAATGGACTGGATGTAATGGAGGTCTTAAAAGCGGCACCCGGACCGGTGATCGGAAAAGTGCTTAAAGAGCTTTTTGATGAGGTCTTGGAAGATACCGGGAAAAATAACCGTGAGTATTTGCTGGGGAAAATCAAGGAGATCGGAAAGAGCTTAGACAAGACAAATAAAAACGAGGGACAAGTGTGATCTTGTCCCTCAGATGAAGGGGCTAGTAGTGGCAAGCCGTGGTCATGGCTTCGATGAAATTGATCACGTCCAGCTCTCCCGCCCGGGGAATCCGGTGGTAAGAAGTGCCGTCCGCAAGAGTGACGTACTGCTTGGGGATGGAAAAGGTCAGAGTCGGCTCCATCGATCCCTGCTGATCACAGACCAGCCTGACGAACACATGGGTGGAGTCAAAAAACTCGCCTTCGTTTGCCGGTGGGTCGACGAGGAGTCTTTGATCGACGAAGAGCCCAACAAGCTCGAGATGGAAGTTGTTGAGGTTTATGCCCCAGAACAGGACAGGCAGATCGGGAACGGTGACGGCGACTTTGAATAGCCACCGGTCAGGCGTCCATTCCGCGTCGACTTCGCGATAGTAGCCGGTCGGAATCTGGACGTCTTCGATCCGGACCATTCCGGGAATGTCCGTGAGGCACTGACCGACCTCAAGGCGTCCGGGGCAGGAGCCCGAGGAGGCGGAAGCGGGGGTGGCGGCGCCCATCGAAAGCACGGAGCCAAGCACAAAAACCAGACAAAGACCGACGATCAAGGCTGTTTTTTTCATGTCTCTCCTTTTCAGACAATCAAGGTGCGAACAGCCGATATTATAGCAGAACAGCCCCTAATTCGTTGACAACTACTACGATTAGTTGTAGTATGTGAAGTATGGCAACTAATGACAAACAACGAGTGACTCTTTTTCTTAATCCAAAACTGTTGAAACACGCCAGAGCACAGGCGGTAATTGAAGACCTGACTCTAACTTCCATGATAGAAAAGGTTTTGATCAAGTATTTACCCGAAGAGATCGTAATCGTGAAACCTAAGGTATAACCGGATTTTTATTATTAATAATTGAATAAGAAAGAGATGACAAATTCAAAACAAAGACAGGTTAAGAAGAGGGGCGGAATGAGTCCGATAGTAGCTTCGGTAGCGGGCGCGGTGGTCGGAGCGGGTGTCGCGGTGGCGGCGGTAGTGCTGAGTGACGAAAAGAATCGCAAAAAAGTGAAGGATGCGTTTACCGGTATAAAAAATAAGGCGATGGGTCACGTGGAAGATGTTCAAAAGAAAACGCAAGAAAAAATCGACGAGGCGGAAGTGAAGATCGCGGAAGGTAAGAATAAGGCAGCCCGGATAGGTGATGCAGTAGAGGACGCAAATAAAAAAATAAAAAGCATATGGCGGAAATAATAAAGGAAACAGTCACCACTGAGGACGACAGCGCAAAAACAGTAATAGTAACTCCCGGGAAAAATGAAGCTACGGCCTCTCAGAGGCGTGAGTATTATGTCTATTATTTGCTTGGGGCGGTGGAAATTTTGTTAGCGTTCCGCTTGGTACTCAAATTGATGGGGGCGAGTCTTTCAAGCGGCTTCGTACAGATGATCTACGGTTTGACCGGAGTCTTTGTCCTGCCCTTTGAGGGAATATTCCGCAAGGGGTTTGCCCAAGGAATAGAAACTACTTCAGTTATCGAACCGGCGACAGTAGTGGCCCTGATCGTTTATGCCGTTTTGGCCTGGGGAATTGTGAAGCTGATACGGATATTCTCAGGTGAAGAGCAGACTACCGACTAGTTTTATTATTAATTTTGCATAGAAAGGAAGTGAAAATATATGAGTTTCTCGTTGACGAATTTAAGTCCCCTGGCTTCATTGGTATTCGGAATACTGATCCTGATGTTCCCGAAGTTTCTTAACTATCTGATCGCCGGTTACCTGATCATCATCGGACTTCTGGGGCTGGGGTTTATCAGATAATACCTAAGGAACCAATCATGGATATCAATATTAATGACGAAACGGGTAGAGTGACGGTATTTCCGGAGAAAAGTATGACGCCTCCGGAGATATCTTCTGTTCCTAAGCAAGAAGTCGCTCATTTGGCGGAAAAAGATAAAATAATTGATAAAAATTTGGTGGCCGGTTTGGTAAAAAAATCCAACAGGATACTGATAACCATTTCGACACACAGATTTCCTTTTGATTTCTTCCCCGATACTTTAAACGTCGAGGAGGGAAGGGTGACGATCATTGCCCGAAATTTTTTTCTCTCCTCACAGGTGCATAGTGTAGATATAAAAGACATATCAAACATTTTTGTGAATACGGCGCCATTCTTTGCCCAGTTAGTGATAGTTTCAAAAACTTTTACAAGAAACGAAATAAGAATAAAGTATTTGAGAAAAGATGAGGCCTTTTTGGTGAGAAGAATCATCGAAGGGTTGAGGACCTTCCTAAGCAAGCAGATCGACACTTCGAGCTATTCCAAGAGCGAGCTGATCGCCAAACTTAAGGAATTAAGCACGACAGAAATTGTGACGTAATAGAAAAGGAAGAAACAGACGGAGGAAGGGAGTATAAATAGAGGATATGAACAAAATTGAGACGGCCAGGTCTCCGAAGGAGGCCATCACGATTATTTCCGAAGAAGAGTGCAGGGCGGGTATGAAGAAGCTTCAGAAGGCTTTTTCCGAAATGTTTCCGGACCATCAACAAGTATCCGTTATCCCCATACTTCGAAGCGGCTATCGACTGGGAAAGGAACTGACCGATAATTTGGGAATAAGGATGAATCCCATGAGGATGTCATATTATAAAGAAGATACCAGCCGGCTGCCCGTCCCGGTGTGTCTCACACCTCCCGACATTACCAGAATATTGTCCCCGGACGGTTCGACCAGACGGGTAGTTTTTACGGAGTGTGTGGTGGACTCACAAGATACGATCGTGGCGGCGATGGAGGAAACCAATAGGATGATCGACGCAGTGGCTGAACTGACCAATAAAAAGTTGGCTTACCCGGAGTATTACACATTTGCCTATGTATCAAAAATTGGGGAACGTCTGTTACGAATTCCCAATATGGTAGCGGCGTTTAGTGTGAATCCGGATATTTGGGTGGGTGGATTGGGATGCGATCTGCCCGGGGATAGCGCCAGAGATTTATCCCGTCTCGTGGGGATACTGTCTCCGTTTGCGGAAAAGACGCCAAAGCCTCCCTACTTCGTGCCTCTTCTTAACTAGTTAACCGGCCGAAAATCACTTGATATTTCCATAAACATTGGGGGTATAATTTGCGAATCATAAATTTATGACTACCGAAAAACGCTTTTTGGATAGAGGGAAAGTGGAGAAGAATCCGGACTATTATCCGGTAGAGAGTGATGGGGAGATGTTTGAAATGGTAAAAGCCCTTTTGGAAGAAACCGTTTATGGACAGCCCGAAGCCTGTACCGAAGTAGCCAGAGCAATAACGAGATCCATTAGTGGTCTGAAGGATCCAAACAGACCGGGATACGTAGGTCTGTTTCTCGGAGAGCCGGGTGTGGGGAAAACGGAGATGGGCAAGGCCGTAGCCAAAATATTTGATCCCCTAGACTACGAAAGCCGCTTAAAGATCGTTGACTGCAACATGTTTCAACACAGTCATGACACAGAGAGGTTTTTGGGGGCGCCTCCATCCTATATCGGTTATGGAGACGAGACGTTTATCACCAAGAGCTTTTTGTCGCAACCAAACGTAATTGTCTTTGACGAAATCGAAAAAGCGAACATCTCTTTGCACAGATTGCTTTTGAGGATCATGGATAAAGGAAGATTGGATATTAACGAAAGCGACAATGACTTGTGTTCGGATGAACCGCCCGGATTGGATTTTTCGCGATCGATAATCATATTAACTTCAAATATCGGCTCGGAGGCGATCAGGGATATTAGAATCGGGAAGGGGGCTTTGGGATTTGGCACCGACGGGGAGGCAACCAAAACAAAGGATATTCAAAAGGCGGGGGTGACAGAAGCGAAATTGTTTTGGAAACACATGCCGGAGTTTCTGAATCGAATTGACTCGATGGTGGTTTTTAATTCCCTGTCCGAAGAGGTGGTGTATAGACTGATCGATAAATTTTTGGAGGAGTATTTCACGAATCAGGATCAAAATGCTACTTTTATTATGGCCACGGATCAGTTAAAGGAGTGGATCGTCTCGCAGGTGGATATTAAACTGGCCGGAAGAGAACTGAAACGGATAATCGAAAGGATGATCATTACTCCGGCGGCCGAGGTAAAAATAAAAATGACTAAGGGTGTGCCGTTGATAGCCGACATCAGCCGGGATGATCCAAAGAGAGTAATTTTTTGGATAAGTAAGACGATGACGGGCAAACGCTAAGCGAGCAGACATATCTCCAAACCGTTTTTCTATGTTAATCTAGAATATATGATGGCAAAAATAACAGGTTTTTTTATACTTTTTTTTGGCGTATTGATGGGCGGGTGTACTTTACTACCGGCTCGAGAGATTAAGACACCAACAACGGTAACTCCAACCACACAACAGCTGGTGGGCAATGACAAGGATTCTCATGGATGTATCGGGTCGGCCGGCTATCAATGGTGTGCCACAAAAGAGAAATGTCTCCGGACTTGGGAAGAACCATGCGAGGCGACTACTCCATCACCGACGGTTGATGAAACCAGTGCCATTAAAACAGCGATCAAGCAGGCGTTGGTTGTGAAACACGGGGAAAGCGCTAACCAACTGACTGTTAGAGTTTCCAAGATCGAAGGAAACTACAGTTCCGGTGGAGCTTCGACTTCCGAGGGCGGAGGAATGTGGTTTGCCGCTAAAGTAAATAACGAGTGGAAGCTCGTTTGGGACGGTAACGGAAATATTCTATGTCAGGATTTAACGGCTTACCCCGACTTTCCCGCTACCATGATCCCCGAGTGTTACAACCAAGTCACCAATAAAACAGTGATCAGGTAGGGCGGGTTTGGACGAACGAGCCTGATCAATGTCTGATTTTTACCGAAACAAAAAAGTGTAGGCCAACAAGAAGGATGGTGGCGGCGTACCAAAGATCTATTTTCCCGCGTGGTCCAAAACCGGTGCTCGGAAAACGGGGAACCCCCGAGCCCGAGGCGTTGGTGCCGCCGGTATCCGGAAGACCGGGTACGCCGGTTCTTACGGTTCCACCGAGGAGTTTTTGGTCTCCGTAGGAACCAATGAGACAATCGTTCCTGGCGGCGACCTGAACCCAAATAGGGGTGTTTGAGGGAAGTCCGTTGATAGTAGTTGAGAAACCGGAGACGTCCGTGTTGAACGAATAAACCCCACTTGTCAGTCCGTAACGGATATTGAAGCGATCCGTCCCGGAGTCGGGACCCCAACTGAGATAGATGCTATCCGCATCGACTCTCCGGGATCCAATTATTTGGGGAGTGATGATGTCATCTTTGAGAGGAGGACAAGAGGTATCGGAAGATACCGAGGTTGAAGTTGACGTCGAAGTTGAGGTAGAAGAAGTGGTCGTCGTGGAAGTTGACGTGGTGGGGGAAGGAGTCGGTGTGGGAGTTGATGTTGGGCAGACGTCGGTATTGGTACAAGACTCACTGGTAACTGCCGTACCGCAGGATCCACCGCAGGTAGCCGAACAAGAGAGAGTAGTTCTGGTTCGTGTGCCGGAACCTCCACCACAACTCCCCGAACAAGCCCCCCATGGGTTGTATGTCCAGACCCCGTCTACGGGAGTATTGATATTTGAGCAAGTTCCTCCGGAACAAGTATCGGTAGTACAAGAATCTGCGTCATCGCAATCGGAATTAGTGAAACATTCGACACAGGTCTGTTTTGTAACTGTGGTGTTGTTTAGGGTAACGGCAGCGGTTTTTGCCAAGAGTCTTCCGTTTATTGTCGAGCCACCGTTATCGGTAATCGAATCGGCGGCAAGTATGTTTCCCACAATAGTGGAAGAAGTACCAATGGTAACCGAGGAGCCGACTATCCAATAGACGTTACACGCTTGTGCACTGTTGGTTAGAACCACCTGGCTGGATGAAGCGGTTATCAGGGTAGTCGCCATTTTGAAAATGAAAACCGAATTGACGTTTCCTCCCCCGTCAAGCGTCAGAGTTCCCGTAATCCCGAAAGTTCCGGCCGCAGAGTCGTATACTCCATCCGTTAGAGTTGATCCTCCAAGTTCGGTGGCGACAGTTGAAGTTGTTGTCCGGCCAACCGCATCATTTGATGCCGTCGTCAGATCATTCTTTGCCGTTGTGAGTAAACCGGCATCTGTTACGAGGCAGGCAGTACTTCCCCCACCCCCACCGGTGTATCCGGCATTTGTGTCATAAATTGTCCCGGTCACTTCGGCGCAAGTCAGTTCCGTAATGGCAGTACCGCCGGTTGGACTCAAGCCCACATTGCCGGTAACCGTACAAGTTCCGTTTCCGGTTACAGCGGAACCGGCCAGAACCGCGAAACCATCCGCCGTTAAAAGATCTACTCTCGTAGTAGCGTGCACTGTCGACCCGGAAGAAAGGAACGGAAGAAATAGAAATAAATGCAAGAATAACAAAAAACGAAACGGCATCCTAAAAAGGATTGTCATATAGATTTTTTATAAATGAAATAAGTCCTTGAAAGAATGTAGTGACAACCGACGAGCTTACCGTGGCGACCTTTTGGGTCCGAGAGGCGGAGGGCTGTGTGATGGGAACTTTCGTCGGGGTAGGATTTGAGCCGGTTTTGGTGACCGCGGTTTCCGGAAGGGTGGGATTCACGACCAGGGCCATTGGCTGAAGTTTCTTTACGGTCACCGGGCCTTCGGAGGGTATGGCATCGGTGAAGACCACCCGGCGGTCGGGATAAGAATCATTGACCCGGTTCCAAACCCCTTCACAGGTAATCACGTTTAGATGAGCCAGGCCATCACCCGAAAAAAATACCGTAGTAGCATCGTCGTTCCGGCCGAAAAGGCGAATCGATCGGGCTACAAAGGCGAGGGTGTTGTCTTTGTCGTCAACAATATAGATCTTGTCGCCAACTTTAAGTCTTTCAAGATAATAGAAAACTTTCGGCACACCATTGTCGATCCCAAAATGACCCCCGATCACGGCACTGCCTATTTGACCCGGACGGGGACCAAGGGCATACCAGGCGACATTGACGGAGCCGGCCGGGACATCCATCCTCCCATCGGGAGTAATATAGGCATCTTCGATGGCCGCATCCACTCCTATGGTGGGGATCTTGATCCGAACCGGTAGACCACTTGGCTGTCCGCCGGAAGCTCTAAGCTCGGAATAGGCTCCGGAGTCGACGACTTGACCGGAAGGCCGATAGGCCACTTTCGGTATTTTCCAACCGAATGACTTATCGGAGGCAGTGTCTACATTCTTCCCAAGATTGAGGCGGGGTAAAAAAAATTGATACGAGGCAATGAGAACTACCCCAATCGTAATTCCGAAGATCAAGAGTGATTTGACTAAGGATTTTGTTTCCACCTAATTAACTCTAGCATTTATGGAACGAAAAACAAGCCTGTGGTGTGCGGTATCTTACAATTCCTTTATTTTCTCCGGCCGAGGTATCTTTCCCAGATCACCAGTAAAGGAGCTGCGGTGAAGGTGGAAGAATAGGTACCGGTAATCGTGCCAATAAGAAGAGCGAGAGAAAAGAACTTGGTGGTCTCGCCGCCAATAAGGAAGAGGGCAATGAGCATAAAAATAATGGTCAGGGAGTTGTTTAGAGATCTAGTCATAGTTTCGGTAACCGCTTGATTGATGAGAGAAACGTAATCGGTGTTTTTATTTTTGTGGCTCAGTTCCCGGATGCGATCGTAGACGACGATAGTATCGTGAACCGAAAATGAAAGAATGGTCAGGACGGCAGTCACGAATAAAAGGTCCACCTCAACCCCCCAGAAATGTCCCAAAAGGGAAAAGGAGCCCAGCAGGACTGCAGTATCGTGGAACATGGCCAGAACCGCGCAGATTCCATATTTTAGTTGCTTAAAAGCGAGACTGATATAAATAAGCAGAAGAAGTGAAGCTATAATTAAAGCATTGGCGGTTTTCTTGATGGTTTCTTTCCCCAGTGCGGGTCCGATAGTCTCGAAGTTCGTTAGTTTTATTTCGGGGTTTTCTTTTTTGATTGAGTCCAGTGTTTTTTGGATAGTCTCTTGGGAAATTTCTTTTGACTTTATAGTGAGACCATTGGCGTCGAAACTTTCGGATACGGGGGCGTATTCTTTGAATGACTGAAGAACGCTGTCGGCAGAAGCGGTAACGGAAACCAAAGTGAAACGCGAGCCACCGGTGAACTCAATGGAGGGTTTGAGACCAAAACGTACCAGTGAATAGATGCCGGGAAGAATGATGATGGCGGAGATAAAGAAGTAAAGTGAAAGGTGCTTCATCCAGTTCATAGTCGTTAATTAGTTTTAGTTGAGGCTGCTGATCTGCCTTTAAAGAATATACGTAATAAATTGCGGGTGACCACAATACCGGTGAAAAGGGAGATAAATATGCCGAGGATCAAGGTAAGCGCAAAACCCCTAACGGAACCGGAGGTGTTCAGGAAACTCCACTCAAGAGGATTGAAAAGAATCAGTCCGGTGATGATGGTCGCCGTATTGGCATCCTTGATCGAGTCCCAGGCGCGTCCAAAGGCCAGCTCCAAACCAACCCGCCAGTCCCTGCCGGCTCTGATCTCTTCTTTGTAGCGTTCGAAGACCAGAATATTGCTATCGACGGCCATACCGACAGAAAGAAGAAAGCCCGCAATCCCGGGAAGACTGAGGACGACCGGGATCAATTTGTATAAAGCCAGAGTTAAAAGCCCGTAGAGAACCAGTCCGATAGAGGCTATGAATCCCATCCGGCCGTAGTAGGCGATCATAAAAAAGATGACCATGGAGAGACCGATGGCGCCGGCAGTGATACTTTTTTTGATCGAGTCGGCACCGAGAGTGGCCGGAATATTTTTCTGGCTCATGATGGAAACCGGAACAGGAAGAGCACCGGCATTGAGCTGAATCGATAAGGCTTTGGCTTCCTCGGTGGAGAACTTGCCGGTGATCACGGCACTGCCATTATCGATTTCCGTCTGAACGGTAGGCATAGTGATGGGGTACCCATCCAGAAGAATAGCAATAGGTTTGCCGATATTTTCCTTGGTAAGTTGAGCAAACTTGGTCTTCCCAGATTCTTTAAAGGTAAGGGAGACGGCCGGACTCCTGTCCTCCGACTCAAAAGTGACCTGAGCCCTAGCAAGATCGGCCCCAGTCAGCTCGGTAGGAGAAAAACCGGTAAGAGTGGCGGCCTCGGAAGCTGTGGCTCCCGGAGTATAAATGGGGAGGGCAAAAACCATTTTGGCTGTTTGGCCAATTAAATTTAAGGCCTGTTCCGGATCCGTAACTCCAGGGAGTTCCAGAATTAGACGATAATCATTGCCGGTAACCGCGGTTTTGACTCCGGATTCGGACACGCCAAAAAGGTCCACCCGACGACCGATGACTTCTTTGAGTGATTCCAAAGCGGAGGCCCGATCTCCTTGTCCGATCTCTTTCATGTCGGCACTGAGAACTACCTGGAGACCGCCTTTGATATCCAGCCCTTGTTTGAGTTCGATTTCTTTGGATAGATCCAGCTTGCCGAGTTTGATATTTGCCCGGGGAACGGTGAAACTGCCAATCTTGGCGGGAAGTACGATATAAAGCGAAATGATAGTAAGAATAAGAATAGCGATAGAAATCTTTTGTGGTTTGGAGAACTTCATATTAGAAAATTATATTATTTTTTGGCGCTTTTTCTCGATTGAGACAGACCCAAACTAAGCTGATGACTATCGATAAAATTGAGGGTTAGAGAGTTGTTTAGGTTATTGATTACTTCAACCTGATCACCCGGTTTGAGGGATAGACTTTTGACTAAACTCGACGGGAGAGTAACTCCGAGCGAGTTTCCAACTTTGAGTATTTTTTGAATAGGCATCAACTTAATAATTGAATTTCGTCCCCGATCAAGGTAATTCTGGATTGAAGAAGGACTTTAACAATAAATGGATCTTTATGAGATTTACGGTAGTTGAACTCTTCCTCGGTCATACAAGAATAATTTAATTCCGTGCCAAGCATTTTCTCGATCTGCTTTACGAGAAGAGATACTTGAGGCATGATGACCTTCCCGATGATCATAAGATCGACTTCGTCCGGATCACGCTTGAGGCCACGGGAAAGTTTTTGAGAGACGAAAGCATATTTAACAAACCCCAGTTTGCTACGGTTCTTGATGACGAGACGACCAAAGCCGGTGGATTTGATAACCAGATTGGTTAACTCCGGATAAAGTGGATAAGTGGTTTTGACCGAGTAGTAGAGCCGGTTACCGCGCTTTTCACTGGTGAGAAAGCCCGCTTTTTGGAGATGGTCAAGCTCCCGACGAACCGCGTTGATCTCTTCTTTGGCCAGGCGCGTCAGCTCACGGACGTAGTACATCTCTTTCGTCCGGGAAAGGAATAATTTTAAGAGCTTGACTCTTACTTTGGAAATAATTAAATCCGATAGTTTGGCCATAATGTGGGGCAGGCCTCTACCCTAATTGTAAACCACTTTGTTGCCAATGGGTAAAATACTTATCCAGATGGCACCGGGTGCAAAAGTAATTTCTTTACCCGACTTATCGGTAAATATCGTCCTCTCGGCCTGTTTGGTCTTCTTCCATTTGATTTCAATAGCCTGACCGCCCGAGAAGTACAAGCCGGTACCCTCACCGATAACGGTGTAGAACATATGCTTGTGCTCGTCCAGGGGACCTTCTTCCTTGGCAAACTGAACAATGACGTTCGGCACGGTGACTTGCTTCCCGGTCTCAAGATCCAGATGAGGGACGCCCCCTTGATTCCGTTGGTATTCTTTGGTAGCGGAATCGTACTTCCAATCAACCGTAAAGTCCTTGTAGTTTGACCAAAAATCATATTTGATGTTTTGGACCGGTTGGCCGGTGATCTCCGGGACTCCGGTCTTCCAAAGCTTCATACCGGAGAGCCAGGTGTTGCCTTTGGGCATGAGATTGTTGTAGCCCCGTTTTTCGGCCTCTTTCCAAGCGTAGGACAGGTAACCGACATAGGTGTGTTCGGTGGCGATCTCTACCCCGGCACCCAAACGCTGATAATCTCTTTTCATGACCGGGATACCGATATCACCGATGGTGTCGAAGTCGTTGCCTCCCGATTTCCTCCAACCGAGTTTAACCAATTCCTCCAGAGCAAATGCTTTTCTGTTTGAGGTGCATTGGCCTCCCGCATCCGCACTACAGTTACCACCACCGACGTGCATGTAGATCGGGGTGTTGTACTCGGCGGCAATATTCACAAAGTAGATCCGGGCGCTTCTGACCGGAGCCACCTTGGCGACATCCGCTTGGGCACCGCAGTAAAAAACACCCATGAAGCGGGTAATACCACCCTCGGCGACGGCTTCGTAAACAATGTCGGCAGAGGAAAGTCCTGACTGCGGACGGGCGTGAATGTCATTTTCGATCATAGCGAGAATGGGACGCCTGGTGTCCCAAAGAGCCTTTTCCGACTTGGAATAAAGCTTGCCGTTTAGAGGACAGGCTTCGGTCTTCGGCTCGTCGGCAAACTGGCCAAAACCGGCAGATTTTTTGACGGTCGAGTCGTCGACCTTTGGAGAAATAAGTCCCCCTCCGGTGGACGGTACCACCGCATAGGCCAGTCCGGCAGAAACAAAAAAGGTCAGGATCAAAGAGATAATGATTTTGGGGGAGAATTTCATAATTTGTTTTAGATAATTAAATTATTTTATGGCTTCATTAATGACTTCCGCTTCTTCTTTGGAGATGGCCTGACCGACAACCTTGCCGCCTTCAACTTTTTTGGCATAGAGCCGGGTATTTTCCCGACTATGTAAAGAGCTTATCATAATACCATCTCCATTTTCATTAAGAAAGGCGGCCGAAAAGCTTTGATCTCCGCCGGTATCGGTGAAGGGGTTGTATCTCCGGAAACCCAGTCGTTGAAGATGTTTTTTGTTTTCGGTAATTTCCGTCGAAAGCTTTTCTTGCAGAGATTTGATGTCATCGGAGTTTTGACCCGAGGCCGAAATGAGATGATTGAGTGAGGAGATCAAGTCTTTTTTGGAGACATCGGCCGTTAATCGATTGTAATGAAGAATTGTACGAACGAGCAGGAAGGTCAGAACGATCAACCAGAGGACGGCGATGGCAAAAAAAATAGAGGCGGATACCATATTGTAGTTTTATTTTACTATACCGATATAATACTAACCATGGCCAAACAAAGAAAAACCAGAAAACAGAAATTGATGTCCCACGAACGGCAGGAAAGACGAGAGGGGTTCGTGATCAAAGACGAGTGGCTCACATCCGGCTCAAAAAAACCTCCGGTCAAGGTCGAGTTTGATCCCGGCGAAAAGAAGTATTTCAGATCGGACTTGACAAAGACAGGCATCCTGACTATGCTTGTCCTAGCCTTGGAGCTTGCTATTTGGAGTTATTTATCCAGGCACTAAACAAAAGAAAGGGGGTGAACCAAGTAAATGCAGATCTATTGTGTAAAATGTAGAGCCAAAAAAGAGGTGGCCGATTTCGAGAGAGTAACCATGAAAAATGGTAAACCAGCAGTCAAAGCTGTTTGTCCTACCTGTGGAACCAAAATGTTTAAAATCGGCGCCAAGTAATTGGCTCGTTCCAAGAACCCGAGAGCGAGAAATCTATCTTGGGTTTTTTGGTGCTTTAAGGTCTGGAAACTAAGGTTGCCGGTTTTGTTCTGAAAATTGCCAATGGATCATCACCACCTCCCGTAAGACCTTTGGCTCTGAAAATTAAGGATTTGTATCTCCTGTTTGATAAATTATCATTACCCAAATAGCATGTATTTACCAAAATTGTTCTTCTTTCATGGTCGTATTTTTTTATGACATCGTTTAAGTCGATCCAGTTGCCTTCTGATTGGTATTCTGACAAATCGTATTTCTTATTTTCAATAGTAGTGATTAGGGGTTTAACCGGACCACTTTGTTCACCAATAATATTATCGTGACCACCATGGCTGTGGATAACGAGTATTTCTTCGACCCCTGGTTCCTCTAAAGAATGAACAAGCTGAGCGGTTATTTTTTTATTTCTACGCGTAACGTCGTACAACAAGGAATCCAACCCTTCCCTCCTGAGTCTGCTAATTTCATCTTGAGTAGGTTGATCAAGGCTTTGGAGTCCTGAAACTGATTGATCAGAAAACTGGTCTGTCAATTTTTGTAGTACATGCTTATCGTGCCAAATGTTTCTCTTGGAATCAATAGTTCTTTTGTTTTTGGGTAAGGTTTCTTGAGGAGATAGTTCGATAATCCTAATTCTTATTATATTTTTTGGTAAAATTAAACTTTGTTCGCTACTGATCCAAGTTTCTTCTTTCATGGCTTCTATTCCCTCACGGAGCTGCTCCCTTTTCACTTCATTGCCATCTTCATGGGCGAACTTTATTACTAGTTCTGAATAAATATTCTTTATTTCTTCAAAACGCAAAGGTATCACAGTCTCTATACCCCAAACTAATTTGCCATCAGGCTGAGGAAACTCCACATGCTTTCCTGTTATTCCCTTGGCCCATGATAGTTTTAAAGCTTTCTTTTCAATAACCACATCTCTCCATTGCTTTTCTTGTGACATTTCACCTCGGTCGGTGACCATTTCCATAAGTGTGTTGGGAATATAATTATTTTTCGATCTTCTTGTACCAATCTTCCAGAAGTTTTTTGATCAGATCTTTAGCACCAAGCCCGAGACCAATACCCAAAGCGAGAGCAATGGCCATGATGAACCCTACAAAAACGGTGTTGATAAAAAAGGTGGCAATGCCCAGCTGAGAAAGCGCGGCCAGGACAAAAAAGGTCATGACGGCATAACTGACGGCTTTCCCGATGAGACGGGACATGGATGGATCAGACGACCCCAAAGACCCCTTTACCATCTTCTCCAGGAATCCGGCGACGACGACACCGATGACTAAAGTGATGGCGGCGGCGATGAGGGTCGGAATGCCGGCGATAATGCCGTTGAGGAACAGACTGATGGAAGTAATGCCGAGAATATTAATACCGGCGACAAAGAACAGAGTAATGACCAGCCACTTAACGATTTCGCCGATAATGTCTTCGATCTTTTGAGAGACCTGGGCGTTTTTGAGAAAATCGGTAACAGCCGGATTTTTGAAAAGCGAACCAAGCTTGGTGATATTGACGATCTTAGCAACGAGAGTTTTGAGCCAGTCCGCGAGGATCCAGCCGATCAGAAACAGTATCAGCGCTCCCAAGATATTCGGCAAGAAGGTAATGAATCCCACCAATATTTGATTGCCGGCGAGGGAGATGGAGTTTTGAAAAGAGAGGAGAACGTTTGTTTGCATATACACTTATCATAGGAACATTAAGTATATTAGTCAACTTTTCGTATTATGGGGCTTTTTGGAGGAATTTGTGGTAGAATTAGCCATCCCTAGTACGAGAGGAATGACCCGCCTTCGGCGGGTA
>CAZGSP010000048.1:0-4927 GCA_964528565.1 uncultured Pseudomonadales bacterium | reverse complement strand
CGGCATTGCCGCCGCAGCAAATCCATGTGGCACGGGAGTTGCCAACCAAACCGATGTCAGTACCGTCACGGGAGTGAACGCCCCCCTTGCCGTTCCCTTTGGTACCCTGACTCTTAACTCCTTTATGGACGCCGCCCACTTACTAACTATTTCCACCAACGCTACCAATGGTTATGTAGTTACCGCTCAAGAAAACGACCAACTGGGTAAAGATGGCGGTACCGCCACCTTTATCGTCGATACTTCCGGAGACAATGGTACGGCCGATGAAAATACCGCGGATACTTGGGATACGGCCGCCGGTCATCCCGGTTTTGGCTATACTCTAAAATCAGTCAACTTAGCCACAGTTCCTTTTACGAGTGACGGTGCCGTCTTCAACGCCAGACGCTTCGCATCTATTGCCGACCCCGATTCCCCGCTGGTCGAAACCATCATGTCTAGTACCGGGACTGCCGACGCTCACACTGCCAATATTTGCTACCGTGTTTCCGTAGCCGCCACCCAAGCCGCCGGTGACTATGAAAACCAGATCACTTTTACCGCTACTGCCTCTTTTTAAAAATAAAACAACCAAACAATCTATGAACCGGTCTGCCCACAAGCTCAATACCAAGGTTTTATTCTTCAGCCTTACCGTCGCTCTCGCCGTGGGTGCGATTCTCCCCACTCCCTTCTCCGTTGTATCATCTGTTTCCGCCCAATCGGTCATTACCGCTATACCCCCTCGTCTGATTCTGTCCGGAGAGCCCGGAGAAACGGTGACCGCCCAGTTGAAAGTCAGAAATGATTCCGAAGAGGCCCAAAACTACACCGTCGCCGTCGAAGACTTTATCGTGTACGACACCCAAGGAACCCCTGTTCCTGTGGCCAAATCGGCCGGTAACCGCTGGTCTCTCGCTTCTTGGGTCTCCGCTCCCGACATTATTCCCGTAGATTCAAAGACCACTCAGGTCGTCAATATCAAGGTTAAGGTTCCCATGACGGCTCTCCCCGGTGGTCACTACGCCATGCTTACCTATATGCCCAATGGAGACATCAAACCGGGACAGATGAAAAAAACCGCCTCCATCATTGGCCAAAGAGTCGGCACTCTCATTTACTTTACCGTTTCCGGGCCGATTACCGAAAAGCTCAATATCCTTAAGTTCTCGGTGCCCCAGTTCTCCGAACGGGGGCCGGTCAGTTTCTCCGGAACCCTGGAGAGTCTTTCGGACGTCCACATTACCCCCAAAGGCAATATCACCATCTCGGATCCTCTAAATTCAAAGATCGCCACTGTTCCGGTCGAGGCCGGTAGCATTTTCCCCGAAACCCAAAGAGAGTTTGTCTCTACTTGGACACAGAAGTGGGGCTGGGGCAAGTATCGGGCCGATCTTGATCTGGCTTATGGCACCACCGGTGCAGTTGCCACCGCGACCATTTTCTTTTGGCTCTTTCCTATCCGTCTGGTTATTTATTCTCTGGTTGCTATCATCTCGGTACTTGTTGCCATCATCCTTCTGAACAAACGTAGCAAGAGACATCAAGAAATGTTGGAAAAGGAAGTCGTCGAACTAAAAGAAGAGCTGGAAAGATTTGAACAACCAAAGAAGTAACGGCCGGGCAGTATACTGAAAGTAGAAGTGAAATCTATCTACCGCCTTGCCACCACCGGACTCGTCTGCCTACTGGTTTTTTGCAGAGTATCAATTGTTTTTGCCGTTACCAATCCCGTAACCGGCACCGCCTCCGTCTCCGCTACCGTTCCGGACCTTTCCTTTAACCCCCCCACCCTTCTTACACCGGCCGTGAACGCCACTCTAAATACCGTCCGGCCATCCTTTTCCTGGCTCCGTCCAAGCCCCACACCGGCGAGTCCCCTCAGTTACTACGATTTTTATCTCGATGGCGCTGTTTTTGCCGCTTCGGTGAGTGACTCTCTTGTTTCCCAAAGCTATTATTTTTACACCGCCTCCGCATCGGGAGGTATTTTTAATATTTCTTTGAAGACAAATTTGTCTCAGGGCTATCACACTTGGCAGGTTATTGCCTTTACCGAGAATGGGATTTCCTCGGCCTCCGAAACGAGGACTTTTTATATTGATTCTTACCCCCCTTTTATTTCCGTCACCAAAATTGACAAACATACTCTCGACTGGAGCACCGCAGACCCCATCTCCATACCACCTCTTGAAAACCGCTATCTTTTCGTCTCCACTCCGGATCCGATCATTGGCGGGAAAGTCGAAGCTTCATCTAATATTCAAATAATCTTGATGTGTCCACAGAATATACCTACCTGTCAAACTCAAATTTTCACCGGCAATATTTCTTCCGGCCTTTGGGAAACTCATTTTTTCGGTTTGCTACCCGGGCATACTTACCCTGTCGCTATCTCGGCTACCGATGCGGCCGGGAACACCACCGTCTTCCCGGAATTTTACCTTACCTTTGGCACGACACTTTTCCCCACCGCCTCCCCTTCGGCCTCCGTTACCCCGTCTTTGATCCTACCTTCAATTAGCCTCACTCCTCCCACCAATCTGCTAAACATCATCACCCCCGGTCCATACATTCCCCGGACGCCACCTTCCCCCACACCTCCGCCTCCGGCTTTACCCAAGGGGCCTCTGATTACCCTTGACCGATTCTATCTTTTCCTATTGATACTCATGATTTTCGGGCTTCCTCTCCATCTACTTATGACGACTATCGGTGCCCGCACTCCGGTCAGATTCGTCTGTAAATTTCTCCTGATTCTCGCCTTTCCCTTTCTCAGAAGAAAGATGTATCAAACCGTTCCCTTTTGTTTTATTGATATTTTTATTTCCGACAAACTGGATCACCCTTGGCAGTCCGTGGTTTCCGACATCAATGGCAACTACCGGCTAAGATCTCCTATTCCGGAAAAAATATTAATTGAAATTTCTGCCGTTGGCAGATCATGGAAAGACGCCCTCGTCAAAGGCTCAATTATTCCTGTTACCTGTCTGGTTCCCCTACTTACAAGCCCCCAGGATAGCCGTACCCGCCTCTTAAAAGGTGTTTACGATAACAGAGTCATACCAATTATCATCGCGCTCCTAACGAGTACCACGGCTTTCATCATCAAACCCTCATACTTCATCCTCATCTATCTATACTTCACCCTCCAGTACCTCTTCTCCGAATATATCTACCCCAAAATCTAGGTCAATCAAATAATCGTTGCGAAAGTATAGCCAAACAACCACACTGACCATGTGCATATTGAGAAGTATTACTTCGAAATCCCAGGTATGCACCGCGGGAGGAGCCGAAGGGAAACCCGCCTACCGGCGGGGCGAAATACCTGCCTGCCGGCAGGCAGGGTTACGCGGGAGTACGGTTTTTGGCGGACTTCGAAACAAATTTGAATAACAATAAAATTGCTTCGGGTTTCCTCAGTCCATTGACGCACAAAAGAGAACTGTATCACTCAATTAACGCATACTATATCATATAGAATATATAGCTATCATTACATATCAAATATAGTTTTCACTACCAATCTATCTTCATATTTATATTCCGCACATATAATAGAAATATTAGCTTTATATTCCGCGTGTAAAATATTATTAACGCGCTAATTTGCGTTATATAATTAGGCAAAAAATATATCTCAAAGATATTGGTAATTCCGGTGTCATTTACCGCAAGCTATTTTCTCTTTTCCCGCTATTTCGTAATTCGACTTGACTTAATCACAATTTCTTTTTATATTAGTATATATACGTCTAATATCGTCTAATTTGAACCTAAAGCACATTTATCAACAACTTCCATAAAATGTTAATAACCGACTTCTCCGAACAAAACTTCACTCAAGATCCTGCTCCTGACCGTGTCTCTTTTGTCGAGCTCGTCTCTGCCGGCATGATCTTTATCCTTCC
This sequence comes from uncultured Pseudomonadales bacterium, assembly GCA_964528565.1. Classification (GTDB taxonomy): domain Bacteria; phylum Patescibacteriota; class Microgenomatia; order UBA1400; family MFAQ01; genus UBA10133. The sequence continues at coordinate 1,031 of CAZGSP010000048.1, read as the reverse complement.
GATAATCTTTTTACTCATTATTTCCGGCTCTTGATTAATAAATAATTTATCCTGATGGGCCTGCCCAACCAATCCGAACTTGAAAGCCTCTTCTCCTCCTTCTTGATCGAGGCTGGCTTATCTTCGGTCTCCATCAAGAACTATCTCTGCGATCTTCGTCACTTTCTAAACTACTGCGAAGTTCACTCTTCGGTGGCCTCACCAAGCTCCGCTCCGGCTACCATCGAAGATATCTTCCGGAATCTCAATCAGTTTCTGACACCCTACCTGGAAGACCAGAAAGCCACCTATACTCCCAAGGCCACCACCAATCGCCGGATGGCTTCCATCCGTCGTTTTGCGACTTTTCTAAGCGTGAAATACAACATACGTCATATTTTCACAGATCAAAACATATCAAAACAGAACATTAGAAATAATATTTTTGGTCATATATTAGATCTTCCGGAATCAAATCAAACCACATCATCGACTCCATCAACTCCGGATAACATCAATCGAAATCCGTCATCTTCCACCGTAACCCTATCATCCACCAAAATCCTCGAGCAGTTCAAAAGCTCACTCGAAAAGGAAAAAAAGACTCATTCCACCATCAAAAACTATTTGTCGGATCTCAATCACTTCTTCCTTTGGACTGCCAATCAAACCCCCTTTACCACTCAAAATCTGCTGAACATTTTGAGTGAGTCTCAACTACAGGCATACATTACCTATCTCAAACTGAGTCATACCGGTACATCGGTCCTCAACCGGAGGCAATCTTCCATCAAAAAGCTCGCCCGTTTCTGTCACTCCGAAGGTTACATCCCCGAAAACCCCTTCGAATTGAAACCTATTCCCCAGAGATTGGCTCCCCTAGCCTGGATCGAAAGACTGTCTCACAAGCCCAAAAAGGTTTCTAATAGGTCTAAAAGCCGTTTTGTCGTGCTCTACGACAGATATAACTCCCTCCGCTGGACTCCTTATCTAAACATCGCCATTCTCGTTCTGGCTACCACCGCCATGGCGATTTTTGCCTACAATCAGTT
>CAZGSP010000047.1:0-2592 GCA_964528565.1 uncultured Pseudomonadales bacterium | reverse complement strand
AAAAAAATTAAAAAAAAAAGCGGGGGGAATCCCCCGCCGCCAGTTAACTAGAACACTATGGAGCTAACGATCCGCTCAAAGAACTCTCCTTTGTGAGACATAGTTATCTTCACCGGATAATCCTTGTAATACTTCCGATTCCTATCGAAAATTACCGTCAGATCATCGGTGAAACTCTTATCGTCGATCACTTTGACCGAAAGATAGTTGTTGTAATCCCCCATCATTCCTCCACTTAAACCATCGTGGCTATACATGCACCATTCGGCCAGCAAATAGTGTCCACCAAAAGACACTACGCGGTAAGTAATGGTACTTCTTCCGTCAAGCATCACCATTTCGTCGTCAAAACCGCTACTCAGATCGGCAAAAATGCTGGCGGGAAGAACCATGTGTTGATCGGGATCGTGCCAGTCGTAACACTCCATGGTCATAATGCTGGTTCTCAACGGCTGTTCGCGAAACTGTAACAACGAACTCATGGTACTTTCCAGCGCGCCTCTGAACCAGAGGCTATACCTCCCGTTCTCCAAATCACCCCTGACCTTGTTTAATACGGGGTTTTCATCAAGTAGATTAATCACTTCATTGACTTTGGATAGAATCTTGGCCGAGGAAAACTCAACCGATACATCAAAAGCGCTTCGGATGGGAATTCCGGCAACTTTAAGTGCCTCCAACTGCCGGGGATCATAATTGGCCGCCTTTTCCGTTCTCAGTATTGGTCCGTTGATCAGAACAAAGCCCAACCCTTTCAGCTTTTCTCTGGCGTTTAGTTCCTTCCACTTTTCATAGTCAGATCGATATTTGAAGGTGGAGTGCACCAACGACTTCACCAAAGGAAGGTTTTCCACCAAATACTCGGCCGACTCATCATGCTCCGTCGATTTACAAGGGAAAAAGGCACCAAAGGGATCCAACCAGCCATCCGAACCTATGGGGATACGCCTCAACCTCTCAAAACAATACATCGCTCGCCTCCTCAAAATTTTATATGTTCCAGTTCTTAACTGATGGGAGGATTATATCATATAGGTTATTCCTACTACAATCATACAACAAAAACACAACCGTACTTACGATTGGATATAACAAAACAATCGCCTAACAGCTTCCTAAAAAAATTAAATCTGCGTCACTTTGTGCCTTCTAGACAAATCTCTTTTTCCGTTCCACAGCCGGAACTTCGACCGGTAAAAAGCACTTTGTGCTCAGTTTTCCCCTACTCAACCTGTCCGCCATAGTTGCGAAGCTACGGACGGAAGCTGTCCCATTTGTTAGAGATGGTAGTCCGTTTTGATTTTGATGGTCACGAAGAACGGACATATGGTCCACACTTGACAGCGATCATCGGTACATCAGCCAAGTCAGGCTGGCACCGGGGCCGGCAGGGTTGGGATCTTTCCCCGAAATTACCAATTTGGGTGAACTGTCCCGACAAAGGTGATGCCGGAAACTCCGTTCCCCGTACCTCAGAGCTTGTGGAGGAAAAACCTCCCAAGTCCTGACTCAGCGCCCAGAGCCATATTCATTTAATACTGTTTTCACAACCAAGTCAAATTAAAAATAATACCCCGCCATTCGGCGGGGGAAATTCCTACTACTCATCCAAAATACAACCAAGTCCTCCAATTCCCGCCCTCGTACTGCTTTCCAAATCTCCTCGATTAAAGCCCAAACGGGCATAACCAACAATATCGTCCGGAGAAGCAGGTAGGACAAACCGCATCGGGATATTATCGCCGATCTTTCCGATCTCAGGCTTGACAAAAGATGACGAACAGATGAGCAATGTCACGTCCGTGGCGTCCGAAGGAAGTTCTCGTTGTAATTCCTTCACCAGCTCAATAAGTGCCTTATCCAGTTTCAGCGCCTTCGTCGTAAAACGAAACTTACTCATATGGTGTGGCTCCTTCTTCACGGATTTAACGTACCCCCTGATTATATCAAGCCCATAGTGCGGAAGCAACTATGGGGCTCATACCCCTTTCCCAAAACATCGGCCAGCATGATAAAATAACTCGATGTCTCGACTACTTGAATTTTTACGCTCGGTCAAGCTAGAATTGGCCCAGGTAAAATGGCCCTCCCACAAAGAGGCCATGAAGATGACTGTGCTGGTAATCATCACTACCATCATCGTCGCTTTATATTCAGGCGGACTTGACTACATTTTTACCGCTGCTTTGCAAACAGCACTCAACCGTTAAAACAAAATGAAATTAAAAGAAGAAAAAGTACCAGCCATTGATTCCAACGCCGCTCTCAAAGTGGCCGACCCGAATCATATCGTTATCACCCCGGAAGTCCCCGAGTCCGCCAAGTGGTACGTGGTCCACACCCAGTCCGGCCACGAAAACCGCGTCGCCATTACCCTCAAAACCAGAGTCGAGTCTATGGATCTCACGAATAATATCTACGAGATCCTTATCCCCACCCAAGAAAAGATCAAGATCAGTAAGGGTAAAAAGATCACTATCAAAGAAAAACTCTTTCCCGGCTACATTCTGGTTCGCATGATCGTCACGGACGATGCCTGGCTCGCTGTCCGCACCACTCAGGGCGTCACCGGCTTTGTCGGCACCGCCGATC
>CAZGSP010000046.1:0-10789 GCA_964528565.1 uncultured Pseudomonadales bacterium | reverse complement strand
GGATGATTTTAAATTATCGGTTGTTTGGTTTCTTTTTTTCCCTTTGAAAAAGGGGGCCCCCCCCCCGGGGGGGGGGGGGGTGAGGAAATACGGTTTGACTTAGGCGACGCCGAGATTGGCTTTCAACTCGGGGAGAAGGCCCAGGCAGGCGACCACCAGGGGGTGATCGGAAGACTCGATCTCGGTGTAGAGCAGGCGAAGCCATTCATCGTAAGCCTTATTGGCGAATTCGATGCCGGCACGCCATTTTTCCTGCTCTTCGGGTGACAGTCCGGCCCAGATGTGCCGGAAGATGGTCAGGGTTTCGTCTACCGCTGTGGAGCGGGAAACCTTTTTGAGGAAGCTCCAGAAGAGGTCGAAGACAGAATCCGTCGAGGATGAGGTTTTCTCATTGGACAGGGTAACAACTTCGATCAGACGGAGGCCCTGATTGGCCTTGTAGGCCATGAGACGCTCCATTGAGGGGAAGCGAGCGTCGTGCTGGGAGTAGGCTCCGAACTTGAAACTGCTGTTGGCAAAGTTGCCAATATGGAGCAGTGTCGAGGGGGCATTACCATCTTTCATGGCTTCCGGCTTGACCAGGACGGCCAGAGCCTTGCCGTCGAGATCGTAGAAATCGGCGGCCGAGAAGTCCTTACCCCCGTAGAAGCTACCTTCGATGTTAGCGGGGATGTGACGGGCAAAGAGGGTAACGCCGTTCGTATCCAAGCGGTCCGCGAAGCGGGTGAGCCAGATAGCGATACGGACCGGTTTACCGAGATTGTAGAACAGGCGGTCGTTCCATACCTCACGCACATAGCCGTTGTCACAGGTGACGGGGCCAAGCTTGTGGGTGTGGGCGGCGATTGCATAGGCCATGAGAAGGCGAATGTTTTCGGGGACGATGCCTTCGAGCAGATTGAAGGCCAGCCAGGCACCAACCTCGGCGTGCCCCTCTTCCCAGACGTTGTCTTCGTAGCGTGGTTTTCCCACGTTGCCAATGTCATGGCTAAAAGAAGCCAGGAGACCGGCGAAGACCTCGTTTTGGTAACCGGTTTTCATTACCGGGTCGTGGGCCAGGACGGCTAAGCCGTCCAAAAGATCGCGCCAGGAGTGGCCGCCACCAAATTCGTGACCGGCACCACCACCATGAAGAGGACGAAAAGCCGTGAAAATGAGAGCCATGGTTTCAGCCGTCGGGATGAATTCATCCTTTTGGCAGAGGCCTTCGTAAACCGCATCGTTTTCGAGCGGACGAAGATTCTTCTGGACCCAGTCATGGATCCGAAGCTGAGAGGGGCGGTCGAGCAGTAGGGCCTTGAGGCCTTCAACGGTGCGAAAATCATTCACAGTAACCTCCTTAGGTTCAATCGGGGTGGGGGTGGATTTGGGTAGAACCAGACGCAAAAAACCTGCCCACAAAGCGAGCAGGAACGAACGAATTTTCTTGAAAAACATGGGAATTATCTCCTGTAACTAGGTTTGGGTAAGAAACAACAAAGAAAACCGGGTTAACGGTGTAAAAAGGGGAAAGGGGTGTGAAAAAAGGTTCGACCAGCTACGCCTGCGTGGCTGTCGGGAAAAACTTAGTTTATTAAGGTCGAACCTTGTAAGTCAAATAGGATTCTATTATAGGTATAGATATAATGCAAGACCTATAGTTATGAAACAAAAAAACCGCCCCTTTATTAGGAGCGGTTGAAACCTATTTTGCCAACTTACATAGGTTGGCTAAAATATCGATTGACAGGTTCCATCTGTCTCGGTCGGGGAAATCCTCCTTAAGGGCAGGCTGAGGCACATGAGATGGTGTTTCTGCCTTGCCGGAAAGCAGATTGATGAAATGACCATTCCGGAGAAGGTAGAAATGGCGGATACGAGTGTCGCCGTTTTGGTCAAGAAAGTAGGCACTCCAACCGTTTTCTTCCTGATTATCTTCCGTTTTGTAGATGACGACCTCGGGGAAGACCTCATTGAGAACAGAGTGAAAATGTTTGACGAGATATTCCTGAGCTATGTCGGTGACAATGCCTGTGTGATAGGTCCGATACAGGTCGATTAAAGCCAGTAGTCCACTTGGCTGAAACTTGATGGTTGCTTGGCGATCGACGACCTTGATGTCCGATCCTTGAAGAAGTCTTTCCCCAATTTCTTTTTGCGGGCCGTAAGTATAGATGCCTCCTAGGCCGAAGCATTTGGGGCAAAGATAACCTTCTTTGGACAGACCAGTGCCAAAGTACCGATCTGTACAACCGGGACAACGATCCTCGTTTTTGCCCTTGCTTAGGATAATCCGGTGGGTTTCGACAGCCTTGTCCCAGATCTTCTTCCACTCGCGAAGATCGTTGGGAAGAATTTTTTTGACATCGCTGTCTGATAGGCCACCATTGAAACCGTAACAAGCATCGTTGATGTTGTCGATGGAGATGATCGGATCATTGATACCCATTTCGTCTCCAACGAGAAGCGGACCCCAGGTAGGGGTTAGGCCAAAGACTACCTTGCCGTCTATGTTTGAGTAAACACAGAGAAGCCAGCCAGGAAGTGTTTGGTTGATCTTCTTGAGGAAGAAGACCTTGGGATTAATGGTGAAGTGGATGAAATACCAGATCTTTGAATGAAGACTACTCATGGGATCCTCCTTGGGGATGAAGTTCCGGCGGTGCCGGATTGGGTGAATTTAAAGACTGACCTTATAAGTCAAATAGGATTCTATTATAGGTATAGATATAACGCAAGACCTATAGTAGGAAACAGGGAGAAGTTAGAAGTCGAGGCTGATTTCCTTGTTCGCCAGGACTCTGGCCGCGGCACTGAGGAAGTAGTTGTCGTTTACGATGTTCAGGTAATCCATAAACTCGCTGATATGGACAATTTTAAGCTCAAATCCGATCGGTTTGTGCGTGGATCGGAAATCGGCTTTGGTGGTCATGTTCGGAAGGTGGGAAATGTCGACAACGGCGGCATAGAGGTCGGTAACGTTGTTCGTCATACCCAGATCGGGATGGGCGAGGCCGAGATCGTAGACTTTCTTAAATTCGAGATGGTCAACGCCGAGGTGGAAACAGATCTCCTGCTCGATCTTTTTGGGCATATTTTGGGGTTTGTTCTCGAAAAAATGAAGATAAAGCCCTCCGATGGATTCGTAGGTCTCTTGGGTGGTGGAAAAACTGTGTTCTTTGGAAACGATAAAATGGGTGATCCGGCCTTCGGTTTCGAGGAAAATGATCCCTTTGGCACCCGGGCGACCGCCGGTTTTCCAGGAAGCGTATTCGTAAGTAAAAACTTGGTTGGTGATGTTGGAGCGGACTTCAAAAACAGGGAGGAGAAGAAAGTGACCATGTCCGAGCTTGGTCATTTTGAGGACATCGAGCTCGCCGATCTCGTCCGGACGTGAGGCCAGATCTTCCAAAAAGCCGTCACAATCTTCGGGAAGACCAAGGACTTCTTCTTGGATGGCCGGATCGGTATTTTTGAACCAGGAATGGGAGGACAGCTTCTCCGTAATAACTTGACGGCTAGTGGTGGGACTCATATTTAACAAGTTTACTATATAAAAAAGATTTTGGAACTTGCCTGTTCGGGGTATTTTTGGTAAAATTGAACCTGAAAATGGAAAAATCCGTTTTGTTAGAAGAACCCGGAGGAAAACCTCCGTCTAATCACTCTGTTTTTAAACAGGGGAAATACTATGAATTTTTTGTTAAATATACTCATTTATTTTGGCGTCGGCTTCTTGGAGATGTTTATGGCCACCCAAAGAACCTACTGGATTTCAAAAGGCCGATCACGCGCTGCAGCCCTCTTAGTGTTTTTTGAGAGCTTTGTGGCCATGTTCGTGATTTATCAGGTGGCAACTAATCTCAATAACAACTTCCTTTTGATTGCGGTGTATTCTCTGGGGAACGCGGTGGGTACTTATATCAATCTCGAAAAGGTGCCGTTTTAATTAAAAAACCGGGTTGTTTCCGGACTACCCTGTGTTATATTTGACTTTGTGCAAAAAAGATACGGGAACGAGTCAAACTTCATTCTAAATGGTGATAAATCGGTAGAGGCAGTAAAGGCGTGGACAAAGAAAATATTTTCGGGAACAGAAGCCCAGGATTTCCGTATTCCGGAGGAGGTATACGAGTGGTTTTTGGAAGTAGTATTTGAAGTCTATGAGAAAGCCGAGAGCGATTTGATTAGAAGGATGATCATGGTGAAAATAATCCATACCAGGGAGGTAGTGAGGGCCGGAGTCGATATCACAAGAGGGGAGAAGAACTTCAAATGGAATGATTTTCAAGTAAGAACCGTGTGCATATTACACGACATCGGGAGATTTGAACAGGCACTTCTGGGAAGCTATTCGGATGTGAAGACCAACTTCGATCATGCCTTGGCCGGTGCGGAGATGATAAAGAAGCGTGATTTTGGTGAATTTACCGTCTTGGGGATCGATAAAAATAGTGTCGTGGAGTCGGTAAGATACCACAGCGCCTATTCTTACCCGGGGGAAGATATGTATGCAAAATTGATTAGGGATGCAGATAAGCTGGCGCTACTTAGATGTATGCCGGAGATCTTGGCGGTAAAAGTAGAGGAGTATCCAAGCAAAGGAGTAACCGAGGCGGCACTACGGGCGTATAAAGCAGGGACAATGGTACGAAATGAAGATATAAATACCAAAGCGGACCTGTTTTTGGCTTGGCTTGGATGGCAAAGTGACTTTAATTTTTCTCAAACGGCAAAATATCTTGATAAAGAAGGCATCAAAAGGTGGATGGTGGAGGAACTGGCTCTATTGGGAGTGGAGATTTAGTCGGATGACTTAAGATCGGAAAGAAAAACGGGGGTATTTTCGTGGCCCGGATAAATGAGGGTGTTTGACGGCAGGGCAAAAAGCTTATTGAGTGATTTTTGAAGATCGCCGTAAGAAGAGTAAGAGAGATCGGTGCGGCCGACGCCTTCGGCAAAGAGAGTGTCGCCGGTAAAAAGTGTTGGTGCCGAGTAAAGACAAATAGACCCCGGGGTATGGCCGGGAGTGTGAATAACTTTCAACGATGATCCCCCGAAAGGGATAATTTCTCCCTCCGAAAGAAATTCATCGATAGGAGGAAGTTTGGGGGAGGAGATGGCGGACCAATGTTTGGCTGAGAGTTGAGCCTTTTGATAAAGGAAAAGGTCTTTTTGGTGAAGATAAATGGGAATGTTAAAGCTGAGTTTGAGCTCTAAGACCGCGAGGCAGTGGTCGAAATGGCCATGAGTGAGGACTATGCCGACAGGAATAAGCTTGTTCTCCAAAAGGGTGGTGCCAATAAAGTCACCTTCGTCTCCCGGATCGATGATGAGAGATTGGCCGGTCCCTTCATCCGAGGCCAGATAGCAGTTGGTGGACATCTGTCCGACAGCAAGAGGAATAATTTTCATCCTGATATATTATCTATGATAAAGTTGATTTATGAACATTATTTCTTGGATAAAAAGGAATTGGTTGCCGATTGTTATGGGAGTAATAATTATTGTCCTGTTGAAAAAAGAAGCGTCATCTTTAACCGGACTACGGAGTCAAAACATGGGGGTCTCGGATATTTCGATGAGCTATGCCCCTAAGGGAATTGCCATGCCCAGCGGGATAGGTAGAGAGCTGGCTCCGGTAGCATCCGATCAACGGATGGTGATTCAGAATACTAACATGTCGATGCTCGTTAAAGACGTTCCCGAGTCGGTAAAAGGCATAGAAAAAATCGCGACCGAACTGGGTGGATTTATGGTTGATAAATCTTTAACCAAGCCGGAGGGGGCCGCCAGCGGGCATATTACTTTCAGAGTACCAACCGAAAAAAGAGAGAGTGCATTGGACAAAATCAGACTGCTTGGCGTGCGGGTGGTGTCGGAGAATGTTTATGGCGATGATGTCACCGATCAGTATGTAGATACGGCCACCAGGATTGCCAATCTGGAAAGGGTTAAAGCGCAAATGGAGACGATTTTGGGGCAAGCGGTGAGAGTGCAGGACTTGATGGAAGTGCAGATACAGATAAATAATATCCAGGAACAGATCGATAGTTTGAAAGGACAGCAAAAATATCTGGAACAAACGGCTAAACTGACCAGAATTTCCGTGAGTCTCTCAACCGACGAACTGGCGTTGCCCTATGCCCCGGATACGGCCTGGAGACCGGCGGTAGTGTTTAAGACGGCGGTCCGTTCGATGGTTGGAGCTCTTAGATCGGTCGCCGACATGGTCATCTGGATGGTGGTTTACCTTCCGGTGATACTGATCGTTCTCGGATTGATCTTACTAGCCAGGTTCGTCTACAAAAAACTGCAGCCAAAGGTCGTTTAGAAGGGGAGAGACACGTTCTTCGGTAGGCTTAAAGTCTTGATATATAGGATAAGTTGTGGTAAAATGCTGCCTAAGGACATTCAAAATTTGTATTGATTGGAGGATTAATGAAGAACACTTTAAGGCACGGGCTATTTTGTCTAATGGTCGCCCTCGTGCTCGTGGGCTGTTCAGGGGTTGAGGCTTCCGAGCCTACACTCCTGACGTCGACATCGACGACTACCTTGGAACCGACAGAACCTGCCTCACCCCCTCCCACAGCCACGGTCTCCCCAACGGAGACGCCTGTTCCGATTATGATCGAAGAACGGGAGCAAATCAGGGCAATAATGCAAGAGTACGGACGGGTGTACGAACAACAGCTGTCCGATGCCTACTGGGAGAGGATAGAGAGGCGGATTGCCCAGTACGGAACGGCCAGGAGGATCGTCCCTCTGGAGTTCCATGGAGATACATACCGTATGTACGACGGTATGTACGCTATGGATCCCGAGCAATTCGAGATTCAGATGCGGTACTTGATGGAGAATGACTTCCATTTTGTGACCGGCGCCGAGATGGTTGGGTTTTTGGAGGGGTGGTTAGACCTACCCGCCCGCTCGATTATCCTGACTACCGACTCCGGAGCGAGGTCCGGCGAGTCCTTTGCTCGGATAACGGCTCTTTTTCGGACTCTGGAAGCGGACGGCTATGCTCCGCACATGAACTCGTTCATCTGGACGAGGGGAATGAGCGAGGCGGAAAATGATAATTGCCGCGGAGACGCCTGTTGGGAAGTATTCCGGGTGGCAATAAAGACCGGTTACTTTTCAATCGGGACCCATTCGGAGTCCCATGGCGATCTTGCTTCGTATTCGGACCCCGGTCTCTCTTGGGACATCAACACGTCCAAGGAGAAAATTCACGAGGCCCTTGGGGTCAACGTCTTTGGAATGGCGTGGCCTCTGGAAAGTTGCCCCACCAATACCAAACTGGTCGCCGATCTGGGAATTAGATTTGGATTCGGGGGGTGGACGAGAGCAGGAAGTCAGCTCTTCGTTTATTCCCGGGATAATATGCCCGGTTGCTTACCCCGGCTGTTTCCGCCGAACCCCGGAGGACTGTCCGGAAGACCGATGGGGTTGACTCTTGCCGAAATGCTGGAGGAAGCCCTAAAGGATGTTCCTCTGAAGTGATATTACGCCTCTCACCTATGTGAGAGGCGTTTTTTGTTTACAATAGGGGTATGAAGTACAAATATTTTCTGTTTGATTGGGATGGGAGTCTTGCCGATAATCTTTCGATTTGGTTTGCGGGATATCGAAAGGTTTTTGCGAGTCATAGGATAAACGTGACCAATGAACTAATCGGCAAAGAGGTAATAGGTGACTGGCAGGGGCCGGAAAGGCTGGGGGTTACGAAAACCGAAGAGTTTTTTACGGAGCTCGAGGCGGAAGTCCTGGAAAAAGTTAATAAAGCTAAGCTGAACCCGGGGGTGTTTGAAGTTCTTAACAGGATAAAGCGGGAAGGTGGAAAAATCGGGGTAATAACCGCTTCCCGAAAAAGATGGGTTAAGGGAGCTCTAAGAGGAAACGGCCTGCGCGATCTGGTGGATGTATTTTTGGGAAAAGAAGACGTGGAGTTCATTAAACCCCACCCGGAGGGGATCTTGAAGTGTTTGGATATGATGCAGGGAAAGCTCGAAGAGGCGTTGATGGTAGGAGACAACGAAAAAGATATTATGGCGGGAAGAAGGGCGGGGGTGGATACCGGAATATATTTTCCCAAAAGATATGAAGAGTTCTACCGGCGGGAAAATCAATTGTCTTTGGGGGCGACTTACGTCATTGAGGATTTTAAGGAAATGGAAGAGTTTTTGTAAAAACCCGCCTAGGAGGCGGGTTTGGGGTTTTCAACGATTTCCGGGCAGCTGAAGGCCTTAAAATGGACCAGACCGTCCATTTCTAGATCCTTGACCAGGAGGTGTAGCATCCAACCTTCGAAGGGTCTGGACGAAATTAAAAAAAGCTCGCCGGAATGATTCTTCGTTTTGACAAAACCATAGCCGAGCTTGATCCGGTTTTTGGTCCTTCTGGCCGGGCGTTCGACATGTTCCGTTGACAGTATTTCGCGGCACCAGGCATTGAAAATAGCGATGGCGGATTCGAGTCCATCATCAGTCGAGTAGATAATCTGTAAAGCGAGCCGGTACTTGGTTTTTTCGGTCATCTTTCCTCCAAATTTGAATGTTCAGGGATGGCATATTATACCCATTCTTTGAGAGTTTGACGGAGCGGCCACAAATTGGTAGACTGAGGTAATATGTCAAAAAGCGATCTGGACGCGTTCATTAAATGGATCCTGGGCGGGTTGATGTTACTGGGGGCACTATACTTTTTCCCTTGGGGGGATATCACCTGGGGACGAATAATTATGAAAAATGAGGCGGTGGTAACAGTAACCGGTTATGCCGAATCGGATGAAAAGAACCAGATAGCCATGTTTTCGGCCGGGGTACAGGCATTTAATGACGATAAAGATACGGCGGTAAATGAAGTTAATAAAAAAATGACGGAGATAATCAAATTGGTTAAGGGACTGGGTGTGGATGAAGCCGATATCAAGACGCAACAGGTAAATGTTTATCAAATGCAGGAGAGTACGACCATTTATCCCCCTACAAAAGTAACCCTTGGGCAGTGGAGTGCCAATAATTCGATTGGAATCACGCTTAGAGATGTGGATAAGGCCGGAAAACTGACCGATCTTCTAAATGAAAGCGGAGCGACAAACGTCGATGGTCCTAATTTTCAGCTGGATGTGAGTCAAAAAGCGGGGGATAAACTGCTTGGCCTTGCGGTTGCGGATGCGAAGACAAAGGCGGAAGCAATGGCAGTAGCCAGTGGGGCAAAACTGGGGAGAGTAATTTCGATTGTCGAAAGTGGTTCACCAAGCTATCCGGTGATGTTTCGGGCTGAAGCTATGAAGGCCGATACGATCGTACCGGCGCCGATTGAGGTAGGCACTTCAACCGTCAGTAAGACGGTAACGGTTGTCTGGAGTTTGAAGTAAGGTATAATTCCGGGAGTAAGAGAAAACCTTTCGTGGAGGCTAATTCATGAGGAAGATCTTTGAAACGAAGTCCGTGGGAGGGGTGCGTAGTTCGGTCGAACTTCAGAACGACGGGATGGTCGTCCGTTTCCCCTTTCACCCACCCCGAAAGCTATTTTGCGATCCGGAGACTTTCTTGCCTGCCGTTGAGCGGGGAGAGCCGGAAATTAAGGGCGAAGGTTTTGTGATTCATATTCTCAAACGGACCGTCAAGCTAATTCTCAAAACGCCGCTCTATGGCCACCGGCTGATGATCCTCTCCCTGCAGAAGTTTGTGAACGCCGCGGAGACCTTTCATTATTAGGCTCATCTCCCCCTCTTGTAAGAGGGGGATTTTGTTGGTATAATTGTCGAGTCCTTAGCAGACAATATGAATATAAACCAAATAGAGAGTCTAAAAGCCCCCTAGGTTTTTTGGCGCTTTGGTTTGTGTTACGGTCCGCTAAAGGCGGATTTTTTCTTTTTTAGGCACATTATTTAACATAAAGGTGAGACAATGAGGGCCCATGGCGCAGTTGGCTAGCGCGCCTCATTTGCAATGAGGAGGTCATGGGTTCGAGTCCCATTGGGTCCACAATTGGGAGGTGGACCCGCCGCGCGGCGGGTCACGGTCCACCCACCTGCGGCGGGCAGGCCTATCCGAGAACTAGTGATTGACTCTAAAGTGCGCACACATTAGAATCAACCACGAGCTCTTGGAGCTCCTGTATGGTTGTTCCTTGAAAAGTGAATAGATTATGCAAGTAGATCGCACGAATTCAAATTTAATTTGAAGCAAATTTTTGATTTATTCTACTCAAGCAATCAGTGGATGCCTTGGCAGTAAAAGCCTAAGAAGGACGTTTCAAGTCTGCGAAAGTTGTCGGGGAGGTGACAAGAACTTATGATCCGGCAGTGTCCGAATGGGGAAACCTAGCCAGATTTATCTGGCTGTTCACGACGCAAGTCGTGACCGGGAACTTGGGGAACTGAAATATCTAAGTACCCAAAGGAAAAGAAATCGAATGAGAGCCCCTTAGTAAGCGACGAGCGAACAGGGGTGAGTCTAAACCATCAATTTATTGGTGGGGTTGCAGGGCCAAACATAACTTAACATTTCTGCTAGAAGAACAACGTGGAATAGTTGACCATAGTGGGTGAGAGTCCCGTATTTGAAAATGGGAATGTTAAAGTTTGGTACCTAAGTAAATCTGGAGACGGCAAACTCTAGATCGAATCCGGGCCGACCACGGTCCAAGACTAATTACTTTTACTGACCGATAGTGAACTAGTACCGCGAGGGAAAGGTGAAAAGAAGGGTGAGTAGCCCTATTAAAAGATCCTGAAACTGATTGCTAACAAACAGTCGGAGCCATGTACCATGCGCAAGCTTAGGTACGTGGTGAC
>CAZGSP010000045.1:0-3220 GCA_964528565.1 uncultured Pseudomonadales bacterium | reverse complement strand
AGCGATTCCTCAAGTGCGAGCGCCTTAGCCAACACCCTGGCGTCTCCCCCTTCGATTATCAGGCGGAGATAATAGGCCTTGTTTTCTTTTTTGATTGGGTAAGCCAAGGGCTTGATCCCCCACTTATCCACTTCGACTACTTTAAATTTCGCCGCCTTGATCATGTCAACCAGGGTTTTTTCCGCCAAAATATCATTCACCTTGGTCGGGAAAAGAGCGATCAATTCGTATTGTTTTTCCATAACTGCCTTATTTTACAGGCTTTCCTCCAAAAGCGCCAGGTATAACTCAGCCGCAATCTCCGCACCACTTCGACGGCTCTCCCAGCTTGACATCCGTAGCCTAGTCAACTCGCCAACCGCCCTCTCCGCCTGCAAGCAAACGGCCCGGCCGATAAGGAGGTCGTCCTCAACCAACGCCTCCCCAAAACAATCCCACCACATTGCCCGAGCCAACTCGGTTTTATTCATCCCCAGCGGCTTCTCTTCTCCACGAATAACCCTTTCTCTAATCCCCGCCGCGTAGGCCAGATAGTGAATAAAGTCACTCATTCCTTCGATTACCTCCGTTGTCTCTTGGTCATCCTGGGAAAGACCCAGAATCTCGCGAACACTTTCTTGTCTTTGCCAATCAAATGCTAATAACTCGGCCATAGTTCTCACCTCATGGTGGACAATCAACAAGGCCGTTAACTCCGCCGCCGACAACCGACCGTCTAACTCTCCTCGGGCTTCTATGGCGATCCTAACCGGGCCCCCCACCAAATCAGTAGCTCGCTCGTGAGGTGCATACAAAATAACCCCCGACCCCGCCCCGGAAATCGACGCCAACTCCGCTACTATATCGACACTACCCCCTCTGGCGTGTCTAAGCAGTCGTTCTTTTTTATTCACACCCACATCTTATACCCCGATCATAAATTCCTCAACTCAAATAAGTTTTTCACCCCAATCTCCGGCAACATACCCATAGCCATTTTCCCCCAAAAACCCACTCCCAATCTAATTCTCGAAGATCCGGACCAACGCTGGTCCAATAAGTCGTACTCCTCCAGCCAATAAGTTCTCTCTACCTCATCTTTGTCAAGTAATTCGTCCACCATTTTCAACACATACCTCACCCTCTCGGTCAAAATCTCAGCTATCACCAAAAAACGCACTATCTCCCACACTTCTCCCTTATCTGTATCTGTGTTACTTTCGTAAACAACATTCAAACTCACTCCCGAATCAATATCTCTATCATCTGGCACCGCTCGAAAGTCTATCCTCGTACCACTCCCTTCCAACAAACATACCGCGGAATCTTTATGCCCTTCTCCAACAAACCTTTCAAGTTCTGTCCAGGTAAATTCTTTCATCTCTAAGATCCTATCATAAACTCCACCACATCGCCGTCGGCCATGACGTAATCCCGGCCCTCCATTCGCAACTTGCCGTTCTCCGCAACCCCTTTCCAACCGCCATACCGGAGAAAGTCCGCATAACTGGTCACCTTTGCTTTAATGAATTTCTTGGTAAAATCGGTGTGAATCCCCCCCGCCGCCGCCGGGGCCTTCATCCCCTTATCAATCGTCCAGGCTCTCGCCTCAATTTCCCCGGCTGTCAAAAAACTGATCTTTCCGAGCGTCTCGTACGCCTTCCGAATCAACTTATCCAAACCCGATTCCTTTATCCCCAACTCCTCCATATATGCTTTAGCATCGGTTTCGGCCAACATTGACAACTCAGCCTCGATTTTAGCGCTAATGATCACCTCATCTCCGAAGTACTCCCGTAACCGCGGGTCGTTCTCCCCCACGTTCAACACCTTGATCTCTTTCTTCATTGTCAAAAGAAACAAATCGGCCGCTAATTCCCTTTCCTCATTTGTCAGCAAAATTTCCCGAGCCGGTTTGCCGACGTTTAACCCCTCATACAACTTATCTACCACCTCTTTTTTCTTCTCCATCCCCTTCTCCCGCAGGGTCTTACCTTCCTTCGCCCTCAAGACTGTTTCCAAATCTTTAAGAATCAATTCCGACGCCACCACTTCGTAATCCGATTTCGGGTCGACACTGCCCTCCTTGACCACTTCGCTGTCGGCAAAATCCCGCAGGACCTGGACAATCACATCGACTTCGCGAATATAAGACAAAAATTTATTGCCGAGGCCTGCTCCCGTTGCCGCCCCCGCCACCAGGCCGGCGATATCGACAAATTCCACCGTCGCCTGGACGATTTTATTGGTCCGCACGACCCCGGCCAACTTGGCCAATCGGCCGTCCGGTACCTCCACCACCCCGACATTCGGTTCGATCGTCGCAAACGGATAATTAGCTACCAACGCCTGCTGGCGCTTCAACAGCGCGTTAAACAGAGTGGACTTCCCCACATTCGGTAAACCGACAATTCCTACTTTCAGTGCCATATCCCACCTTTTTACTAAACTCCGGTAAGTTTCCAATAACTTCAACTTCCCCGGCGTCTTTAATAATAACTTTCTCGATTATATCCTGAACCACTCTTTTTCGATCCTCAAATCCCAATTCTGTTAGAACTTCTTTGGCATATCCACACAGGATATCAATCTCGGACGAACTCAACATTTTGTCAGTTTTAGATTTCTGCTCCACCTCACACAGCACTGATAGATGGGCTTGCTTCTTAAGTTTTAGCTCATTTACAAGCGAGCTAAATTGCTCAAAGTCCAGAACTCCAGATCCATAAGCCCTTGCGTACCGCTTTTCTTCTTCCGCTATTCCGTCTATTTTCATCTGAACCACTTCTACCTCTTTTTGACCACCATTAACCTCCTGATTTTTCATACCAATCCACCTAACTGCTTGGCTTTTTAAGGCCACCGGGTCAGTTAAAAAAGTTTTCAACTTCATCCAAAGCATCCCATCCAATAGGTTTGAGTTCACCCCCCTGACCTTACACTTTGATTCCACCGGAAACTTGTAAATCCTTTGGGCACAACGATAATAGTGGTGGCCATTGCTATTGCACCCGTCTCCCACTCTCTTGGTTCCGCATTCACAATAAACCAGTCCAGATAAAAGATAATCCTGTTTTCTATTCTTAGTCGCGTACTTCTGGTTATTAGATAATACTCGCTGAACTTTATCAAATAACCAATCTTCCTCAATCACCTTAGGTACCGGAAATGAAATCCATTCCTCTCTCGGCCTCACCCTGCGACTTGTTCTTTTCACTTTCTTGTACTTGGTTTTATTCTT
>CAZGSP010000044.1:0-16690 GCA_964528565.1 uncultured Pseudomonadales bacterium | reverse complement strand
GGGGGTTCCATCCTGCTTGCGGTAGCCTCTTAATTGGAGCGTTGGTGCCCCTGACCTGTTCCTCCGGGTCGGTAATCCATCACCGGAACAATTTACCTTCAACTTTATTGTATCACTACTGAGTGTTCTCCTTTGAAATATCTATTACTAAAGGTTTTCTGGCAAGGAAGTCAACCACCGTCTCCTTTCTTGCTTTTTCGTTTTGAGTATCGAGACCAACATTTGTCAAAATATTAAATCTTACTAGAGGCAGCTCGGGAGAATCTTGTCCCCCCAGAACTTCCAAAATCGAACCATCCTTATCTTTACAAAACAACGGGAAGCCTTCTTCATCTAGCTCAAGATAAGCATTCTCGATATCTTTTGGACTTTCTAACGTTCTCCCCACCCATTTATGTAAGATAGCCTCACCAACCTCATCTTCTCTTGTCATAGCATTATTTTTTTATTCTTAACGGTGGAAACAAAACCCCCTCGCGTCCGGAAATATCTTCCATAAACCAAAACACTCTTTCCGAGTGTCCCCAGCCGGAAGTTGGTGGCATGCCGTATTCAAGCATCTCCACAAAGTCTGTGTCCAGCATCTGGGCTTCTTCATCTCCTGCCTCTCTCTGGGCTTGTTGCTCCTCAAATCGCTGTCTCTGATCTTCTGGGTCATTCAGCTCGGTATATCCGTTACCCAGTTCCGATCCGGCAATGATAACGTGGAATCTTTCCGTCAGTTCGGGGTTCTCCGGTTTACTCTTGGCCAAAGGCGACATAAACTTCGGTTCGTTAACGAGGTACGCCGGTCCGGCAATCGCTTTCCGGATTATTTTCCAGCAGTTATCGATCAATCTGCTTCTGGTTATCGCCCCGGTCAGCACCACACCATTTTTCTTTACGGCCGCGAGCATCTCGGCATCCGTGGACTTAAAGACATCTATTCCCAGTTTCTCCTTGATTATTTCCACATAATCAATCTCCGGCCACTCATGGGCGAGGTCATACTCCATCCCCCGGCTGACAAACTTTGTTTTTCCATATACTTCTTTGGCAATATATCGGAAAAGTTCCTTAACGAGTTCCATGTTATCTTTGTAATCGGCATAAGCCCAGTACCATTCACACTGGTAGTACTCCGGTAAATGTTCGTCATCCATCCCTTCATTGCGGAAATTAGGACCAATGGTATAAATTTTTTCGTATCCGGCTCCCACCAGTCTCTTCTGATAGAGTTCCGTTGAGATTCTCAGGAAAAAGTCCTGATCTATGGCATTCATGTGAGTCACAAAAGGTTTGGCATCGGCTCCTCCGGTGACACTTTCCAGTACCGGCACCTCCACCTCGATAAATCCTTTATCCTTCAAAAATTTTCTCGTCACCTCCCAAAATTTGGCCTTCCTTTCAAACCTCCGCATTTTTGTTTGATCCATCAACAGATCAAGATATCTTTTTCGAAAAGCCTCATCCGGGTCTACTATTCCTGCCCATTTGTCGGGTAAAGGCAGTCTGGACTTCGTCAGAAGTTTAATTTCTTTTACCTGAAGGGATACTTCCCCCGTCCGGGTCTTTACCACGGCACCCGAAGCCTGGATAATGTCACCGATGTCCAATAGTTCCAAGTCTTCAAACCCGATTATTTGTTTTTCTTTGTCGGTAGGACCCATCATATCCGAACGGATAAAAAGCTGGATTCTTCCGGTTTGGTCTTGGATCTGCCCAAAAATAAGTTTCCCGTGCTCGCGCCAAGCCATAATTCTTCCGGCTAGGGTCATCTCTTTGCCGTCAAACTTCTCAAAATTATCAACTACATCGCGGTTTCCGGCCTCTTTCTCGGACCGGGCCGGATACAGTTCAATTCCCATTAGTTTCAGGGTTTCAATCTTTTTCTCCCGTTCTTTGAGAATTTCTTCTAGTCTGCTTGCCATAGCTTCAATTCTACCATTCATCCACCTCTCACATCACCTAAACAGATAATCGGTACCGGGGTGATGTCCGGTATAAGAAAAACCTTTTTCAATCAAGTATTGGGCTTTCCCGGGGTCGACGATCTTTTTTAATTCCCGATAATCTTTTTCATCTTGGCTTCTATTAACAAATGGGTTGATTGTATGAAACGGATTTCTACTCACGGCTCTATTTTTAAGAAAATAATGCACCTCCGGAGTAAAAGTTTCAAAGGCAATTCCTCGTAACGAAACCGTACTACCAAGCCCCTCTTTAGGGATAAATAGATTTCCACTCGACATTCTCAGCGTCAGACCTTCTTCCGACAAGTCCCCACAAACCAAATCTATTAATAAACCGTCTCTGGATAGTACCGTTCCACTGTCCAATAGACGTCGGTTGCTGTTTTTTTGTTTTTCAAAACCAATTGTTTTCAAATATTCGGCCATCGCCTCGTTCTGTTCTGTTGTCACACAAATATCAATATCGTGTGTTACGCGGGTCTCCTTCCCCAATACTCCCAGAACTCCGATGCCTCCTACGACAAAATATTCCCCTTGAAATCCATTTACAATTTGCTCCAGAGCCTCAAAAATACGGTCATTTTCTCTAAAACCCGCCGATACTTCTTTATTTATTGGTTGTACCTCATGTTCAATACCCTCGGTCATATTACGATTATATTCTCCCTTCATTCCACCAGAAGGCGGAAATTTCTCACCTAGCCCGTTGGGTTACATTCTCTCCACCGTCTCGATCCCCAATATTTCCAGTCCGGTTTTTATGACCAGTCCGGTTACGGCCACCAGTAATAGTCTCAAACTTTCTTCCGGCACCCCGATCACCCTGTTTCTGTCATAGAAACCATTGAATTTTTGAGATAGTTCAAATAAAGTTTGGCCCACCATGTTAGGCGCAAAATTTCTCGCCGCACTTTCCACCATTTCTCCCTCACCAACTCTCAACACCAGCCATCTAGCGAGCAACCTTTCGTCTTCATTGAGCCTTAAATTTTTTGCCTGCCCACCTAAACTACGTAGCTGTTGGTGGGATTTTTCCAGTATTCCCTTGGTTCTCACATAAACATACTGCAAATACGGCCCGCTATTCCCTTCCATCGACAGAGCTTCTTCCCATTTAAAATCATAGTCGGACTCCGGCGACCTTCGCAGTTCGTTATACTTCACCGCTCCCAGACCGATTTTTTCGGAAGTTCTTTCCGTGTTCCTTTCCTTCGCGACCAGCTTAGCTTCTTCACCTGCCCTGAAGATCAAGTCTTCAAGTTTGATATTGGTGCCTTTCCTGGTACTCATCTTTTCCCCGCCAAACGTCATCAGCCCGTGGGCCACGTGTTTGAACTCCACCGCCTGGGAATCTTCCCAAAGCAATCGCACTGCCTCAAACACTTGTCTAAAATGTAAGGTTTGCTCCGACCCCACTTCATATATATATAGATCGGACTTCAAGTCCGCATCATCAAGTCTCTTTCTGATCGTCGCCAAGTCTCTCGTAAAATAGGTCGTTGTTCCATCGGATTTTTGCAGCATTGCCGGCGGTAAGTACTCTTTCCCGTCTTTCTCAAATTTTACGATCAGTGCGCCCCCTTCTCCCTTTTCGGCCACCCCGGTATCCAGTGCTTCCCGGATTATGCCCGGCATCGCCTTTTCATAAATACTTTCCCCATTCTCATGCTCAAACTCAACCCCCAACTTTTCATATATCTCATCAAACTCCTTCATCGAAACCCCGATACACTCTTTCCAAATCTTTCTTGCCTGTTCGTCTCCTTTTTCCAATCTGGCAAAAGCCTCTCTGGCTTTATCTTTGAGTTCCGGTGTTTCGCCAATCCGTTTATTAAACTCCACATATAGATTTTCCAGTTCGGTCACAGTCATCTTTGAAACATCTTGGCCTTTTTCTTCCACAGCCGCTATGATCATCCCGAACTGGGTTCCCCAATCTCCCAAATGATTATCGTTGGTTACTTCCGCTCCGCTATGTTTATAAAGATTAAACAAAGCTTGTCCAATTATGGTCGATCGTAGATGTCCTACCGAAAATCTCTTGGCAATATTTGGCGATGAGTACTCCACCAGTACTTTTTTCCCACTCATAAAATCACTATCCGGACAATGCCCATCATTCCGTAACATTTCGGCTAATCCGGCTACCAACACCCCATCCTTGATCCAAAAATTTATAAATCCTGGACCGGCTACCTCGATTTTTTCCACCACCTCCATCAGTCTTTCGTCTCTCTCGAGCTTTCCTTTCGCCTCTTCGGCCAACTCACGGGGATTTTTTCCCAGTTGCTTTGCCATTACCATGGCAATATTGCTGGCATAATCTCCCATCAGCTCATTCGCCGGATGTTCCACCGAAAAGTTTATAGAGCCAAAAACCCCTTCGATCGCTCCTCTAATTTTTTCTTTAATTTTCATTTGTGTAATATCTCAAAGCTAATATATTTTACCCTACTTCCTGTATCATTCTATTCATGCCCCAACCCTTGGTAATTATTATTACGCTAATTTCCAATCTGTTCTTCGGGGGAAAATTACCCGCCTTTCTTTCCACCGATAGTCGGCCGGTAATTGACCCCATCATCGAGCAAGTCTCCCGGATGACTTTGGAGGAGAAAATCCGTCAGACATTAGTCTGTGGTTATGAAGGAAAAGATCCGGATACTGTCCTCAAAGTCTTGAAAAGTTGTAGCAATATTATCTATTCCGGGTCAAACCTGGAAGGATTAACCGAAAAAGAGATCTTCGATCACAACCAACAAATCCATCTGCAAGATCCTCTTTCATGGATTATGGTCGACCAGGAGGGTGGTAAGGTAGCCAGAATCAAAGATGGATCTCCGTCACCACGAAAAATGGCGGAGAAAAACACCGTTTCCTACTGGGGAGGACAACACGGTAAACTTCTTAAGGGCTTGGATTTTGATGTCAATTTGGCACCGGTAGCGGATATTACGAAAAACAATTCGGCTGTCGGCGATCGTTCTTTTTCGGATGATCCGAATCTCAATGGACAAATGGCCGTTGAATATCTTCGGGCTCTTCAGGATCAAGGCATTATCGGAGTCGTGAAACACCTTCCCGGTCATGGTCGGGTAGATTATGATACTCATCGGGAATCGGGATATTTAAACTATAGTTGGGAAGAAATATCAAACTTTGATCTCATTCCCTTCATCAAAATTGTCGAAGGCGGTGCCAAAATCGTCATGGTTGGTCACATCATCATTCCGGAATTGGATTCGTCCCCCGCTAGTATCAGTCCTCTAGTAATTGAAAAGCTTCGGTTTACTTTACCGTCAGGTAATGATCTCGTGTTTATCTCCGACTCATTATCTATGAAAGGCGTTGGTCTTCCGGAAGAACAGGCAGCCATCGAAGCCATTAAGGCCGGAGAAGATATGATTCTTCTTCAAGGAGCCAAAGAAGACGAAATCTTTTCCAAAATTCTTACTCTCTATCAGGACGGCACTCTTGACGTTTCCAAACTTGACCGGTCGGTTTCCAGGATCCTCAAAGTCAAGACGATGTTCGCGAAAGAATAACCCCTCAATAGCTCGCTGTCTTCCCCGTTAAATATTTCTCCGAATCCAAAGCTGCCTGGCATCCCATACCGGCCGCGGTAATCGCTTGTTTATACTTAAAATCCACCACGTCTCCCGCACCAAATACCCCCTGAACGGATGTCATGGTCGGATAGCCCTCCAACCAAACGTTTTTATCTCCATTGGTTATTCCGGTTTTCAAAAATCCCTTTTCATCAAGATCCACTTGACCTCTATACATTTCGGTCGCCGGGAAGTGCCCGATGGCCAGGAACAAGCCATCCACCTCCATTGTTTTGAGTTCTTGAGTTTTTATGTTCTTGATTTCTACAGAGCGCAATTTATCGTCTCCTTGCACTCGCGTCAATTCGCTACTCCATATGATCTTGATTTTCGGATTGGCCTTTACTCTATCCTGCATAATTTTGCTGGCCCGAAACTCATCCTTTCGGTGGATTAGAGTTACCTCTTTGGCATACTTGGAAAGCGCCAAAGCATCTTCCATGGCCGCGTCCCCGCCACCCACCACCGCCGTTACCTTATCCCGGAAAAAGGCCGCGTCACAAACCGCACAAGTGCTTACCCCTTTCCCCATCCATTTTTCCTCACCCAATTCGAGCATTTTTGCTGATGCCCCAGTCGAAATGATTATCGTCTTCGCCTCAATTTCTTTGCCTCCCACCCAAACCCTTTTGGTTTCACCGGCCAGCTCGACTTTTGAAACATCCTCATACCGCACCTCGGCTCCGAATTTCTTCGCCTGTGCTTCCATAGTCAGCATCAAGTCCGGTCCCATGATCCCATCTCTAAACCCCGGGAAATTTTCTACCAGAGTAGTGTTCATCAGCTGTCCTCCCGCCTTCACTCCCGCAAAAACTAATACGGAAAGAGTCGCCCGGGACAGATACAAAGCCGCCGTATACCCACTCGGTCCTCCGCCGATAATAATCACATCCCACTTTTTTTCTTCCATTATTTTCTATACGTTTAGTGGTACAGGAGCGCTAGCCAAAAATCGCACGGACCATGTACATGCGAGCCGAAGGGTATCCCGCCTTCAGGCGTGACGAGACAGTAACGCGGGAGTACGGTTTTTGGCGCGGTCCGAACCACATATATGTTACTTAATAATTTTCTCAATCATCTGGATATAGGCGTCTTTCCCCCCAAACCCTACTTGACGGGCGATTTCTTTTCCACCCTTGTACATGATCACGGTGGGAATACTCATCACTCCATAGTCCCCCGCCACCTTTGAGTTTGCATCCACGTCAACCTTCCCAACTTTTATTTTTCCTTCATAAGTACCGGAAAGTTCGTCGATAATTGGGGAAACCAGACGACAAGGACCACACCAATCGGCATAAAAGTCCACCAGGACAGGCATCTCGGACCCAAGAACCTCATCATTAAAGTTTTGATCGGTAAATTTTGCTATCATTATTTTTTAATAATTAGTAATTACAGAAATCGTTTCAACAGCTTGGCGTACTCTTCTTTATTGCAACTGTCCATCGCATCCGCCAGAAGCGCTTTGGCCACACTTTTAAGAGAGCTCATCGAGGCCACTACTTGAGTTACCACCGGCTCACATTTCTTATCCTCGGAAATCATCTTCTCAATCCCTCCGACTTGACCTTGGATTCTTTTTAGAGCTACCTGCAACTTCTTTTTTTCGTCTGTTGTCATGTGTATCACTATACCCCTAGTGGTATCCAACTGTCAACTCTAAAAATTGATTGCCAGAAGCACAAAGATAATTGATCCCAATATCAAAAACCATCTTTTCTCCTCAGCACCCAATTCCCTCTTTATTTGCCAGAACCAAAGGTCAAACCGGGAATGGTTCCAAAAATAATCGTAAACCAGATCAAAAAATAAATGGATGCCGATTCCCAACATAAACCCCCTGGCAAATGGACTGGAAACACTGGTGACGGTCAAGAGTGCCATGACGAGCCAAACAACCAAAAACAAGAAACTACGCATCACCAGTTCTTTTTGTTCATTCCTTTCGTTAAGTAAGATCACCAAGCCTTCAGAGATCTTATTATTTTTAAACAAATCTTTTATTCTGGTAGCCAACGCTTCTTCCGGTTTCATCAAAAAGCTATAGACAAACCTATCGGAAAAAACAAACACAAATCCGACTATAGCCCCCAGCAACCACCATAAAAGACTTAGATCAAATACAAAATTCCCCATCAGTACTTTCAATAGAAGTAAAAATATCAAGACCGCAAACAACACGTATTGATGCAAAGCCACCTTATCTTTAAACATAACTTAAATCCATTCTAGCACCTGTCCGCCGAGTGACGGGTTACTCCTTCCAGGCTTGTATCTCTGTCTGAGGGAGTCTCAACTTTTTCGGAGTCACTATCAATAAGAAAATTGAAACCAGTATCATCGCCACCCCCATCACCACGAAGGTATTTTTTTCGCCTACGAATTGAGTTATCAATCCGGCCAAAATAGGACCGATGATATAAGCCACACTAATTGTCGATCCGGACAAGCCAACCATATGTTTTCCCTCCCGACCCATTCTATTCACAATGTCGGAATAGACCGCATCGGTCAATGGCCAAGAAACAGATAACATCGTTCCGACTAGTAGCGAAGTGATCAAAATCACGGCGATATTTGCATCAACACCTAAAAGAGTCAGCAATACTCCCGAAACCAACATAAAGATCTCAGCCAGTTTCTTTTTCCCCTTATAAACTCCCCACTTGGCGACCACAAAGCCAACAAAGACCATTGGCAGGGTATAAAACGGTAAAAACAGTCCTCCCCACCATGTTTCTTTTGCCAAGTTATCGGAAAAAACCGTTCCGGTAGTCCAATAAGTGGCATCAACTATCCCCATCATCAAACTGATGAGCAATACCGGCCACACGTGTTCAAACAAAACCCCCCAGCGTTTGATCTCCCTCACTAAATTGATCCTTTCGATCGGCTCATCCATGACTATCTCGGATTTATTTCTACCCATCAAGCGCCAGATGATGTAGCCCAATATTACACAAGCAGTTGCCACCATCACTACCCAATTGTCGCCTTTACTTATAGCCAAATAACTACCTACGATAGGACCGATAAAATATGCCAAACTTCTGAAAGCCCCCATAATCGCCCATACTCCGGACCTGGAAGGGGCCGGGATCGACTCCGATACAAACATCGCAGTTCCAAAACCTAAAAATTCATAATAGAGACCCCAAACCGCCATAGCAACCAAAAATAGAATCACCCACGGCCAGGCAATACTCCAAAAAAGCACCCCGCAAAAGACTAGGCTTGTTCCGATTGCCATCATCAATACTCTCCTGGTTTTCAGACCCTTTAACAATTGAGGAAATATCAAATCGGCGCCAAAACCAACCACGGATGAAAAGGCTATTACGATGCCCATTACCAGAGGACTACTTAGAGATTTTTGAACAAATGAAGGAACCCAGTCACTTAATATCCCATCTCCTAAGTAAACAAAAAATAACATTACCGAAAGCATTATTGATCGTCCCCAAAACCCACTCGGGACAACTCCCATATTATCTTTTCTGTTCACCTTTTCATCTTACAGAATCGCTTCCCCTCTGTCACCCGGCTTTACCCAAGGCCAATTCCTCTTTCAATTGCTTAAGCTTCCACATAAACATTTTCCCCTTGCTTCTGGCACCTGCATCCATCACAAAACTCTTGGCCTTTTCAACGAGCTCCCTGGGGGTACTTTTTACAATTCTCATATAAATCGGCGTGTGGTCCGTATCGTCCAGCGCCACCGCCAGCCGATAGGCATAGTCCTGCCATTCCCGGCTGATTCTTTTTTGTTTGGTCTCATCCAGCTCGTACTGATCGAGAATTTTAGTGAGCGAGCTGAATCCCGGTTTATTCATCTTTTATCCTATTATAATGAAATCATCTTTTCTTATGTTAAAAAATTCAAAAACCGTTTCCAACCTCCACGAATTTTTTGTCACTTATTTTTCCACCGTCAAGATCGTCTGGGGAATAGATAAGGCGGCCTTTCTCAAAGTTACTCTGGCGAACGCGATCAACGGTGCCTTGGTCTACCCTTCTCTCCTGATTAGCAAGGCGCTTATCGATTCGGTCATTTCCTCCATCACCACTCAAGATGTGGCCGCCGGTCTGAAAGTAATGTTCATCGCCGCCGCCGCCGGTCTCGTTATCGATCGTCTTCAGCAGATCCTGGGTGAGATAGACGGTACCTATACCAATTACCTGACAAGCGTACTCTCCGAAAATATCCAGGTAACTATTTCCAGAAAAGTGAATCTTCTGGCCGTATCCTCGGCCGAATCCCCCGAAACCCGCGACCTCCAACAAAAAGTTATGGACAACGCCGGCAGATCGGTTTGGTCACTAATTATCCCCATTTCTACTTTTCCGGAAATAATCTTTACCATTATTGCGACAGCCGTCCCCATCATCACCTTTCAACCTCTGATCCTCATCCCTTGTATCATCCTGGCGCTTCCCAATATTATCGTTGGCGTCAGTGCCTCCAAAGAATGGCATGACCTTAGCACGGGGTACTCATCAAAGTGGCGGATTTGGACTGCGCTGGAAGATTTTGCCATCAAGGGCCGGTATCTCTATGAAAACAAGATACTTGGTCACGTGGATATTCTTCTCGGTCGTCGCCAAAAAATGGCTAACGAATATTTTCTCAAACGTCAGTCTATTAGCGTCAAGTATGCCAAAAAACGTCAGATCACCCAGCTCCCCATGGCTCTATTTCAAACAGGCACCCAACTTTATCTCTACTATCTGGCCATTATTCAGGTTCTGACTCTGGGAACGGCTCAGATCACCAGCTCGGCTATCCAAGGATTTATTACCAATGTCGGTCGTCTTGTAAGACAGGCTAATGATGTTTTTCAAAACTACCTTTTTATTACCGACTACATAAAATTTATGGCCCTTCCGGAGGAGGACCAAACCACCGGACTCAACCTCCCGGAAACTCTAAGCGAGGGAATTGAGTTTCGTGACGTCTGGTTCAAATACGCCCATTCTCCCGGCTGGATTCTCAAAGGAGTCTCTTTCAAGGTCAATCCAAAAGACAACATCGCTATCGTCGGAGAAAATGGAGCCGGTAAAACCACTCTGATCAAACTTATTTGCCGGTTCTACGAACCCCAAAAAGGAGAAATCTTTCTAAACGGTCGGAACATCAAAGATTACAGTATCAAAGCCTACCGCCATGACATCTCGGCTCTTTTCCAGGACTTCGCCCAGTATCCTTTTTCGGTCGAAGATAATATTCGTTTTGGTGATATCGACAAAAAGAAAACTCGGTTCGCCATCAAAAAAGCGGCCAAACTCACCGGTATAGATAGTTTTGTCAGATCCCTTCCCCTCAAATACAAAAACCCCCTCGACAAAGAATTCGCGGGTGGGGTAGAACCGTCAAAGGGGCTTTGGCAGAGAGTTGCCTTATCCAGAATCCTTTATCGAAACGCTCAAATTCTCATTCTTGACGAACCAACTTCCAATGTCGATCCGGAGTCGGAAGAACAAATATTTGCCGATGTTTTGAGAGTTGCCAAAGACAAAATTGTCTTTTTGGTCTCACACCGTTTCAGTACGGTCAGAAAGGCGGATAAAATCCTGGTCTTGGAAAAAGGCTTGGCTGTTGAATACGGCAGTCATGAAGAGCTGATGAAAAAGAAAGGCAGCTACAGAGAGCTATTCTCCATCCAAGCCCAAAGCTACCAATAGCTCATCCGCCGCCTCTTCCATCACTTCATCCAACTCTTCCATTTCTTCTTTCCCAAAATTACTCAACACATAGTCCGCTCCGGCACCGGAATAAATACTCTTTTCCCTGTTGTCAATCCCGATTCTCACTCGCAGAAAATTTTTATCGGGCATGTTTGCCTCCACCGAGGATACCCCATTATGCACTTTGGGCCCTATCCCTTTCTGGATTTTATATTCACCCAACTTCAAATCCAGATCATCGTGTACCAGGATCACATCATCTATCCCCAATTTATAAAAATCCATAATTCTTCTGACCGCTCTTCCCGATTCATTCATAAATGTTTGTGGTTTCACAAACAACACATCCTTATCCCGATACACGAGTGCCTCGAATTTTCCCTCCAGGGAAAATCTTGCCCCGCCGGTGAATCTATCCACAAACTTAAACCCGGCGTTATGACGCGAATTTGTATACTCGTTTCCCGGATTCCCCAATCCTACAATTAATTTCATTTATGTTTTATTCTATCCTTTATAATATTTTTCGTGAAAGCAATTCTCCTTCTTATCTTGTCTTCCATCATATTACTTTATATTCCTCTCAACCGGCAAACTCCAAAATATAGACTAAACATAGGGTTTGACCACCGGATCCCCCTGCTTCCCTGGACTGTTTGGATATACTTCTCATACTACCTCCTGCTTCCCCTCTCGATTATTCTTACCTGGAACTCAAGGTTCGCCACTTCTCTTCTGGTGACTCAAATTGTGGCCACGGCGATCGCCACCATATTATGGAAAATTTTTCCTAACGGAGTAATTCGCCCTCAAGTTGAAGTCGGGAACAGGTTAAACGAACGGCTACTACGGCTTATTTACAGTCACGACAAAGACTGTAACGGCTTGCCCAGCGGACACGTACTACACTCTTTCGTATCCTGCTTTTATTTAGCCAAACTATATCCTCAAATGTGGGTAGTCTTTTTCTTACTTCTTTTTGCCATCAGCTTTTCCACCCTAACCACCAAACAGCACTATTTTGTTGACATGATCGGTACTTTAGCCCTCGCCCCTTTTATTATCGAGTTATCCTCTATAATCCACTTATGATCGCTACCAAGAAACCCTTTTTTTCGGTTATTATTCCGGCCCTAAACGAAGAAAAATACTTGCCCAAACTGTTGGCGGATCTGGCCCGACAAACTTCCGGAGACTTCGAGGTCATCGTTATTGATGGACGTTCGACAGACAAAACGGTAGAAAAAGCCAAATCCTTTAAGAACAAGCTCCCTTCTCTCACAATTCTTTCTTCCAAAATTCGCAACGTTTCCGTCCAAAGGAATATGGGTGCCAAACAAGCTATCGGCAAGTACCTGTTATTTAACGATGCGGACAACAATCTTCCCGAGTATTTTTTGGAAGGAGTCAAGTATCAGCTTCACGTAAAGCCCTTTGACCTCTTTACCAACTGGTTCTATGCCGACTCCGATCTCGCCTCCGACAAAGCGGTCGCGAGCTACATGAACATCATGATCGAAACCGCCTCGCTTCTCAATCAGCCCGCGGCCTATGGAGCTTTAATCGGTTGCCGAAGGAGTATTTTTAATAAAGTCGGGGGGTTCAACCCCAAAGTTGGATTTGCCGAAGATACCGATTTTGTCAATCGGGGCCACCGCAAAGGCTTCTCCTTTGGCGTTATCCACGAACCACACTTTGTTTACTCCTTCCGCCGCTTTCGAAAAATGGGTAAACTCAAGATGCTCCAAAAATACGCCGTTCTAAACTTAAAATTTCTCACCAACCAAAAGGTGGATCAAAAGAAGGAATACCCTATGGGAGGAGGTTACCTGGAAGAAGAGACCAGAATTACTCACGATCTTACCAAGCTAATCAAGTCGGCTTTTAAAACAAAGGGCAAAAAGACAAAAATTACCGACCGTATCCGCGCCCTGCTTAGTCTGGAAGAAGGTCAGCCCTAAGCCAGCATCAGCTGTAATCCAAAAAACATCGCGTATATTCCCACGAGTACCGCTCCCTCCCACCTTTCCAGTTTATGTTTTGATTTGGTAAACAGCCAAAATAATCCCAAAACAACTACCAAAAACATTCCGGAGATGCCTCTCTGGAGAGTATCCGAATAGACAATCGGACTGATCAATACGACCACCCCCAGTATCAGGGTCGAATTCACCACCACAGTTCCTAAAATATTCCCCAAAATTAGTGACACCTCTCTTTTTTCCGAGGCTATTATCGTTAATATCAATTCCGGCAAAGTTGTTCCCAAGGCAATCACCATCAAGCCTATCCAAAAAACACTTACCCCTAAAGATCCGGAAATTTTAACCGCCACGTTTACCAGCATCCAAGCACTTACTCCCAAAACTCCCAATACCGCGACCAACTTTATCGACTGGACCCACCACCCAAGCTTGGTTTTATAACGATGTATCACTCTCAATCTTCCGGAAAGTTTCAAATGTTTAAGTGGCAAACTTCCCCTTCGGATCATATTGTTCACATACAACAGATATAAAGCTACCAGCACCAACCCGTCAAGTCTGGTTAACCTCCCATCCGACATTAACAGAAAAGGAGCCAACGCCATCCCCATCGTGATCCATAGTTCATTTCTCAAATACTCACCCACCACGGGAACAGACCCAAACATCAAAGCCGCCCCACCGATTATCCAGCTAAGATTTGCCAAGTTTGCTCCAATAATATCCCCAAGCGCGATCTGAGGCTGGCCTCGAAATGCCGCGGCGACCCCTACAAACATTTCCGGCAGTGAAGTTGAAAATCCCACCAAGATGGTTGCCAGCATCAACTTATTTGTTCGAACCTCATGAGCAAGTCGGTCAAAAATGTCTACCGCCGCACCGGAAGAAATCACCATAATCAATATCAAGCCGATCCCAAATAAAATATCCACCAACATATATTCATTTAATCACACTTCGTCTTCTCACTCCACCCGTTTCCTTTTTTCACGACCGGCTTTCATCACTTCAAGAACGATCGGAACAACGGAAATCAAAATAATCGCCAAGACCACATAATGGAAGTTATCTTTAACGAAAGGAATGTTTCCAAACCAAAAACCCCCAAAGGTAAAAAGGCTTACCCAAGCCACTCCTCCCACGATATTGTAGGAAATAAATTTACCGTAATGCATTTTGCTGACACCGGCCACAAAGGGGGCAAAGGTTCTGACGATCGGCACAAATCTGGCCAATACTATCGCCTTCCCTCCATGTTTTTCGTAAAATTTTTCCGCTTGGTCCAAATGTGCTTTCTTAAAGAACTTACTTCTCCCGTCGAACACTTCTCTTCCAAGCAAACTACCCATCCAGTAGTTGGCCGTATCACCGGCAACGGCCGCAAGCAACATTAACGCATAAAGTATCAATATCTCAAAGCTCCCCATCGCCGCCAAAGCTCCGGCCGCAAACAGAAGAGAGTCTCCGGGTAGAAACGGTGTTACCACGAAGCCCGTTTCCATAAAGATAACCAAAAACAAGATCCCATACGTCAACATCCCATACTGTGCGGTGATCACCGCCAAGTTTTTATCAATATGTAAAAAGAAATCCATCAACATTTTAAAAATCTCCATCCCACAATTTTACCCTAGTTTAAAGACAATTTGGCTATTTCTTCCACTTCTTTCCAGGTAGTGGCATCTTTGGGACCTTTGTCTTCCCGGAACTTAATAAGTCTCGGAAATCTCAAAGCAATTCCCCCCGCATGGTTTGGGCTTTTGGTTATTTCGTCCGCCGCGATCTCCACCACTACCAAGGGCTCCACCCAGACATCGGGAACCAGTGATCCGGACACCAGATAATCTTTTGGTTTTTCCTTAGTCTTACTTTTATCAAGCTTTATTTTTAGACCCTTAAACTCCTCATCGGTCAACCCGGTCCCCACCTTTGCAATCGACACCCAGGACTCGCCTCTTCGCAGACCGACCAAAAATGCTCCCATGCCAAAACCAGCTCTCTTACCCTTCCCCAAATTATATCCAAGTATGACCAGGTCAAGAGTATCGGACAACTTTCCGGACGCTCCCTCGGCTTCTTTTATTTTTACCCAGTTCCATCCTTGCCTGCCCGGAAGGTACTCCCCATTCCACATTTTTATTACTGCTCCCTCAAATCCCTCTTTCAGAAATTTATCGTGTAATTTCTGAACCTCTACCGGGTCATCGGTTTTAAAATATTCATCGGGAACGATAGTTTCGTTTTTCTTCACCACTTTTGTCAGGAACTTTCGCCTTTCAAAATACGGCTCCTCAATTAGACTTCTTCCGTTGAGACTCAAAATATCAAAGACAAAAAATCTCAAGGGGATGGACTTCGCCGTCTCGGCCACACCATGTTTCCTTTTTCTCGTTATGGTTATCTGGAAAGGGAGTACTTTACCGGTCTTTTTGTCATATCCCACCGCCTCACAATCCAAAATAACCTCATCTCCCATGATCCATTTATTCATCTGGAAAAGTTCGGGGAACATCGGGCTGGACTCCTCCAAATTTCTGGTATATGTTCGGATTTCGTTCTTCAGTCTATTAAAGTGGATCTGTACTCTTGTTCCGTCATACTTTCTTTCCACTGCCGCTTCCCCCATTTTATCGACGATTTCCCGGTAATTATTTAAGCGTTGACACAAAGCGGGTACTACCGGCACTCCCGTCTTCACTCTCACATTTTTTAGTCCGGCCATTCCCCTTTCCTTTACTACCTGAGTGATGTATCCGGGATCCGGATAGATCTGGAAGGTATTGTCCAGTTCTTTCCGGAGAGACTTCCCCCCGCTGGTCATCTGCGACAAAGCGTCAAAAATGGTTTTTTCGGAAAATCCGAGTCGGAGTTTTCCTATCACCATCCGGGCAATAAATTTTCTTTCGATAGGGGAGGTGGTTAACAAAAGTTCCGTCAGCCTGGCCACTTTCCTCTCCTGACTACCCCCGCCCCCCTCATCCGCCATAATAGATAGCTTATTATAGATTTCGGTCACCGAATACTTTACCGGAGTATCCTTTTTAAAATCCAAATTCTCCACCATAAGACCCACATCACCCTTGGCCTTGTACTTCTTTTCCACTTCCTTGGTCGACAAACCGGTTCCCTCAACCACACTCCGCAGAACCATCTTTGAAGCCATATTAAACTCTTTGTTATCAAAATCCGGCCCAAGCTGACCAAGAGTTAAGTAGATTCCCTTTCCGGTCTCTTCGGCCTTCATCTCCCCGATAAGCTCTGCTAGAATCCTGGTGATCTCCAAGCGCGATGAAATTTTTTCCAACCTCTCCAAATACCCCGCAAAATCTTTAAATAACATATTTCATAGTATAACCGACTAATAATTTTTCTCATAAGGTGCAGAAGGGCAAGCAAAATGTCGCACGGAGCGGATCCGCACTTGTACTCGAGGGACGGGGGGCCGGCCGCGCCG
>CAZGSP010000043.1:0-4334 GCA_964528565.1 uncultured Pseudomonadales bacterium | reverse complement strand
TTGCAAGCCATGGCTTGCGGGGCCCCCGTAGCCGGCAGTGATATAAGTAGTCTGCCTGAGGTTGTTCAAGAAGCCGGGGTGCTGTTTGATCCGGGAAGTGTCGAATCGATCGCCGCTGGTATAATAGAGGCCATTAAGGATCGGGCAAAACTAAGGTCAAAAAGCCTTAAACAAGCCTCAAAATTTTCTTGGAA
Source organism: uncultured Pseudomonadales bacterium (assembly GCA_964528565.1). Lineage (GTDB taxonomy): Bacteria > Patescibacteriota > Microgenomatia > UBA1400 > MFAQ01 > UBA10133. Next base: position 4,140 of record CAZGSP010000043.1, on the reverse strand, counting down.
AAAAGCGGCCGCAGATACCTATAGGGTATACCAAGAAGTTTTGTCTTAAGTCAAAACTTATGAACATCGGATTTGATATCAATGAAGCTAATGTTCCTCAACGCGTCGGGGTGAATCAGGTTGCCTACAATATTTTTGTATCTATGGTGAGGAATCTCTCCGAAGGCGACCGGATCTATGCTCTGGGGAAAGAACGCCCGCTACCGGATATGCCTCCGGCCTCGGATAAGCTCGTCTACGAGATCTTTGGTTCCAAAAGAGCCTGGGTTCTTACGAGTCTCACCAAGCGTCTTTGGTTTGGTAAGCCCAAGGTCGATGTCTTGTTTTCGCCCAGTCATTACTCGCCCATATTTTCTCCGGTCAAAAGCGCCATCTATCTCATGGATTTGTCTTTCGAACGCTTCGGCACGGAGTACTTTACCGGTTACGATATCAACCAGCTAAAAAAATGGACCCCTATATCGGTCAAAAAAGCCAATAAAATCTTCACCATCTCGGAATTTAGCAAAAGCGAGATAGTGAGACTCTACGGCACCGATCCGGCCAAGATTGAGGTTGTCTATCCCGCCTTCGATAAAGAAGTGTTCCATGGCAAGATCCCCAAGACAAAACAAATCGCCGTGCGCAAGAAGTACGAGATAAACGGTGGTTTTATTCTTTACTGGGGTACTTTGCAGCCCCGGAAAAATATCTCCAAACTGATCGAGGCCTTTTCGCTGTTGAAAGAGTCCCGGCTAAAATTGGTCATCGTCGGGAAAAGAGGCTGGCTTTATGATCAGATCCTCGAACAAGCCCAAAAACTGGGTATCGCCAACAGAGTTATTTTCACCGGCTTTGCTCCCACCGAAGATCTACCGGCCCTTATCAAAGCGAGCAGAGCCTTTGTCTTACCCAGTCTCTATGAGGGGTTTGGCCTTCCCGTGGTCGAAGCCCAAGCCGTGGGAACTCCCGTGGTCGTTTCGGCCGTTAGTTCTCTGCCCGAAGTTACGGGCGAGTCCGGTATCTTTATTGAAGATCCTACCTCCGTTACCGGTATCAAGGAGGCGTTGGAAAAGGTCATGACGCTAACGGTGGGTGCAAGAAGCTCCATCATCAAAGCCGGTAAGGAAAACACCAGGCGTTTTGATTGGGACTCCTCGGCTCAGAAAATTATCTCTATACTAAAGAATATATGAACAATCTGAAACTGACGAAGTCCGGTCTGGCTTTTGTGGATAAAGACGGGAAAAAACTTTCTCCTTCCTCAGCCGTCGGAAAGATCGTCCGACGTTTCGCCAATTATGTTCTTGATCTCGAGCTTTTCCTCCTTTGGATAGTCGGTTTTGTTCCCAGTCACCTGATCAGAAAGTTTTTCTATCGTCTTTCCGGAATTAAGATGGGGCGGGGTACCACTTTCCACATGGGTGCCCGGTTCTATTTGCCCCGGAATATTTCCCTTGGCGAAGATACCATCGTGGGTGACCATGCCTTTATCGATGGCCGGGCCAAAGTCGTTATCGGCAGTCACACGGATATTGCTTCTCAACTAATGATCTACAACTCCGAACACGATCTGTCGGATCCTCGGTTCCTGGCCACCGAAGAACCGGTCACTATCGGCGACTACTGTTTTATCGGTCCCCGGGTGATCATCATGCCGGGAGTCAGTATCGGTGATGGTGCCGTGGTAGCCGGCGGGGCCGTAGTCACCAAAGATGTAGACGCCGGCACGATCGTTGGTGGAGTACCGGCAAAACTAATCGGTGAGCGGCCTCTCAAAGAATTTCATTACAAATTGGGGCGTGCCCGCCTGTTCCAATGAAGCTAAAATTTATTTTCATCTCTTTGATCTTTTTGCTGGGAGTTATCTATCTGACCGCTCCCTCACCCGTCTTACCCGATCTTTCCGACTCCGCCCGTTCCGATGAAGAAGGGGATACCTGGCAGCACCCGGATCAAAAAGGCTTTTACAGCAATCTTACCCGCCCGGAGGTGCTATCCGACCTCCAAAGCAAGTTCGTCGTCAGGATCGGCAGTTTTACCGTCCCCAGCTTCCGGCTCATCTATCGGGTGGAAGAAGCTTACGAGCTCGTTCGCGACCAAACGAAGAGCAACTATCTCGAAGAAATCATCTATCCTCTGCGTGAGTCGATGTTCGTTAACGGCTGGGAACCCAAAAAAGCTCCCCAAAACGCCGGTCTCGCCCCCGACGAAATTCCGGAGATCTCCCTGCATGGTGTTCCCTATGACGCCAAGATCACGATGAGACCGGTCTTCTCTCCCGTCTGGGCGAGGCTTTTGATCTGGACCTTGATTTTCCCGGCCACCTGCTTGGTTTTTCTCTCCTTCAAAAAAACTATTTCTCTCCATGATTGATCTTTCGATTATCACCATCTCCTTCAACACCAAACAGATCATGCGGGATTGTTTGGACTCGATTAAGAGACACACCAAGGGTCTTGATTACGAGATCATCGCCGTCGACAATGGCTCCAAAGACGGTTCGGTCGAGATGTTGCGCGAGTACTCTCGGAAACACCCCGAAGTTATTTTGGTAGATGCCAAAGAAAATCTTGGGTTCGGGAGAGGCAACAACCTGGGAGCCAAAAAAGCCCGGGGAGAGTATCTGCTTTTTCTAAACTCCGACACCCTGATTTTTGATAATGCTTTGAAAGAGGCAGTCGAAACCGTCGGAAAACATCCCAAGTTTGGCGCTTATTCTTGCCGGCTACTGAACGCCGACAGATCTTTTCAGCCCTCCGGGGGACACTTTCCCGGTTTCTGGAATGTTATCGCCTGGCAGTTATTTATCGATGATCTGCCCCTTTTGGGGACACTGATCCCTTCCTTTCATCCCAAACAAAGTCAGTACGACCGGAATCAGAAAATGGACTGGGTTACCGGCGCTTTTATGATCATCAAAAAAAACGTTTTCAATCTGGCGGGGGGCTTTGATAAAAATATTTTTATGTACACCGAAGAGATGGAGCTTTGTTTCCGTTTGGCCAAGCTGGGTTATCCTACTTTTTATACCAACAGACCCTCCATCATTCATCTTGGGGGCGCTTCCGGCGGTTCTTACCTGGCCCTAACCCTCGAGATAAAAAACATGCTCTATTTTTGGAAAAAACACATGCCTGCCTGGCAGTTTCCTCTGATAAAAGTCTCTTTTTGGATCGGTTCGTTGCTTAGGTTGTTAATATTTGGGATAATCAAAGGTGATGAAAAAGCTCGCAAAGCCTACTTCCACGCTCTTGGATTCATTTTATAAATATCTCTTCGCGGCGGTCTTGATCTTTATTCCGTTGTACCCAAAATTTCCTTTGTTTACCGTACCCTTTACCTATGTCGCCATCCGCGCCGAAGATTTTCTGATCGCCTTGGTTTGGCTGGTCTTTCTCGTCAGACTCCTGGTTCAAAGACAGATAAAGTTCCCCCGGATCTCGTTTCAATTTGCGGTCTTCTTTTTTGTCGGACTGGCCTCGTCTCTTTCCGCGATACTGATAACCCAAAATGTTCAGCCCCTGCTCGTTTTGCTTCACTTCTTCCGTCGCATCGAGTACATGTCGGTCTTTTTCCTTATCTACTGGGCCGGCAGAGAGGTGGGGACCCGTCGCTACTTCCTGGAACTGTCTATCTTACCGGCTGTGGGAGTTTTCCTTTACGGTATCGCCCAGATCTACTTTGAAGCTCCGGTCATTACCCCCATGAATGCCGAGTCCAGCAAGGGGATCGCCATGTTTCTCCGTCCAGGAGTGACCTTGAACAGTACCTTCGCCGGTCACTACGATCTCGCGGTTTATCTCACCATGATGCTCACCTTTTTGGTGGCCATTAGTTCACATATCGGCAGCTGGCTCAAGAGACTGCCCTTCCTCGGCCTCTTCGTCCTGCTACTTTGGCTTTTTATGCAAGCCGGATCCCGGATCTCTCTTCTAAGTCTCATTCTCTCGGTTTGTGTCGTCTGTTTCTTGTACCGCCGTTACTTACTGGGATTTATTTTTATTTGTCTCATCTTTGCCTTCATTGCCACTTCTTCGCAATATATCAGCCGCTTCAAGAGTATCTTCCGGTTTGTCGGCTCTTTCACCTCGGAGGTTATGGTCCGGCCTGTTTTTGCCGCCACCGCCTCTCCTTCCGCCACCCCCGCTCCGATTGTCG
>CAZGSP010000042.1:0-14917 GCA_964528565.1 uncultured Pseudomonadales bacterium | reverse complement strand
CCGCTTCCGGTTCACTCTGCGGAGCGGTAGGGGCGACTTTTTGTTGGGAGTTTATCCGATACGAAACCATCACCGCGGCACCTGCAAATACCATGATCAAGATGAGTGAGACAATCGCCAGTAATTTTTTCTTGTTTGTGTTCATTTCCTCTTTATTTAGTACTAACTATGCCTCTAAAGGTATAATTTCCGAGCTTGGTAATTTCGTAGTCGTAATAGGAAATCTTTTTGGTATCCGTATCCGTATATCCCGTTCCCGTTCTCCATGTCGGATTCTCTATTACTTCATCAATAACCACTCTAAACTTGGATTTTAAGTTTGCTTTACTTCCGGTAACCGTGAGCCTAATCTTATCTCCCTCTTTAAGATTGTTTAGCTGTGCTTGAGTTAGGGGAGCCGTAAATGTCCCATCGGCCTTTTCCTTCAATATTTTTATCTCCATACAAGCACCTCCGACAACGGGGGGAGTTGGATCTTTAGTGTAGCCGAAGACTAGACTAAAATCATTGTAGTCATAGTCCGATACCGGATCCGGAGGAGTCTCAATCGCATCGCTCCAACATTGAACATTAGCTGCAGTAGTCCCTGCTTTGATACCGGTAATATCCGCTCTGGCTTTTGCATAATTGAGTAACGGATTTATGTCTACCCTCGCTCCACACTTTCCGGCTCCGGTACCCGGGTTATTTTTTGGTCCGCATTGTCCGGCGGCCGGTGGCGGATTCCAGCCATACGCAGGCTTCTTTGGAGCCGGACTAGGAAAAATAACTCTAACGGAATAAGTGTATTCTTCACCGGCTACGACATCAAAAGTTTTTGAAACCGTGGCAAGTTTGTCATCAATTAATACATTACCCAATGTATTATTTTTCGGTCCTGTAAGTACTATATCCGCCCGAAATTGCACCGGGGACTTAGAATATACTGCCACCTTACCCGTCTTGGAAAATTTGATCTTATCCGTGATTCGAGCGGTAGTACACGACCCTCCGGGCGGAGTAGGACCACTGCCTGTCTTACAGCAGTTGGCACAAGTTAACGGAACACCACCACCTTCACAAGCTCCGTTTGACACTTTCCCTCCACATGAAGTTTCGCACGAATACCCTCCACCACCGCCGCCTCCACCTCCACCAGTAACCGGCGGGGTCGGGTTCCCCAATCCCCCGCCCCCGCCACTTTGGTCACACTCGCAAATAGGATCTCCGCCAGCATCAACAACACCCGTCCCTTTACAAACTCCGCCTACATGTGTACTACACTGTCCTCCGACCGTGACTCCTGAACACTCGGTTACTGGTACAGCAACAACGCTACATGTTCCTGTAGCCATGGGTTCGCTCAAGGGAGCAGTCGGTGCTATCGATGCCTGTTGACTCACTTTATCTGACACAAGATAAGCTCCTACTGCCGCGCCGACTACCAAGAAAAGCGCCAAAATCCCCAGTAATATCTGAGGCGTCTTACTCTTCGGTTTCTGCTCCGGCCACTGAGCTTCTGCCGGTACTTCCGGTGCCGGGGTAGGAACAGTAGTTGTAGTCGTGGTTGCTTCCGGCGTGGTTATCGTCGTAGTTACCGGTGCTGTGATATCGGGGAAAGCAGTCGTTGGCACCGCCGACGTTGAAGTCATAGTCTCGGATGGAGTCGTAGTGGTCGTGGTCGTCGTACCCATGTCGGGAGCTATGGGAGTAATGGGCAGAGGAGAAGCAAAAGAGGAAGGTGGAGGAGTCAAGCCGGGCTCCGGGACGATCGGATCAGGAGTAAGTGGCTGGCTCGTAGGCTGATTCAAAGGATTTTGTGGGTCCATCTCTATATATTGCGGTCCATTAAACTAGGACCTAGTTTCACTATATCTATATTTATTGTCAACGTCAACATATTTATTTCAACCATTTTTTGGAAAAACTTCCGATAAGAAGCATGACGACTCCGAGTAAGGCCAGGCCCAAGGTGGTTGTCAGCCCGCCTGCGTCAGTAAGGTCGGTTGAATCGGTGGTTGGCATCGAAGTCACCACGGTTGGTGTCGGTGAAATTCCGGTGATCCCTGTCGGGGTGGCGGAGGGTGTGGCCGTAAAAGCCGGTTGATTGCTCAGTAGTACCGTAAATGTCCGGATAATTCTCTGTACCACATTTGCGTCATCGGTATACTCCACGATCAGGGTGTGAGCACCGGGCTCCAGTGCTTGTGGCGGAGTCCATTTCCAGTTGCCATCCGCATCGGCTTGAACCACTTGCGTCATCTCCACCGAGTTCAGGGTTAGTTTTACCACCGTTCCTACCGGGGCTTTTCCCCGCAACTCGGGTTTGTCGGTGGCGATGATCTCTCCATTGGTGGCCGGATTGAGGATCTTTACCGAAGAAGTGGCTTCCAGCTGTTCCGACAAAGTCAACTGTGATACTTCCAGTTGGAAGCCCGCTCCGGTCTGTGTACTCGCCGTGTCTTCCATTACCGACGACAGTTGCCCCGTCTCCACAAAACTTTGGTTCTTCCCAATGACGATATCCGGTACCGGTTTGTCTTTACTCGTATCGGTCAAAGCCGTGGCGGTTCCGTTGTTCCCCGCCTGAACGAAGATCGACAAAAGCGTCTTCTCCGGATCATAAGTTAAAACTCTTCCGTCTTTATCCCGTGAGTTGGCGAGGTTAAGCCTCCAAGTTCCGTCTGTTTTGGTAATGGTGGACAGGGTTTGCCCTCCCTCCGCCTCAACAAAAACAATTCCTCCATTTACGGCATCTCCCGAATCACGAACCACTTTTCCAAAAATGATATCTTCCGGGGGAGCGATCGCCTGGGTTGCGGTTCTCACCTGAAACGGTTTCCCGTTATCGTCATATGTTCCCGATCCGGAAATAATAACAAAATAATAAGTTTTGCTGGCCGATAGCCCCGAAACGTTTACGGTGTGATTGTTATAACTTTGAGAAGTGCCGGAAATTTGATCTCTGACATCTCCGGCCGGGGTGGTAATTCTGACCGGGTCTTCCGAATACTTGATGAGTCCCGTGAGAGGGGTGTCGGTTGTCCAGCTGACACTAAAGGTGGAAGAGGCGAGATTGGAGATCTTAAGATTCTTGGGGCTTTCCGACGGACCGGCTTTTGTCCCAAATCCCGTTCTCATATTAACGAGAATTACCCCCGCCACCAAACCGGCGATCAAAATGATCACTCCCAGTACTGTCGGTATTCTTTTGGACATTAATCCTTTAGTGGCCATTTTATTGTGGTAGCGTTGTTTGAGCCGACTCGGTGGCTTCGGCAGGAGTCGGAGTCGGGGTTGGTGTTAATATCGGTGTCATTTCCAGTTTACTGATTTCATCATCGCTGATGGGGGTTCTTTTTTCCAGATTGTCGATCACGGACTGGTTTATAGTCCCATCAATTGGTTTAATAATTTCCACTTGTTCCGGCGTGAGTTGGGTTTTTGTTGCGGCAGAAAAAACTTGGAATGCTAATATTCCGCCAACAATAGACAAACCCATTACACCTATTAATAATACATAAACTGAAAAGGTCTTTCTAGGGCGCATATCCCAACCTCCTTTCGTAGCGAAAGCCTGTATTTTCGAGCGAAAAGTGTGAAGTAGGACGAAGGTGTAATAAAAACATATTACATCTAGGAGTACTGAAGACTTTGCAGCCGAAAAGACAGGGTTGTAGCAGAATGCAGGTTGGGAGGTGCGACCTTAATTTCATGACTCTGAGTAAAAATAAAAATAAATTCGGCCTGTAGCTTTTAGAGTTGCAGTTCCTTTGGCGATGCCCGGTTCGGTCGCCAGGGCGATACTACTCAGTAGTGTCAGCCTATCCAAATTTTCTATGTCCGAGAGGAACGCCTTTACTTCCGCCGGACTCCCTTTAACCACAAAAGAAACCTCGGCTTGAATAATGTTGCTGGAATTCTTAGTCGGAATTTTCTGTGACCAATCACCGGCTCCTTTTCCCGTTCCCAAAAGATGTATTCCCGGGAGGGTGATCGTTTGGATGGTGAGTCCTCTTTTCTGGGCAATCAACTCTATTCTTCCTGCCATGTCAAAATATTTGAATCCGTCGGGGACGGCTTCTTCATACAGCCGTAATTTATCTTGAAACTTATCCAGATCGGTCTGAGCGGCAAATACTTGGGCGATCTTGTTGTCCGCCTTTTTGTTTACCACTTCCAGATCCTCGACTTTTTTCTGCAGGGAAGCGACATTGGTCAAGGTGGGTCTGATCGCCGCAAAGATCAGTAGAGTCACTGTAAAGACGGAGAGAATTATTTCCAGCGACGCTTTGATCTCCGGTCTTTGATAAACCAGGCTGATCCTTTGGTAAAACAGAGAGTATTTTTCGTTACTTAGTAGAGCCATTATTTAAAAGTGGTTTGAATACTAAACTTCACGGTTCCGGTACTTTGATCAAAACTGGTTTCTTTCATTGACAGGCGGGTTACCCCTTCAATTTTTTTTAATCTTTGAATTAGTTGGGCAAACCCCAGCTCGGTGTCGGAACTTCCATCCAAAGTCATGCCGGTACTATTCAGGGTCAGTTCCTCCAGTCTCACACCGCTTGGCATGATACTACCAAGCTCGTCATATCTCTTGACAAAAGAAAGATTCCCCGCCATATAACCGGTGATCGGTGTTTGCTTGGCCAAAACTGTTCTAATAGCCTTTTCGGTATCGGCAAACGCTTGGATCTGAACCTGTTTTTGGTCTACTTCCTCCTTCAAATCATTTACTTTTTTATCAAAATAAAATCTGGATCCAAAAGCCAGTAGCACCACGAACTCCGTTAAAACCACCAAAACTCTGCCGGAAGTGGTTGCCCACGACAGAAACTTCCCCAGGGCAGAATAATTAAAACTGTCTTTGGGCAGTAAGTTGATATGAAAAACACCTTGCTGTTCAGCCACACTTTCAGTATATCAAAGCGGGATAGGAAAGCGAAGCGACTCTACTTAGCGATTTTTTTGGAGAGACGGGACTTGATTCTGTCGGCTTTTCCCTTTTTGATCACTCCTTTTTTGGCGGCCCGGTCTACGGCCGAAAAAGCTTTTCCGAGGGATTCGATCGACAACAATTTCCGAAACTCATCCACCGCCGTCTTGGCCTTTGTTTTGGTGGATCTGTTAAACGTGGCCTTCTTCTTGTCGGCTCTAAGTTTTTTGATTGCGGATTTGGTTATAGGCATGGGCTTATTTTATCATGACCTTCTGCTTCTGGCACATCTATGTTTCCTGAATTAAAATAGCATAAGTGGTAAACAGGATAATATCAAAGTCTCAGGAGTTTTTGAACCGGAAAAGCAGTAGTATTCTCTCTGCCGCGGCTATCATTGGCGTTTCCTATCTGGGCTCGGCTCTTTTGGGTCTCATAAGAAATCACCTCCTGGCCGCCCGTTTCTTTGGCGGGATGGAGGCCGATCTGGATGTCTATTTTGCCGCCTTTGTGATCCCCGACACTATTTTTCAGTTGCTGGTCGTGGGAGCAGTTTCCGCCGCCTTTATCCCCATTTATCAAGAGTACTGTGACAGATCGAAAGAAGAGGCCAACAAACTGGCGAACGCCGCCCTGACCTCCATTGGCTTCTTCCTTTTGATTTTTTCGGTGGTCATTATCATTTTTGCCCGTCCTTTGGCCGGGCTCCTGGCTCATTTTCCTCCGGAAAAACTGGACCTGATGGCCAACCTGATCCGTCTAATGTCGGTGGCCCAGATTCTTTTTGCCGTCTCCGCCTTTCTTACCGGAGTCCTGCAGTCCCAGCGGCGTTTTCTGATCCCCGCTCTGGCTCCTCTCCTCTACAATATCGGCACCATTTCCGGTATTTTCTTTTTATCCTCACGTTACGGCATTTACTCGGCCGCCATTGGTGTGGTTTTTGGCGCTTTCCTTCACATGATCATCCAGCTACCGACCGCCAAAACTCTTGGCTACTGGCCCAAAATAGTCTGGAACCCGCGCCACCCCGGTGTTTTGGCCATGTTAAAGCTTATGCCTCCCAGAACCCTGGCTTTGGGCCTTGATCAGATCGAGCGCTGGGTAGCCGTCAACCTTGCTTCGCTTCTGGCAGCCGGCTCTCTTTCGATCTTTAATTTTGCCCGCCAGCTCTATGTTCTACCGATCTCCCTTTTTGGCGTTTCTCTGAGCCAGGCATCTTTCCCCACTCTTGCCCAGGAAGCTCTCTCCGATGACAAAACCAAGTTCAAAGCCACCCTCTCCAAATCGATACTTCAAATCTTCTTCTTTGCCTTGCCTGCGAGTGTCTTGGTCCTGGTTCTCAGAATTCCTTTGGTCCGTTTGGCTTTTGGAGCCAAAAACTTCCCCTGGGAAGCTACTCTTCTTACGGGCAAAGCCCTTGCCTTTCTCAGTTTTGCCATTGCTCCCCAGGCGGTCACCAACAGTCTCACCCGAGCCCTTCACGCCTTAAAAGACACCAAAACTCCGCTGATCATCGGTTTCATTACCATGGTCGTCTTTGTCGGTTTGGCCTCTCTCCTGGGGCTATTTAGGGAAAAAGACGTGGCGGTCATTACCCTGGCCATGTCGATCGGCAATTTAACGGATTTCTTCCTATCTTACTTGGCCGTACGCCGGAAAGTCGGCCCTTTGGGTATTTCGGTGAGAATAATAAAAATGCTTTTTGTCAGTCTCTTTACCGGCCTTTCCCTCTGGGCGCCCATGCGTCTATTGGATCAGCTGGTCTTCGATACCACGAGAACCGTGCCCCTCATTACCCTGACTCTCGTTGTTAGTACGGTTGGCTTCTCGGTCTATCTCTTCTTCTGCTGGCTATTTGACATTGAAGAACTGAAAGATGTCACGGACATTGTGAAAAAGATTGGTAATTGGCGTAAAATACTGGCCAGTAGCGATGAAGTTCTCGAGACCACACCCAATAATATTTAAGTTACATGGACAGCCTTATCAGAAATTTTTCGATCATAGCTCATATTGATGCCGGCAAATCAACTCTGGCCGATCGTATGCTGGAGATTACCGGCACGGTTCAGGCCGACAAAATTACCCCTCAGCTTCTGGACAGTAATCCGATCGAAAGAGAAAGGGGTATTACTATCAAGCTCGCACCCGTAGCCATGAACTACGGGGGGTTTACCCTGAATCTTATCGATACTCCCGGACACGTGGACTTCAACTACGAAGTTGAGCGGGCACTCCAGGCTTGCGAAGGCGCCATACTATTAGTAGATGCCACCAAGGGAGTTCAAGCCCAGACGGTGGCCAATCTCAGGTTAGCTAAAAACCTGGGTTTGACCATCATTCCGGTGGTGAACAAGATCGATGCCCCCTTGGCCGAGGTGAAAGCGGCCTCCCGTCAGATAAAGCAACTTCTGGGTATCGACTCCGATCCGCTTTTGGTCTCCGCCAAAACCGGCGAAGGGGTAGCGGAGCTTCTGAATAAGATCATCTCCGACCTCCCTGCACCCAAAACCGAAGAAAAAGCCCTTCAAGCCCTTGTCTTCAACTCCACCTTTGATACCCATTTGGGTGTGATCGCTTTTGTGAAGATCATCTCCGGTAATTTACACTCCGGCGACAAGATGGTGTTCCTCAGTTCCGGCCAGTCGCTAACCGCTTCCGAGATCGGAATTTTTTCTCCGGGGAGAACCGAGAAAAAAGTTCTTACGGCCGGCAACGTCGGCTACATCATTACCGGCTTAAAAGATATCCGCCACGTCCTGGTGGGCGACACGGTCTGTTTGGCTACCCAAATAAAGTTGGTTTCTCCCATTCCCGGTTTCCGGAAAATACACCCCAATGTTTTTTTGGACTTTTACCCCGCCGACGGTTCTCAGTATCGTGACTTGGTGGATGCTCTGGAAAAATTAAAACTTAATGACTCATCGCTCACCACTCAAGGGATAAACTCTCCCATTCTCGGACAAGGTGTCAAAGTAGGTTTCCTCGGCATGCTTCACTCGGAGGTGGTGGGGGAAAGACTTGAAAGAGAGTTTGGCCTTCCGGTAATTTCGGTCTCTCCTTCCGTCGAGTACAAGGTGAGACTCAGATCCGGTGAGGAGAAGATCTTTAGTTCCCCTTCCGATTTTCCGGATCCGGCTATTATCTCTCAAGGCTTCGAACCCATGGCCGCTGTCAATATTGTGGTTACTTCCCCTTATGTCGGCGCTGTCATGGAACTGTGTCAGGATCTTCGGGGCAGTCTCGTCAATGTTTCTTATCTTGATGAGCTGGTGGAAATAGATTATTTTCTGCCCCTTATCGAAGTGATCACCGCACTTCACGACAGTCTCAAGAGTGTATCTCAGGGTTTTGGCTCCATGAACTACGAGCCGGCCGGCTGGCAGGAGGCCGAGCTGGTGAAGCTTGATGTCCTCCTCAATCACGAACTCTTCGCTCCCATGAGTTCAATCACGGTCAAGGAAAAAGCCTACTATAAAGGTAAAAAGATCTCCGAAAAACTCAAAGAAGCTATCCCGCGTCAGCAGTTCGAAATTCCGATTCAGGTGGCTATTGGGGGTCAGATCGTCGCCCGGGAAACTATCAAGGCGTACCGGAAAGACGTCGATGCCAAGCTCCACGGTGGTGACTTTACCAGAAACCTCAAACTTCTAAACAAACAAAAAAAGGGGAAAGCTCGCATGAAACAATTCGGCAAAGTCGCCGTCCCTCAGGAAGCTTTCCTCGCTATCGCCAAGTCCTAAACTCCAAGTGACGCGAGGTGGGTTAAAAAACTTTCCGTTACCAAGTCGGCATTGTTCGGATATTTCTTGAGCCAATCATTGGTATCTCTCACAAAATACGCCACCTCTTTCACCGATACATTTTTAAATCTTGGATCTCCATAAGCCAGTCTTCCAAGAGTCATTCGTCTGCACTTCAAACAACTTCCACACCAATGATAAGAGCTTTGCTCCGCGATAGTGGGCGTTTCCCTTTCCCATTTCCTCCGGTTGTGTCCCACCTGAAAAGAAGCCGAAAAACAGTTCTGAACCATGGGTAATATGGAGATACCCAATTTCTTTTCCAGTCCGATTATTTCACCAATTGTTTCAATATCTCCCGGGTCAACTCCCTCCACTTCTACATCCATCCCCGTCTCTTTTAATAATTTGTTAAACCATTTCCAGACATCTACTTGCTCACTAAATTGATACTTGTCGGTATCCGTTCCCATTCCTCCTTCAATTAATACCTTCTTAATATTATTCGGAGCCGCGGCCACCGCCACCGTTAGGGCCAGCAACAGATCTCTGGTTCTCATAGTATCAAAACCCGTGTTACCGGAACTGTTTCTCAGTCTGACCGATAAATATGGCACCTTCCAGTCCCGGCACTGTTCTTCGCTCGCTATCGCTTCCCGGTAATTCCCCTTGGCATTAAGGTTTTTCAAGTGGACCGCCAATGGAATTTCATCTTGATCCAATAACTTTACGATCCTGTAAACGGAGTCCAAACCGCCTGAATGTGAAGTGGCTTGACCGAATTTTCTCTGAACTACTTCCGGATTTCTGATCTCCGGCCGGACACGTTCATCCAACCTTAAAATTTTTGGCTTTCTTTTGCCGTAGTACTCGTACAAGGCGCTCAGTAGTTCCGGAAAATGGAAATCGAAATTGGTAAAGATTTTTTCCGGCATTACCGGAGCCAGCAGGTGCGCCGCCATCATCGATCTCATCAGATCTTGAGATTCCTCGCTTGCTCCCTGGCCAAACCCAACCGGTTCCTCAATGGAAAGCCGGTGAGAGCCGTCGTTATCTCTCATGGTTAAGTCAAACGGATTTTTCTCCGCCAGCGTTATCGAGACCGAGCTTTGTTCTGTCCTGGACATAGTCTGCGCTATAATACACCATAAATTCGTTCCTACCCCGTTCTTTTACAAAAGGAGTCATCTATGTATCAGCCTCGTAATCCCTTTACCCCGGGTCAAGGTGAGAGTTTTACCCCGGTCGAGTTTCTCACGCGGTACCTGACTTTTGCCCGCTGGGGCCATGTGAACCCGCCCAGTTGTTCCCTAACCTGCCGTGATCGTGATCACCGGGTGCTTCAAGTATTTGATATGTGTTGCTTCGACTCCCTGAAAAGCCGCATCGACTTGATCTTGCTCGAACTCGCCGGCTGTAGAGCCGGGATATGGCGCGAACCTGCCGGTTTTCAAAACTGGCTTGCCTACGCCTGGAAGCGCTTGCAGGAGCTGGAAGAAGGCCAGGATTTTTCCGCTCTCTGGACAGAGACCCTGGTAAAGAAAGTCGAAGAAATCAACGACTGGTCCCTCAACACCCCGACCGGTCAACGGCCCGGGTTTACCCTGGAACAGTACAAGTTTTCCTGTCAAAAGTACGGTTTCCAACCCGATTTAAATTTGGTTGCTTATTGCTTCCGCGTAAATCTCCACAAGCTGAAGATGTACTGGAAACAGTAAACAGATCTCAACACCCCCTCACCGGGGTGTTTTTTTAAAACTCTACCGTAAACATTGCCGCCGAATTGGGCGTAAAGAATTCCGAAGTTTTCCAAGTCGCCGAAGTCGTGGCAATATTTAGCGTCCGGCTACTACCCATAAACTCCGTTCTGGTGATCTTGAAGTTCCCCTTGGGTAGATTTTCAAAAGTTATCGGCACCGCCTCGGAGTGTGAGCCCTTGGGGTCATAATTTACCACCATGATCTTCATGTTTCCGTTATCATCGGTAGAAGCAATACTTTTGACCCACGAGCCTTCTCCAGCCACACTTAATCGGTATGGACCAAGATTATTTAAAAATTGCATGGCGTAGTATCTCGGTTTCTTTTCCGGAGCACCAAACTTTTCGTGAGTCAGAACTCCCCATCTACCCCAGTACTTCGTGACCCCCGGTCCGTCCTTAATTTCAAAAAGTACCGCCCTATCAATTGCCCCCATCATCGCGCGGGCTCCGGCGAGAGTATGAATAGCCCCGAATCTGCCGTCGTATCCGGCATCGACTTCGCTATCATGTCCCCACTCCGTCACATAAAACTTTAGATTGACCAGTGCCGGAATATTCTCGGCCCACTTCTTGGCTTGTTTGGCATCTCTTTCGTACTGTTCCAGATCATATGAATAACGGTGCCAGCTGACAAAATCCATTCTTAAGTTGTTCGAGTCGGCATACTTGATCAGTCGTTCCAGCCAGTTTTGATAAAGACCCGTCGTAGCCGGCCCACCAATTTCAAAAGGGTTCGCACCCCGGACTCTCGCCGCCGCCCTGGCCGAAGCGGAGTACATTTCCAGATAATTTTTGTCCCCATATGTTTTATATCCGCCAAACAGATCCGGTTCATTCCATACTTCATAAATGACGTTGTCGATATTCTTTTGGGTTCTTCCGCTATAGTGTTCTATGGTCGCCTGTACCACCTGGCCCCACTCGTTCCAATCTTTGGCCGGTGAAACCATATCGCCGGTAGAAATGGCGTCCGGCATATACGATAGAGAAAGAAAGGGCTTGGCTCCCGTCGACAGGATAATATCTACAGCCTGGTCGAGACCGGTCCAGTCGTAAGCCAGTTGTCCTCTTGTTTTGGAAACTACTTTAAAAGCATCGTAAATATGATCTAGTCGGATGTACTCCGGTCTTAATGCCCGCACTGCATCCACCACGGGAGCGAGCATCTCTTTTGGCTCTTCTCCTCCTTGGCCCAAGTTCCGCCAGGGTTGAGGCATTTTCCCTAAGACACCTTCGTAGTTAAAAATTAAATTTGCCGGCACTCCGGCCGCCTTCCCCACGTACTGCAAAGCCGTCGGGATCACGGCTACCACCATAATGACCACTATCAATCCGAAGATCAGGGGGAACAGCCCGCGCAGTATTTCTTTTTTTGTGGCCATCAATTTACTTTACCACATCTTGACGTCTCGTTATCACTCATGCTATCATACTGCTAATGGATCTTACCGAACGACAAATTCATATCATCAAAACCATTGTTGAGGAGTTCACTCTGACGGCCGAACCCGTCGGCTCGGTGACTCTTGAAAACAAGTATCGTCTCGGGGTCTCTCCCGCCACCCTCAGAAATGAAATGGCCGTTCTGGAAGAAAAAGGACTTCTCTCCCAGCCACATGCTTCCTCCGGTCGGGTTCCCACGCCTATGGCGATCAAGTTCTACGTCAACGAGCTGATGAAAGAAAAAGATCTCTCCGTCGCCGAAGAGGTAAACGTCAAGTCGCGTGTCTGGGACCATCGCTACAACCGTGACGATCTGATGAGGGAAGCTACCAAAGTGCTGGCGGAAAGAACCAAAGCCCTTTGTGTGGCCGCTACCGATGAGGGACTGACTTATCACTCCGGCTATGCCAATCTCTTTAACTCCATCGAATTTGAAAATCATCTGGACATCACTCGGGAAATTTTTTATCTTCTGGATCAACAGCAACGTCTGATGGATATCTTTGGCCGGGCTTCAGGCAGTTCTCCCATACACATCCTGGTCGGTGACGAGATCGGCGTCAGTCTGCTTCAGCCGGTCAGCTGGGTTTTTGCCGATATTAATATCGGTGGACGTCGCGGCAGTCTCGGTATTATTGGCTCCAGCCGTCAGGAATACGACCGGAACATTCCCTTCGTCCGTTACGTTGCCAATTTAGTCAATCAAATTGCTCAAGAATGGTAAAAACTCACCCCAAAAAATCCGCAGAACCGGCGAAACTGATCTCCCGCATTGAGGAGCTGGAAAATAATTACAAAAGGGTTCTGGCCGATTATCAAAATCTGGAACGCCGCCACAAAGAACAAGAATCTACCCTGATCAAACTCGCCTCCGCCTCGCTTATCGAAAGGCTTCTCCTGGATATAGACGCTTTGGAAATGGCTCAAACCCATCTCAAAGATCGGGGACTGCAGATAGTCATCGATCAATTTATGTCCACCCTTTCTCAAGAGGGGCTATCTCAAATCAAGTCGGACGGTCAGGACTTCGACCCCATGACCATGGACTGCACCGAAGTTGTTCCGGGGAAAAAGGACAAAGTGATGGAAACCGTGTCACCCGGTTACTTTCTTTTTGACAAAGTCCTCCGTCCTGCTAAAGTAAAAGTCGGCTCAGCCATTAAAAATTAATTAAAAATCAAAAAAATAATATGTCAAAAATAATTGGAATCGATCTCGGTACCACCAACTCGGCCGTGGCCGTCATGGAAGGTGGCACCGCCAAAATTATCCCTTCATCCGAGGGGCGCAACACTTTCCCTTCTATCGTTGAACCGATTAAAGGTTTAGTGGGGGACGTGGCCAAACGCCAAATGGTTCTCAACTCGGGAAACACTATTTTTTCCGTCAAAAGACTCATGGGCCAGAAGTTTACCGGCAAGCAAGCTCAAAAAACTAAAGAAATTGCTCCTTACGAAATTGCGGAAGGCAAAGACGGTATGGCGGTCATTAATCTGGGTGGTAAAACCTTTACTCCTCAGGAGATATCGGCCAAGATTCTTCAAAAAGCCAAAGCCGATGCCGAAGCCTACTTGGGGACTACCGTTACGGACGCTGTCATTACCGTCCCTGCTTACTTCGATGATTCTCAGCGCCAAGCTACCAAACAGGCCGGAGAGATCGCCGGATTAAATGTTCAAAGAATAGTGAACGAACCCACCGCCGCCGCCCTGGCTTATGGTTTGGACAAGGGCAAAAACGAAACCATCGCGGTTTACGATCTTGGAGGCGGGACTTTTGATATCTCCATTCTGGAGCTGGGTGATGGCGTTTTTGAAGTCAAGTCGACCAACGGTGATACTTTCTTGGGTGGAGACGACTTCGATCACCGGATCATCGAACATATCGTTTCCGAATTCAAAAAAGAGTCCGGCGTAGATCTGTCGCTCGATAAACAAGCTCTTCAACGAATTAAAGACTCTGCCGAAAAGGCCAAGATTGAACTGTCCAGTGCTACCGAAACCGAGATCAATCAACCATTTATCACCCAGCGTGATGGCCAGCCTCTTCATCTCACCATGAAGATCACGAGAGCCAAGCTGGAAGAGCTGGTCGACGATTTAATCAAAAAAACCATCGAACCCTGCAAAAAAGCTTTGGCGGACGCCAAGATGGAGAAGTCTCACATCGCCGAAGTAATTCTGGTTGGTGGCATGACTCGCATGCCCAAAGTCCAGCAAGTAGTCAAAGACTTCTTTGGTAAGGAGCCCAACAAGTCGGTGAATCCGGACGAAGCCGTCGCTCTTGGTGCGGCCATTCAAGGCGGAGTTATTTCCGGCGACGTCAAAGACATTCTCTTGCTCGACGTCACCCCTCTGACACTTGGTATCGAAACCATGGGTGGTGTCATGACTCCTCTGATCGAGAGGAATACCACCGTTCCCAGTAGCAAATCTCAAACTTTTAGTACCGCCAGTGACAACCAGCCCCAGGTCGAGGTTCACATTCTCCAAGGGGAGCGTCCCATGGCTTCCGATAATAAAACTCTCGGCAGTTTCGTGCTGGACGGGATTCCGGCGGCACCTCGCGGCATTCCCCAGATCGAAGTCACTTTCGACATTGACGCCAATGGCATTCTAAACGTGTCGGCCAAAGACAAGGCGACCGGTAAAGAGCAGAAGATCACCATCAAAAACGCCACCAATCTTTCGGACGAAGAAGTAGAGAAGATGAAGCAAGATGCTCAAAAATTTGCCGAGGAAGACAAAAAGAAAAAAGAGCTGGTGGACAAGCGAAACGAAGCCGACACTCTGATAATTCAAACCCGGAAAGTACTTAAGGATGCCGGAGACAAATTTGGAGCCGATGCCGCCAAGGAAATGACCGACTCTCTGGACGAACTTGAAAAAGAAGTCAAAAACGAGTCGGCCACCGTCGAGTCTCTTGACGCCAAACTAAAAACTTCTACGGAGCTGGTCCAAAAACACGCCGAGGCTCTCTACAAAGCCGCCGCCGAAAAAGACAAACCTGCTGGCCCGTCAACTGACGATGCCACCAAGTCTGAAGAACCCA
>CAZGSP010000041.1:0-24007 GCA_964528565.1 uncultured Pseudomonadales bacterium | reverse complement strand
CCGCTGGATATTTCCACTAATATCCGTCTGAATGTCGAGTGGCCCAGAGCTATGCGTGCCTTTTATAAAAATCCCTTTTTGGGCACCGGATATTCTTCGATCACATTAGCGACCGACAATGATTACTTGAGAGCCCTGGGGGAAACGGGGTTGCTGGGTCTGCTTTCCTTTCTTGCTTTACTGCTGGGTATCGGCAAGTTTTTGTTTGCGCAACTCAAAAAAGTTTCGGGGATCGACAAGATCATTATCGTTTCCGCCCTCGGTATCTTTATTTCCTTTTTAACTACGGCCACCTTTATCGATGTCTTCGAATCGAGCAAGATCGCCATTCTTTTTTGGGCCTTTATGGGATTAGCATTTAGCACCAAACAATCATGATCAAAAAACTTCTTATCCTGGGGGTCTTAGTCCTCGCTCTCTTTTTGAGACTCTACAAGATCGACAATCCGGTAGCCGACTGGCACTCCTTCCGTCAGGCGGACACTGCTTCCGTCAGCCGCAACTTTATTGAAAAAGGGGTCGATCTTTTGGTTCCGACTTATCACGATAACTCCAATATTCAATCCGGGAAGGATAATCCGAACGGTTACCGGATGGTGGAGTTTCCTTTGTACAATCTCCTTCATTATTCGGTCTATCAAATCCACCCGGCCTGGGGTGTGGACATGGCCGGCCGTCTCACTTCGGTCTTTTTGTCGCTAATTTCCATTTACTTTGTCTATCTGATCGGCAGTAAGCTTTCCGGATTTTATGTCGGGTTGTTTGCCGCTATCTTTATGACCGTTCTGCCGTTCAATATCTATTATTCTCGTGTCATTCTTCCGGAACCATTGATGATCGCTTGTGTCTTGGCTTCTTATTGGTATCTCATCAAAATGTCCGAGGCGGTCGATGTCCCAAAAAGATTTTACTTGTTTTTAAGTGCGGCCCTCTTTGCTGTCGCCATTATGGTGAAGCCCTTCGCTCTTTTCTTTGCCCTCCCTCACGGAGCGATCGTCTTTCGTTCCTGGGCCAAAGGAGAGCTAAAGACTCTCGACGTGATCATTTTTAGCATTCTGGGCGGCGCTCCCTTCATCTGGTGGAGAAATCACATTACCGCTTATCCGGAAGGCATCCCGGCCAGCGACTGGCTCCTAAACTCCAGCGGTATCCGTTTCCGGCCGGCTTGGTTCAGATGGCTCTTTAGTGAGCGGATCGGGAAATTGATCCTCGGTGTTTATGGAACGACCTTCCTGATGCTCGGCCTCATTGCTAAACCCAAAAAGGAAGGCATTTCTTACTGGCTCTGGGCCATCGGCATCCTTTTATATTTTTCGGTAATTGCTGGGGGCAATGTGCAACACGATTATTATCAAGCCATCATCATCCCTTTCATCTGTTTTCTCTTGGCCAAGGGTGTCGTCTTGGTTTTGAGCTTGTCCAGAACCACTTACTCCCGACTCCTAACGATTCTCTTGACCATGGTGATTTTCGTCGCCATGATCTCTCTTTCCTGGTACGACGTCAAAGGCTACTATCAAGTGAACAACTGGCCCATCGTGGAAGCCGGTAAGGAAGTGGACCGTCTGACCCCTAAAGATGCCAAAGTAATCGCTCCTTACAATGGTGACACCGCCTTCCTTTATCAAACCCACCGTGCCGGTTGGCCATTGGGTTACGATATCGAAGACAAAATGGCCAAAGGCGCTACTTACTACGTTTCCGTGGTCTACGACGATGAGTCCCGGACTCTGGAGAAAAAATACACGCTGGTAGAGAAAACGGATCGCTTTATTATCATCAAACTCGCCAAATAAATGAAGATCTTGATGCTCACTCCCTATCTTCCCTATCCCGATAGTTCGGGTGGGCAGATACGGACCCAAAATCTTCTGAAGCATTTGTGCAAGAATCACGAGATCACTTTGGTCTCCCTCATTAAGGATCCCAAAGAAAACGAGAACATCAAGCATTTGCTGAAATACTGCAAAAAAGTCCTCACCTTTCAAAGGAGTTCGACTCCATGGACTTTGAAAAATATTCTCAAAACCGGTTTTTCTTTTGACCCTTTTCTCATTGTTCGGAACTTTGCCCCGGGAGTCAAAGAAGCGGTTACCAGAGAGCTGGAAACGGGGGAGTACGATCTGGTTCATGCCGAAACTTTTTATGTGATGCCCAGCATCCCGAAGACAAACCTCCCCATTATCTTGGTGGACCAAACCATCGAGTACTTGGTTTATCAGCACTATGTAAACGAAACCGCCCCCTGGTTTATCAAACCGTTATTACAGATCGATGTGGAGAAGATGAAGTACTCCGAGAGATTTTACTGGCGCCGGGCTACCCAGGTGGTGGCCGTTTCGGAAGCGGACAAAAGGGAAATGCTCAAGCTGGAGCCGGATATGCATGTGGAGATAATCCCCAATGGAGTCAATTTGGATCTGTTTAAGAAAAAGACCAACTGGGACACCAAAGAAAAAGCAGTCTTGCAGATCAGTAATTTCAAGTGGTTACAAAACGTCGAGGCGGCTCACCTCCTCATCGAAGAAGTTTTTCCCTTGGTTAGAAAGCAGGTTAAAGGAGTCAAGCTCTGGATAGTGGGACAGCATGTCCCCAAAGAGATGCTCGATATTAATGATAAAGATATCGTGGTCAAGTCGGTACCGGAGGACGACTCCAAATCACTGGTTGACGCTTGGCACGACGCTACCGTCTTCGCCTCCACCATCAAAGGCCCGGGAGGTACCCGGCTCAAGAATCTGGCCGCCATGGCCAGCCAACTTCCTATCGTCTCCACCAAGGTGGGCGTAGAGGGGCTAAAGGTTGAGGATAAAAAACACGTTTTGATTGGTAACACACCCCAAAAAATGGCCGATCTACTGGTGAAAGTGATAAAATCACCGGGTATCGCAGAAAAGCTTGCCCGTGCCACCAGGCTCCATGTCGAAAAAAACTTCGACTGGCGCATCATCGCCGGCAGACTGGACTCCCTCTATAACAAACTAGGAAAAAATGAAAAAATATAAGTACGACTTGGCGGTTATTATCGTCAATTACAACACCGAGCAACTTCTGACGGACTGTCTCAACTCCGTTTTCAAAGCCGATGAGCCCAAAGAGGGTCTTCAGGTGATCGTGGTGGATAATGGCTCCAAAGACGGCAGTCTGGACCTGCTCTCCAAAATGGAGAAAAAGCACCCCAATCTCATTACGATTAGTAACTCCGAGAATCTGGGCTTTGCCAAAGCCAACAACATCGGAGTCGACGCCAGCAATGCCAAACATGTCCTGTTCCTAAACTCCGATACGGTGATCAAGCGTTACAGTCTGGTAAAACCTCTCAAGTTCCTCAAGACCCACCCCAAGGTAGGAGCCGTAACCATCAGGCTATATCTCAAGGACGGCAGTATTGATTACGATAACCATCGTGGCTTCCCGACCCCTTGGGCGGCCATCACCAAGTTTTCGGGCTTGTCCGGTCTCTTCCCCAAATCGACTTTCTTCAACAGTTACCATCTGGGATATCGAGGTCTCGACCGGATCCACCAGATCCCCGTCGCCGCCGGATCGTACCTGATGATGCCCACCAAACTTTTCCGTCAGATCGGCATGTGGGACGAAACCTATTTCTTTTATGGAGAAGATATCGACCTCTGTTACCGCATAAACCAAGCGGGCTACAAGATCATTTACTATCCCAAAGTGAGCACTCTTCATCTGCGGGGAGCCTCCTCGGGTCTCCGGAAAGAAAACGCCAAAACCGCCGTTTCCGATAAAGCCAATCGTCTAAGAGTGGCTAAGTCATCCACCGATGCCTGGAGGATCTTCTACAAAAAGTTTTATACCAACAAATATCCTTTTATTATCACCGCTACGGTGATCGCGGGAATTTCTTTGCTCGGAAGCCTCAGGGTATTTAAACACAAGCTTACAAAATGAGAATAGGTATCGATGCAAGACTTTATGGCCTGGAGCATGCGGGTCTCGGTAGGTATGTGATGAAACTGGTCGAGAATGTCTTAAGCTCGGACAAGAAAAACGACTACGTTCTTTTTTTACGATCCAAGTACCAAAACGAGTTTGAGGGTAATAAAAACGTCAAAACGGTGGTGTGTAATGTTCCGATCTATGGTCTCGCCGAGCAGGTGATACTGCCCTTCTTTTTTGCCAAAGAGAATCTGGATCTACTCCACGTGCCTCATTTCAACGCCCCTCTCTTTTACCCCGGAAAATTTATCCTTACCGTTCACGATTTGATCAAACACGACTCCAAAGGTCCGGCCACCACTACCCGCCGGCCTTGGCTTTATACTCTCAAACGGCTCGGCTATCTGTTTCTCACAAGAACCATCTCCATGAGAGCCGGGGCGATCCTGACCCCGTCGGCTTACGTCAAAGAAGATCTGATAAAACGCCTCAAGGTACCGGCGGCAAAGATCACCGTCACTTACGAAGCTACATCTTCCGGTATCAAAGATGTGGTTCTCACGGAAAAAGAAAAGAAAGAAGTTCTTTCCCGGTATGGTCTGTCTCAGCCGTTCCTTGTTTATACCGGTAGTCTTTATCCGCACAAAAATGTTGATCTGTTGATAGACGCGGTCGTGAAACACAATCAAAATAAAGAACTTGATCTCCAACTGGCCCTTATCTGCTCCCGGTCGGTCTTTTGGGAGAGGACCAATCAAAAAATAATCGACCGAGGACTTCAGGATACCGTAAAAATGCTGGGCTTTGTGGATGACGTCTACATCTCCAAGATCTACAGCCTGGCCCTCGCTTTGGTCCATCCAAGCAAGATCGAAGGCTTTGGACTAACCGGCTTGGAAGCTATGAGCGTCGGACTGCCGGTGATCTCCTCCGACTCCAGTTGTTTGCCTGAGGTCTATGGAGAGGCGGCCCTCTACTTTGATCCGGAAAGCGTGGACGACCTGGTCGGAAAAATGGAAACTCTTATCAAAGACCCCGGTCTTCGCGAAGAACTTTCGAAAGCGGGTTTTGCCCAAGTCAAAAAATATTCATGGAAAAAGATGGGCCGGGAAACCGTCGCGGTTTACCAAAAACTTCTAAAATGAAAATCGCTCTTGTCTACGACCGGATAAATAAGTTCGGTGGTGCCGAAAGACTGCTGTTGTCTCTTCACCGGCTATATCCGGAAGCCCCCATCTTTACCCTGGTTCACGAACCGAAAACTTCAAAGTGGGCCGAAGGTATCAAAGTCATCCCGACCTTTGTAAACAAGATCCCTTTCTTGCGGAAAAAACATGAATGGCTGGCCCCCATTACTCCAC
Organism: uncultured Pseudomonadales bacterium; assembly: GCA_964528565.1. Taxonomy (GTDB): domain Bacteria; phylum Patescibacteriota; class Microgenomatia; order UBA1400; family MFAQ01; genus UBA10133. The sequence goes on along the minus strand of CAZGSP010000041.1, from coordinate 18,740 downwards.
TGGCCTTTGAAACCCACGACTTATCCGGATTCGAGATCATCATTAGTCTGACTAGTAGTGACGCCAAGTCGGTCATGACGAAACCGGACCAGCTACACATTTGTTACTGTCTAACACCTACGAGATACTTTTGGAGCGGAGAAGCCCAGTACCGTCTGGATAATAAATTCAAATTGTTGCCGGACAAACTCAAAGAGTACTTCAAACTTGTCGATCTGGCTACCTCGGAAAGACCCGATGAATATCTCTCTATTTCCCGGGAAGTCCAAAATAGAGTAAAAAAATACTACAATAGAGTTTCTCGCGTTATCTATCCGTCAATCGAACAAAAGTTCTACTCGGACACTCCGGTTTCACCTGATAATAGAGACTATTATTTAATAGTTTCAAGACTGGTTCCCTACAAAAAAGTCGATCTGGCTATTTCGGCTTTTAATAAATTAAAACTGCCGCTCATCGTCATCGGCTCCGGCAGTGAACTGAAAAATCTCCGGAAAATAGCCGACCCGAACATAGCTTTTGTCGGTGCGGTGGACGACTACCGGCTTATCCAATATTATGCTCACGCCAAAGCGGTTATCTTTCCCCAGGAGGAGGACTTTGGCTTGGTCCCGATAGAGGCGCAAGCTTCCGGCACTCCCGTCATCGCTTACGCCAAGGGCGGCGCCCTGGAAACCGTGATCCATAAGGAAACCGGTTACTTATTTCCGGAACAAACGGCGGACTCTCTCATTGATGCTGTCAGGAAGTTTGAGAAGATCGGATTTGACCCGGACAAATGTATCAAGAACGCTTCCCGTTTTAAACCGGCTTCATTTGACAAAGATTTTTCCGGCGAGGTTATCAAACTCTGGAAAAAGCACCTCCGGAGCCGTTAAACGTCCCCGCTATTTATTTTTTCCACCACCTGACCCACTTTTCCGCTTGAACCCTTGGTGGTGACCAAGACTCCTTCTTTGGACTCCACGACCACGAGATCACTCACCCCGATGGTGGCCATGATCTTTCCCGACTCACTCCACAGAAAATTATTTTCACCGTCTATTTGCACCTGTCCGCCATTATTGGGAAAATAATTATTTTCTTTGTAGAACTTGTCCACAAACTCCCAGGTTCCAAAATCGATCCATTTAAAGGGGTGCATGATCACCAAAGAGTTTCCGGCCTTGTGCGACTCTCTCGAAACCTCTTCCAAGGCCCCCTTGGGCATTTTTGCGTACTCTTCCGCTACGTCGGCTCCATTCACAATATTCATCAGTGGTGAGTACCAGTCGGGTTTGTATTTTTGGTACATAGCCAAAAGATTATTGGGTGTCATGGTCGTATGGTTGGTGTGCACGAGGAGTCGGCCCGACTCCATATACTCGTTTATTTTTTCCGTTTCGTTTCGGCCAATATAGTCGGCGATCTCGAACACCTGAATAGGGGAGTCTCCGCTGATAAGTTTCCCTTTGAGCAGGTAATCGACGCCCTGGACGACCCTGTCCGGCTCGTATCCGGCCGTAATATATTTATCGGTTGTCTTGGCCAGGGACTCCGCCACGTCAATAAAGTTCAGGAAGTCTTCTTCGGGGAGTCGGAGATCGTCTACCTGTACCAACATAAAAGGTTCGTCTCCCCGCCCGATTTTTTTCAAAAAAGCGGCGGCCAGTCCTGTCGCCGGTCCCTGGTTTCTGGTTTCCGGCTCGATGAATATATTACCGGGCAGTAACTCACTTACTTGCGAGTGGGCGATCTTGGCTTGCAGGGCGTTTGTTTGAAGATAGATCTCCTCGGGAGAGTACTTCTTTCGCAGGCAGTCCCAGTTCGCCTGGAACAATGATCTTCCGTCCACGAAGGGTAAAAAGTGTTTCGGCAGGGTGGGGGTACTTAATGGCCACATCTTGGTTCCCACTCCTCCACAGATGATTATTGGTATCATTCCCCCAATTGTACCAATTCTGGGTTAAAATAGACCTACTTCTTATGTTCTACGACTTTCTAAAACGAATAATGGATATCATCGGGGGGGTAGTTATGGGTATTCTTTTCCTGCCTATCTGGATCATCATCCCGATTTTGCTCAAAATAGACTCCAAAGGGCCTGTTTTTTATAAACCGGAGCGGGTGGGAAAGGATGGCAAGATCTTCAATATGTACAAGTTCCGCTCTATGAAGATGTTTGAAGTCGGTGGTAAAGAGGTTCACGCCGTCGAGTTTTGGAAGCATAACCCCAAATTGTTCGAAAAATACAAGAAGAACGGCTGGAAACTGGAACTGGACGAAGATCCCCGGATCACCAAACTGGGCAGGATCCTCCGTCAAACCAGTATCGACGAAATGCCTCAGGTCATTAACGTTTTCCGGGGGGAAATGAGTATCGTGGGCCCCCGGGCATACGTCGAGCCGGAGATCAAAGACGCCAAGAAGCGTTACGGGCAGACGATCGCCAAAGTGATCTCCGAAAGCCTCACGGCCAAACCGGGTATGACGGGACCATGGCAGGTTTCCGGACGGAACGAGATCCCTTGGAACCAAAGAGTAGCGATAGACGCCGATTATGCCAAGAGACGCTCCATCCTCTACGATATCTACATTATCCTGAAAACTCCGTTTGCTATGATTAGTAAGTGGTAAAAATTAGTACTTCCTATGAAAATTAACATCAAGTTCAACAAAAAACTTCTTTATATACTTTTTCCGATTCTTTTTATCCTGATACTTTTCGGGGGTCTCGCCACTTATGGTTACTTCACCGCCAAGTCATTTACACCGAACATTGAAGCGCTTCAAGTTACGGGAGCCAAACTTTCCGCCGCTTTTCAAGCTCAGGATCTGGTGGTGGCCAAGTCCGAAGCTCAAGCTCTAAGCCTGCAAGTCGGTGAACTCGACACCAAATATCAAAAGGTGGGTTGGATAGGCTCGTTTCCCTTTCTCGGTGTCTATCAAAAGGACGGTCAGCACGGCATCAATGCCGGAAAGTTCCTGACCAAATCGATCGAAACTCTGATCGCTTCCGTCGAGCCTTATGCCGACCTGCTGGGTTTTAAGACCGGCGTAGCCACCCCTTCCGGCACTCCCAAAGCCCAATCGATCGAAGACCGGATTGTTTTTATGGCTCAGACCCTGGACAAGATCAGTCCCGACCTGGAAAAAGTCGAGGCAGATATGACCGCGGCCCAAAAAGAGCTTGACCAAATCAACCCCGCCCGTTACCCCGAGACCATCTCCGGAAAAAACATCCGCAGTAAAATTGTTGAAGTCAAATCAACCGTTGCCGAGTCTGCTCAACTCCTTTCCCAGGCAAAACCCCTCATCAAACTTCTGCCGGACTTACTGGGGAATCCCAACCCCAAAACCTATATGGTACTTTTCCAGAACGATGCCGAGCTTCGTCCTACCGGAGGTTTCATGACGGCCTACGCCTTTTTGAGAGTGACCAAGGGTAAGATCGAACCGCTTTCTTCATTCGATATTTATGATCTCGATGCCCGCTTTAACAAAAAAGTCCCCGCTCCAGAGCCGATCAAAAAATATCTGAACGAAACTTATCTCAATCTGCGTAACTCCAACATGTCTCCCGATTACAAGGTTTCCATGGATCTTTTCTACCAGTATTATCGTGATATTCCCGGTTTTCCCAAGCCGGACGGCATCATTGCGATCGATACCAAATTTCCGGTGGAGATCTTAAAGGTCATCGGGCCTATTGGCGTCGGCGGTTGGGGTAATTTTGGACCCCAAAACGACCCCGCCTGCGACTGTCCACAGGTCGTATATGCTCTCGAACAAATCGCCGATCGTCCCATTGCCGGCTTCAAGACAGGACGTAAAGCCGTTCTCGGACCCTTGATGCACTCCATGATGGCCAATGCCATGGGCAGTCCGAAACACACCTGGCCAAAGCTCGTCAATGTGGTTCTCGACTCCATCAAACAAAAACATCTCCTCTTTTACTTCCTGGAAGATAAGACCCAGATAGTCGCCGAGGACTTCAATGCCGCCGGCCGTATCAAGCCTTACGCCTTTGATTACCTTCATATAAACGACGCCAATTTTGGCGGAGCCAAGTCCGATATGTATATCACCCGGGAAGTCGAACAGGATATTGAAAAAACCGACACCGGTGTCACCAAGACGGTCTCGATTAGCTACAACAACCCCCGGAAAGGCAGTAACTGCAATCTTGAAGCCGGCCAGCTTTGTCTGAACGGTGTTTATCGGGATTACATCAGGCTGTTTGTTCCCAAAGGTTCCAAACTGATCTCGGTGGTGGGATCGGAAGTTAAAGAACAGGTTTCCGAGGATCTGGACAAAACGGTTTTCGAAGCCTTCTTCACCATGAGACCCGAGTCCAGTAGCAAGATCGTTTTTAAGTACGAGCTACCCGCACTGGATCTTTCGACCTACAGAATGCTCATCCAAAAACAGCCCGGTACCCCCTCGATCAAACACACGATTATTCTTAATGGAAATCAGTTGGTGGTTGATGTCGACCAGGACAGGGAAGTGATTCTAAATTAAGTGAAGGACTCATACTCGGACATTGGTATTGTGGTTCGGGTAGTGGACTCCGGGGAAGCGGACAAATTTATTAGCGTTATTTCCGAAAACCATGGTTTGGGTATCTTTCTCGCACGAGGCGTGAGACGCCCTGCGTCAAAAAAGTCACCCCATCTTGATCTGTTCAATTTGATCAAGTTCAACGTCAGTAGGGGAGACACCCCCCGTTTTATGAGCCAGGTGGAGTCCGTCTCTTTTTTCCCCGGGATTAAGTCAAACTATGCCAAGGTCGGAGTGTCCATGACTATTGCCGAGATCCTCACCAATACTTTACCCGTCGATGTCGAGGACAGAGAAATATTTTTGTCCCTGAAGTCTTTTTTGGAAGGTCTGGAAAAAGCCGGCGATCAAAAAGATATCAATGAGATCAGTCGTCGTTTTGGGCTTTTTATTCTCCGTCATCTGGGTTATCCACCACCCAAATCTCCCGATTCCGATAACCTCTCTTCCTACTTCGAAGCCATCATGAATCGCAAAATTATCAGTAAAGATATAAAATAACCTTTATGAAAATAACCCACCTGATTCCGGTACTTGCTATGGCTCTACTTTTGTCCGGTTGCGGACCCAAAAAAACCACCGATACCAAAACCAACAAAAATCAGCCACTCACCACCAAATTATTGGTGAACGAGTTGGCTCTTAAGGATCGTCCTTTTACGGTTCTCGTCCCTCACGCTACCAATCGGCTTTTTACTTTTGTTACTGTCGGGGCGGACAAGGCCCAGTCTGCTTCTCTCGATATCGAGTATCAGTCCGGAGATCTTCTTAAAGGTGCCAGAACTTCGATTGATTCACCCATCGCCAGTCCTTTTATCAAGGCCATCATCCTGGGGAGCTGTTCTACCGGAGGCAAGTGTACTTTTGATAAGGATCTGAAATCGGGTACTTCAAAGCTAAAGCTAACTTTCGCGGGACAAGACGTGACTCACGTTCTCAAGGGGGACTTCGTTTTTCTCACCGGCCAAAAAAATCTTCCGGACGGTAAGGTCGTTTTTGAGCCTTCAAAACTTACGGCCAAGGAAAACTTGATCATGCTTAACTCATTTGGACTGCCCAAACCCACCGACAAAGAGATCCTGCTTTATCCGGTCGTTTTTTCTTCCACCAACGCCAAGGCCATCTCCGGTACTCTTACTTTTAATCAGTCCGGTGTCACCTCCGCCGCCATTTACGATGGAAGTGTCTATCAGCCGCTGAAAATATCCCAAAAGGACAATACCGTTACGATAGTCTTAAACCAGAAACCCTGGTCCATGAATGCCGAGATCACTCGCGACGACGAAAAGGGCTCCAAAGAGTCTCTCACCCTTTATCTTCTCGGCCCCATCGTGTTGTACAAATAGCTCAACAAAGGATTTTTTTGTTTTGATACTTTATCGTTGAGTTACCGGGTTATTTATCTTTTCACATCTTCTTTACACACCTGTTTTTGAGGCTGATTAGCCCCTTGACATGTGATATATTGTGTATCATACTGAAAAGTGGTGACAAGTGGTGAAGTAACCTATAAACACCACTACGCCTGCCTATGAACTATGTTTACTGGACTCTACTACCATCGGCTGGAAGCCAAAGGCCGCTTAGCTATTCCTCAAGCCTTCAGGGAAGGACTAGCATCCGGTGGAGTCATCACCTCGGGTCTGGATGGCTGTCTGTTTCTTTTCCCCAGCTCATACTGGCAGAAGTTCTCCGAAAAGCTGGCCTCCCTACCACTCACCAATCAGGCGGCCCGAAATTTGACTCGTCTCTTAGTGCAGTCGGCCATCGATTTAAATCTGGACGCGCAAGGAAGAACTCTCATACCGGAATATCTAAGGAATCAAGCCAATCTAAAAAAGCAGGTGGTCGTCGCCGGGTCCCTAACCAGAATTGAGATCTGGGACCAGGAGGCTTACCACAAGCACCTTGACTTAATAGCGCAAACGATAAATGAAGGGGACTCCCTTAACTCTCTTGATATATGACAAACACAGTCGAACGCCACTTTCCCGCTTTCAAAGGAGAACTAAAAAAGCTTTACGGGTTTAAGCCCGGATTCCTTTTTCTCGATCTCACTCTGGGCGACGGCGGACACACCGAGGAAGCTCTCTTGGCCGGCTGTCGTGTCGTTTCATTTGATATCGATCCGGAAGCCATTGGTCGGGCCACAGGCTATCTAAGAGACTACACTCCAGTCATCATCGACGGTGAGGATCCTCAAGCCGTCATCCCCAAAGACTTTACCTGGATCATCATCAAAAGTAACTTCATCAAAGTTACCGAAGTGTGCGGCCGACTGTCGCTCGGAAACTTTGACGGGATCATGGCCGATCTTGGACCATCCCAATTTCAAGTCTTGTCGGAGGGTAGGGGATTCAGCTTTTCGGTCGACGAACCACTTGATATGCGGATGAACCGGTCTCTTGGAGTCACGGCCGCCGATCTTCTCGCCGTTTTAAATGAAGGCGAGTTGGTCGAACTATTTTCCTTGGCAGATGAGGCTTTCGCCAAACCGATAGCGAGGATCATTGCCAAACAACGGCTTATTTCTCCGATCACTACCACCAAACAGCTCAGCAATATCATCGTCAAGATCAAAAAATTCCGGACAGAAGGCCGCATCCATCCCGCCACCAAAGTCTTTATGGCTTTAAGGATGGCCGTCAATCTGGAAAGAGAAAATATCAGATTGGTTCTACCCCAGCTTCCCGAGTTACTTAAAAAAGGAGGCCAGCTGGGAGTGATCAGTTTCCATTCCGGGGAAGACCGGATGGTGAAGGACTTCATCTCCGAGTCCGAAGAAAAAGGTATCCTCAGCGCTATTAACCAAAAACCGATCGAACCCTCGATTCAAGAATTATCAATCAGTCAAAGAACCAGAAGTGCCAAATTGCGACTCGCGAAAAAAATTAATTAGTTACCAAACCGCCTTTGTTTTTACGGGCGTCGTTTTGGTCGGCTTGGCGGTCATCAATCTTATCGGCACCAATGTCCTGTCTACCCAAGGGTTCGCCGTGAGCGAAGTGGAGACAAAAACCATGTTGCTGGAAAAAGAAAATCAAATCCTGTCTGTTAAAATTGAGGAAGCCACCACGCTCAACAGCCTTCAACAGTTGGCCGAGAATCGTGGATTTATTAGGTCAAAAAGTATAGTTTTCGTCCCTGCCACCTCTACTTTTGCCTCCAGATAATTCATGTTAAACAAATTGGGGACAACGCATAGCCGTCTTAAGGTTATCACCTTCATAATTCCCGCCGTCTTTCTTATTTTGATACTCCGCTTATTTTACTGGATGATCTTGCGTGGACCGGAACTCCAAACCAAGTCCGACCGTCAGCATCAGATGGTCACCATTCTCAAGGCCAAAAGAGGCAATATTTTGGACTCCGAAGGAGGCGTTCTCGCCGGGACCAAGAATCTGTATCATCTTTTTGTCTACAAGCCGCAACTGACTATTTCCAAGAACGATCTGGTCGAGCAATTAATTGGTTCGCTCACTCCGGACGGGGAAGCCAGTACCGAAGGGGATCTGCGGAAGTACTTACAGGACCGTCTTTCATTAACCTCAAACTGGATCTCTCTCAAACACTATCTTAGCCCGGAAGATAAAGTCAAAATAGAAAATCAAAAGATTGCCGGACTCGGGTTCGAGGATGAATATGTCCGCTACTATCCGGAGTCGAGTATGGCGGCTCAGGTATTGGGCTTTGTCGGTCAGGATGCGGCCGGACAAGAGCAGGGATACTTTGGTATGGAAGGTTACTTCGACCGGATACTCAAGGGGCGGGAGGGAAAAGTCCGCACCGAGAAGGACGGTAAGGGAAATCCGATCCTTATCGGGAACTATCAGTTTTTACACGCCGTAGAGGGAAAACCCGTAAACACCACCATCGACAAAAAAATTCAATACATCGCGGAAAATTACTTGAAAGAAGGGATGGCGCGTTATGGTGCTGTTGCGGGAACAGTCATCGTCATGGAAGTCAAAACCGGCAAGATAAGAGCTATGGCGGCCTATCCGAACTACGATCCGGGGAAATTTTCCGAGTTCGATAACCGTGTCTACAAGAGTCCGATGGTCGCCGACCTTTTTGAGCCGGGATCAATTTTTAAGCCTCTGGTAATGGCCGCCGCTCTAAACGAGGATCTAATTACGCCGGAAACCAAGTGCGATATTTGCTCCGGCCCGATCGTTATCGGAAAGTACTCGATAAAAACCTGGGACGAAAAATACAACCCTTCATCCACCATGCTCGACGTTATAGTTCATTCGGACAACACGGGTATGGTATTTGTCGCCCGGAAATTGGGCCCGGACAAGTTTTCCGAGTACCTGAAAAAATATGGTTTTGGTCAAAAATCCAAGATCGAAATTCAAGAGGAAGTCTCCGGTACCGTGAGGGACGGAAAAAACTATGGCGAGATCGATCTGGCCACCAACTCCTTTGGCCAGGGAATTGCCGTTACTCCGATACAGATGATCTCCGCCCTAAACACCATCGCCAACAACGGTAAATACATTAGCCCGACCTTGGTTGAAGGAAACCAAGGGATCACTCGTGATGTTTTGGGTCCGAAAGCGGTTTCGGACATGACCCAAATTATGGTTACCGCCGTGAACTCCGGTGAGGCCAAATGGGCCAAGCCGGCCGGACTGTCCGTAGCCGGGAAAACGGGTACGGCCCAGATACCTATAGAAGGCCACTACGACTCGGAAAAGACCATCGCAAGCTTCGTCGGCTTTTTCCCGTCCGAGAACCCCAGATTCACCATGCTGGTTTCACTCAGGGAGCCTCAGACCTCGCAGTGGGGATCGGAAACCGCGGCCCCTCTCTGGTTTGGTATTGCCAAACAGCTTTTGCTATAAAGCCGAATTAAGATTAAAATAGACTCAATGTTCAGCCGACTACGAGCTCACAAAGTATCCTTCAAGCACGCTTTTGACGGCCTTGTCCACAACCTCAAAACCCAGCCAAACTTCCGGTTCCATCTCTTGGCGACTATTTGTGTCATTCTTCTCGGCATCTATTTTTCGATCTCTTACACCGAATGGCTAATTCTGGTTTTTACCATCAATATGGTCCTGGTGGCCGAAATGGTCAACACCTCCATCGAATCAATGGTCGACCTGATCACCTTGGAGCGAAGAGAAGATGCCAAAACAGCCAAGGATGTCGCGGCCGCGATGGTTTTGGTCTCCTCATTTTTGGCCGTGGTGGTCGGAGCTCTGGTTTTTTTGCCAAAGATTATTAGTGTTTTGTAACCATGGATATTTTACTGGGAGTCCTTATTGCCTCATTCGTCACCCACGCCTTTTTGATCGTCCCCTTTGTCAACTTTCTTTATCGTCTGAAATTTTTTAAAAATCGGACCGCCATAGCCAAAGAAAAAACGGATGAAGCATCTTCTCATATTAGGTCAAAAGCCAGAACCCCCGAAGGAGGCGGTCTCCTCATCCTGGTAGTAACCAGTTTTATCTTCGCCCTTACTCTACCTCTTCTCAAAAGACTCGGCTTTGAAATTACCCACGTTTACCCGATCAATGACGAGATCAACATCATCTTTTTTACCTTTATCTCGTTTGGGCTTCTGGGCCTTTACGACGATGTCGTCAAATTTTTTGAGCTCGACCGGGAAGAGGGTTATACCGGTCTGAAAACCCGGCACAAATTTATCATTCAGGGTATTCTCGGACTGATCATCGGTGCCATGATGTTCATCAATCTGGGGATCGACATTATCCACATTCCCTTTTTTGGCGTCATTCATTTTGGACTATGGTTTATTCCCACCGCCGCCTTTTTGATCGTCGCCTTTGCCAATGCGGTCAATATTACCGACGGTATGGATGGTCTCGCTTCCGGACTACTCATGATCAGTTTGTTTGGCTTTCTCATTCTCTCTACCTCCATACTCGACACGCCGTTATCGATCTTTATTGCCCTTTGGTTGGGAGGCCTGATCGCCTTTTTGTATTTCAACGTCTTCCCGGCCAGACTCTTTCTTGGAGATGTGGGAGCTCTCGCCTTTGGAGCCACTTTTGCCATGGTCGGTCTTCTTACCGGCAAGGTTGTGGCCCTTATGATCGTCGGACTGCCTTTCTTGGTTGACGGTTTCAGCAGTCTGATCCAAATTCTTTGGGTCAAAATTTTCCACCGCCGGATCCTGCCCATCGCTCCGATTCACTACTTACTCCTTAAGATCGGCTGGACGGAGCCAAAGATCGTTCAGAGAGCCTGGCTCGTGGGTATCATGTTGGTCGTTTTTGGCATCTGGTTATCCATCATTTAGAAATGAGACAAAAGTCCTCTCATAATCGGTTGCCGGCGGCGATCCTGTTTACCGGAATACTGATTGCCTGTTTCGGCTTGATCGCCATTTTTGATGCGTCGGTCATCGACGCTTATCGAACCTTTGGCGACAAATTTCATTACGTCAAACAGCAAGCGCTTTGGCTGGGTGTCGGGGTGGTCGTCGCCTTGGTCACGGCCAACATTCCTATTATGTGGATAAAGAAGAACGCCTTCCTTCTGTATGCCGTGACTCTATTTTTGATGCTTATTGTTCTGATTCCGGGAATTGGCTCTAAGTTTCTCGGTGCCAGAAGATGGCTGTCTTTCGGGCCGATAATTTTACAACCATCGGAGCTTTTAAAAATTACCTTTGCCATCTATCTGGCCCATTGGCTTCAGATAGATCGAAGCATCAAGCAGTTTCTCATGCTTATCGGACTGAATACTCTGCTCATTATGTTACAGCCGGATCTCGGTTCCGGCATTATTATTATCGGTGTCTCCTTTCTGATCTATTATCTTTCCGGTGCCAAGCTCAAGGAGATATTTTCTTTCAGCCTCATTCTTCTGGTTGCCATCTCGGCTTTGATATTCACCTCTCCTTACCGGTTAAACCGCGTCAGAACCTTTGTCGATCCTACCTCCGATCCTTTAGGTGCGTCGTATCACATTAACCAAGTACTTTATGGGCTTGGTTCCGGAGGCATGAGCGGAGTCGGTCTGGGACGTTCTCGTCAGAAGTACGACTATCTTCCGGAAGCCACCACCGACTCGATCTTTGTCATTATCGCCGAGGAGTTTGGCTTCATTGGCAGTACCATACTAATAATTACCATGGTCGGAATCATGATCGCGTCTTTTAAGGTTTCCCTGAATGTTACCGATAAATTTGATAAACTACTCGCCAGTGGCATCTCTCTACTTTTTTTATTACAAATCTTTGTTAACCTAAGCTCTATGGTGGCTCTTATTCCTCTCACCGGGGTACCGCTTCCGTTTATTTCATACGGGGGTTCTTCACTGGTCACCAACTTTATCGCCCTTGGTCTATTAATTAATATCTCCAAAAGAGCATGAAACCACTGATCGCTTTTACGGGAGGTCATCACAACAGCGCTCTGGAAGTGGCTAAGGTGCTTCAAAAAGATGGCTACCGGATCATCTGGATCGGTCACAAATTTACCACCCGTGGTGATAAAAGTTTGTCGGCCGAGTACCAGGAAGTTACCCGGGCAAAGATCAGGTTTCTGGAGCTGAAGACAGGTAAGTTCTTTAAAAAGATAGATATCATGGAGTGGCTGAAAATTGTTTTTGGGTTTTTCCAGGCTTTTCTCTATCTTCTAAAATACCGGCCGGCTTTGATCTTCTCTTCCGGAGGCTATCTATCCGTCCCCGTCGTCATTGTCGGCTGGGTTCTGCGGATTCCCTCCATCACTCACGAACAGACGGTGGTTTCCGGCTGGGCAAACAAAGCCATTTCACCGTTTGTCAAAAAGATTCTTTTAACCCATGCTTCCTCCCTGCCAAATTTTCCCAAAGGAAAATCGGAGGTGGTTGGTTTGCCGGTACGCAAGGAGATCCTAAACAAAAAATATACCAAGAAATTCGACCCCAAACTGATCTATATTACCTGCGGCAAGCAGGGCTCCCACCTCATTAACCAAGCCGTTTTCCCGATCATACCGAAACTAATTGAAAAGTACACTGTTGTTCACCAGACCGGCTCGAGTACCATGACCAAAGACCTCGATCGTGCCCGGCGAACCAAAGAGAAGCTGGGTGACAAAAAAGACCGCTATATTTTTGCCCCGTACTTCTTTGGCGGCGAAGCGGCTTCCTACATGCAGTCCGCCTCGGTCATTGTCGGCCGGTCGGGAGCTCATATCGTCTATGAACTGATGCTACTTGGCAAGAAGGCCATCTTGATTCCCATATCCTGGGTTTCCCACAACGAACAGTTATTAAACGCCCGATTGGCCGAAAAGGAGATCGGGAGCCGGGTCCTTGAAGAAAAGGATCTTACTCCGGAAAGTCTGTATCTGGCCATTACGGAGTTAGTCAAATCGCCTTCGGTCAAGCCAACTATAAACCTGATAACCAATGCTACCGACAAGATTGTCCAAATCATTCGTCAATCGATCTAAACGTCTCGGACGGCGTTCACAAGGAGTGATCGGAAAAATACTTCCGATATTCCTATTTTTGTTATTTTTGTTTCTACTGAATAATCTTTTTAAGGTCAAGTATGTCAAGTGTTCTCTCGATGGAGAAAACTGCCCTCCGGAAATCATCCAAAAGTTTAGTAAGTATCTGGACACGAATGTCCTGCTTCTAAATCAAAAACTGGCCTCGCAGTCCTTAATATCTTCATACTCGGTCGAAAGGGTAACCATCGGTTTTAAAATGTTTAATACTTTGACGGTTACTCTGGAAGGAGGTAAAACTCCGATATTGACCATGGTTTCCTTAGTCAAAGACCTGCCGGTACTATCCATGGACATCGACTCCGGTTCGACTGTTTCGGCGGACTGGCCCAGACCCTCCATCGAAATTGAAGCTTACGCAAGAACAGCCAGTGCCAGCGGTTTTGGTTTGTGGGACAACGGCCGTATGACCCCGGTTGCCACGAGCGAATCTCCCATAAAATACCTCATCTCCGAAAAACCGGACAGCGAAACCGTCAGCTCTCTTTACCGATTAATAAAGTTGGTTAACAAGTACTTGAATGTTCAATCGATCCGGATCGTCGGTCAGAGGGTTTTCTTGAGCCAAGCGGACCAACCTGATATCATTATAAGTGTACCTTTCGATGAGGGTCGGGTAACCGAGGCTATTAAATCCTTTTCTTACCTCGTCACCTTAAAGAAAGATGCCAAAGTGATTGATTTACGATTTAAAAACCCTATCATAAGATAATATGGCAAAAATGCAGGGTCTGAATGCGATTGATATTGGGTCGAGCAAGATAACTTGTTTGATCTCAGTACCGTCACAAGAAAGTTCCAAAATAAATGTTATTGGTGTAGCTACGGTTCCCAGCAAAGGAGTCCGCAAAGGTCAGATCGTAAATATCGAAGAATGCGTCGGCGCGATCACCGATTGTGTCGAGTCTGCCGAGAGAATGGCGGGGATCGGGGTAGACTCGGCCTACGTCTCTATTTCCGGTGAACAGATCGCCTCACAAAACTCCCACGGTTTAGTCGCCATCCGGGAGGCGGAAGAAGAAATTTCTGCGGATGATGTTTTTAGAGTCATCGAAGCGGCCAGAGCCGTCTCTCTGCCCACTTCACGCGAGATCATCCATGTATTACCGATCGAGTTCATTGTCGATAGCCAGAGAGGTATCAAAGACCCCACGGGTATGTCCGGTGTCCGTCTCGAGACCGAAGCCCACTTGATCACCGGCCTTTCACCCGCCATCAAAAATGTTACCCGTTGCGTGAGTGAGCTCGGTGCCAACGTTTCCGGCTTGGTCTTCAGCGGACTGGCCGCGGCGGAAGCCGTTCTGTCCGAAACCGACAAAGAGCTGGGAGTGATCCTCGTCGATATCGGTGGCGGTACCACGAGCGTTTGTGTTTATCTGGAAGGATCTTGTGTCTACTCGGCCGTTCTTCCTATCGGAGCCAAAAAGATCACGGACGATATTGCCATTGGCTTACAGATAAGTGTGGATGGCGCCGAAAAAATCAAGCATTTCGTCAGCCGCCCAAAACACGAAAGGGGTGATGAAGAAAAAACCACCGACGAAATAGATTTATTAAAACTTGGCATTAGCGAAGACGTCAAAAAAGTTTCCCGCAAAACTATTGCCGAAGGTATTATTCGTCCCCGATTGAACGAGATCTTTACCATGGTGAACAGTATCGTTAAACAATCCGGCTACGAAGGTCAGACACCTGCCGGAGTGGTTCTTACCGGCGGCGGTTCCTTGACCGTAAATTGTACCGAGAGTTGCCGTAGGGTCATGCAGTTGCCGGCCAAGATCGGTATCCCGGAGGGTCTTTCGGGCATGATCGAAGAGATCACTACACCCATATCCGCCGTGGTGGTCGGACTGGTTCTTTACGGTTACAAAAGGAAAGATGAATCTTCTTCTGGAGGAATAAAACTATCTGGTATGATAAAGGCAATTCCCGGCAAACAGGTTGCGGGGAAGGTGATCGAATTTATAAAATCTTTCTTACCATAAAGTGGGTCTAGTAAAACCGGATACAAATACTTTCGCCAAGATAAAAGTTCTTGGAGTCGGGGGCGGTGGCAACAACGCCATCAATTCCATGATTGCTTCGGGAAAGATCAAAGGCGTCGAATTTATCGCCGTCAACACCGATATGCAGGCTCTCCTTGCCAGTAACGCCGATATCAAACTTCAAATTGGTGAAAAAAGTACCAAAGGACTGGGTTCCGGATCAAATCCGGAAGTGGGTCTTATGGCCGCAGAGGAATCCAGAGAAAAAATCAAAGAAGTCCTGTCCGGAGCCGATATGATCTTTATTACTGCCGGTGAAGGAGGCGGTTCCGGCACCGGTGCCGCACCGATAATTGCCGAGATCGCCAAGAAAGACGTCGGGGCTCTAACCGTCGCCGTGGTGACCAAGCCATTTCTTTTCGAGGGAGCCCGTCGCCGGGTTCAAGCCGAGGAGGGGATCGAAAAGCTCAAGGACAACGTAGACACTCTCATCATTATTCCCAATCAAAGATTGATGGACGTGGTCAAGAAAGACCAAACCCTTCTTGATGCTTTCAAGACAGCCGACTCCGTTCTCGGCCAGGGTGTCCAAAGTATTTCCGACCTGATCACCATTCCCGGTTTGGTAAACGTCGACTTTGCCGATGTTAAGTCCGTTATGACCAATGCCGGTTCGGCGCTCATGGGAGTTGGCCGGTCTTCGGGCGAAAAAAGAGCCATTATCGCCGCCAATGCCGCCATCAGTTCACCATTACTGGAAATCAGCATCGATGGAGCCAAAGGAATTCTCTTTAATATTGCGGGCAACCAGGGTCTGACTCTCTCGGAGATAAACGAGGCTTCTTCCATCATTACTCAGTCGGCCGATCCTGACGCCAATATCATTTTTGGCACCACTATTCGTGAGGATCTGGGAGAAGACATTCAGATCTCGGTCATTGCCGCCGGCTTCGACAGTATCCGTCACTACAATCCCGTGGCCGGCTCAACCACTTTCTTCAAGCCCTCTCTCGTAGAGCCCGCCGGCCCCACCCCCGAACCCCTGCCGGAAACCGTCGATCCACCCAAAAGTGCTCCTGCCGGCAAGTACAAACTTCAGCACGACGAGGTGGAAATTGAAGACGATCTCGATATTCCCACTTTCCTCCGCAACAAGTATTAAAATATCCCATGGCCAAAAAAACTAAAAAAACCACGAAATCCGAAGAAACCATCAAAGTCTCCGGAGAAAATCTTCTGAAGACAGTAAAGGAACTCATTTCCCAAGGAAATGTCCGCCACATCACCATCAAAGATAAGGAAGAAAAAATCATTATTAAGTTTCCTCTCACCATCGGCGTTGTCGGAGTCGTTTTTCTGCCCGTCCTGGCAGCCGTCGGTGCCATTGCCGCTCTGATAGGGGAGTGCACCATCTCGGTTCAGCGCTCCAAAGAGTAGTCTATAATATCCACCAACTTAAGTCTGGCTCTTTAAATCTTTTTTTGGAGGTGTCCGGTGTCACAAGCCGGTTATTTTAAAGGCCACCAAATCATGGCCCTGGTGAGTAATGTAGTTTTTGCGTTAGCGCCGTTAATAAGCCTCATCTTCCTGGAGTATTTTATAACTGCCGGAGTTTACTGGCCGGTTCTTATTTTCGGCGCCGCATTTGTCTTCACCTTTTCTCACCCGACATATCTCTTTTTTGAACTTAAACATCTGATCGATAAAGAAAATATCATTGAAAGAGTGGATATCGCCTCGGTTGTGGTGTTTGGGGGACTGAGTTTAAGTGGCCTGGTTCTTCAAGTAGCCACCATTATCCGGTTGCTCGCGTTATTAAATCCGGCTGTTTACACGTTACCGGCTATTTTTCTTCTGTCGCTTGCCGCCGCTATCGGAGGGTGTCTCGGATTGACGGATCTTGTTTCGCGGCGGGGCCTCTGGCCGCCAACCTTTATCAAGCACTTGGATAAGATAGTCAAAAGCAAAAAACTCCTCACCATCTGTCTGGGAACCACTGCTTTGCTCTCCGTCCTGACCATGTTATTCATTTAATTCTGTCCGATCTACTATCGCTCTCTTCCGAGGGCGATTTTTTTAAGAATACTTATCCTCCCATCAAAACTTGGATCGGAGTGTCGAAGGAAGATTGGTCTACAAGTAAACTTGGCGACTTTGCTCCAATAGTTCGAAAATCGACCCATCCGGCGAGCAAATTCAAAATTTGGACCCTTTTGTTATAATAATTTTGTAATAGAACGGCCTATGAATATTTCTGGTTTTATTAAGCGACACCCTGTTTTTTCTTATTACTTTCTTGTATTTACTATCTCGTGGGGTGGAATACTTCTGCTCATAGGTGGGCCGGGCAATATTCCCGGTACATATGAACAGGCAAGTAAGCTGTTTTTTCCAGTACTAGTGGCCATGTTCGCTGGACCTTTCTTCTCCGGCATAGTGATGAACTACCTCTGTGATGGGAAAACCGGTCTTCGTACACTTGTGAAGCGATTATTTACGTGGCGGATGAAAGCATATTGGTATGTTTTAGCGGTGTTGGCGGGACCTCTACTTGTGGCGGCTGTCCTTTTTGCGTTGACGCTTATAAATCATGATTTTTTGCCGGGAATTGTGACCGTTAAAGATAAAGTTGGTTCGTTGATTTTTGGCATTTCGTGGGGGTTGATAGGCGGAGGTCTTTTGGAGGAGACGGGATGGACCGGTTTTGCTATACCGCAATTACGAAAAAGGCACAGCATTTTTTCTACCGGACTGATCGTTGGTTATCTCTGGGGAATATGGCATTTTATGATTGCGTTTTGGGCAAGTGATTATATGAGAAGTACGGGTTCGTGGGTATTGTTTGTGGCGGGATTTTTGGCGTTTTATTTGGTAGCCCTGCCGGCATACAGAATTCTTTTGGTGCTGGTATATGACAAAACAACCAGTTTGCCTGTGATCATGCTGATGCACGCGTTTCTTTCTGCGAGCACAATAATTTTTGCGCCATCGGCAATAGGAATGGTTTCTTTGGTGTGGAACTTAACTCTGGGCATTGTCCTGTGGATAATAATTGGGGTGATTGCTGCAACTCGTCGCCCATTGCTTATTGGGGAAACACCACAATAAGCGCGTATTTCGTTTTTACTTCAAATACCTTTCGTAGTTATTACCATAGATTGCAGTTAGAACCAAAGACTTCTCCTCTTGAGAAATCAAGTCGATGTTCGAACTACACAATTTAGCTATTAAGTCTGTATCAGGCTTGATAGGTGCATTCATTAGCTGAACTATTGAATAAGAATTATCGTCTCCGGCGATTCTATTGCATGAGACCTTACCGCAGTTTAAGCACAGATGGACAATCATGGGTTCCCCATCTCTTTTGAGGGTTAAGCCGATCGGTTTCATTCTTGCACCACAGAAAGACCCTCGATCTCCTGGGGTTTTAAGATCCAAGTGTTTAGACCATAGACAGAGTGGGCAATGATTGCGGTGCTTAGTTCCTATCGAGGTATTGGAAATTATGGCGTGACAAGTCAGACATCTGAAAGATGCCTGACGACGGCAAAAACCTTATTAGCATTAGATCTATACATCCGGTGGTATTATATCAAATATGGTTCGAAAATCGACCCCGCCGGCGAAGGAAAGAGTCATCTTTTTTAGGATCGGTTGACACTCGGCTCTGTACTCCTTGATTTCGGGTATTGTTTGGGTTATAAATAAAATATGCTTCAAAAAATATCCGCCC
>CAZGSP010000040.1:0-9444 GCA_964528565.1 uncultured Pseudomonadales bacterium | reverse complement strand
CTTTCGCCCCGGCCTCTTCGAGTTTCTTCTTAGCGGCTTCGGCGTCTTCTTTTTTGGCACCCTCCATAATGGTGGCGGGGGCTTTCTCTACCAAGTTCTTGGCTTCGACCAAACCTAAATCGGTTTTGATCTCGCGGACGGCTTTGATAACAGCAATCTTATTGGCGCCTGCGTCGGTGACGACGACGTCAAATTCGGTCTTTTCTTCGGCAGGAGCGGCGGCGGCTGCGGCTACGCCACCGGCGACGGCGACGGGAGCGGCAGAGACACCAAACTTTTCCTCCAAAGCTTTGACTAGCTCAGCAACCTCCAAAACAGAGAGTTCACTGACCTGATCAACGAGTTTTGTGACTTTCTCGGACATATTTTTTTATTATTTATTAATTAACGAGACTAATTAAGACAGTTTGGCACGAAGAGCTTCCAGGCCATAGACAAAGTTTTGCATGGGAGCTTGAAGCTGGCGGACCAAAGCCTGGGCGGGAGCTTGAAGCTGAGCCAATAGGGAAGCCAATAGTTGTTCGCGGCTCGGGAGCTTGGACAGGGCTGTGATCTCGGCAAAGGTGATGATCTTGTCGTCCATGACGCCTGTTTTGATCTTGAGGTTTTCGTGATCTTCGGCGAACTTGGAAACGACCTTGGAGGCGGAGACGGCATCGGGACTGAATAGAACGGCGGTCGGTCCTTCCAGGAATGAGCCGAGATCTTTGGCCAGATCCTTGGACTTTTCTTCGAGCGCGAGACGCATGAGATTGTTCTTGGTGACGAGGAACTTACCGCCTGTTTTGTCGGCTTCCGAGCGGAGCAGATTTTGCTCTTTGACGGTGAGACCGGCGTATTCGGTGAGGATAATAGCTTTAGAGTCGTTCAGACTTTTGACGATCTCGGCGAGTTGGTGAACCTTTTTTTGATTTGGCATGGTGGTTGTTTATATTTGGACGTAAAAAAACGCGTACTCAAGACGCGCAAAACAGATTTCTGTTCTGCAGAGGATATTAATCGCCCACGCCTTAGCGGGGTAAACCTCTGGTCTTGGAACTTGGGCTATTATATATGGTAAAATACCCGCTGTAAAGTACGCATCTTTCCAATAGGAGTGTGAATGAATAATATTTCCCCGCGAGCACTGAAAACTTTGGATGAAATCCGGCAGGCCGGAGGCGAAATGCCGATGGCTCCGCAGGAGGTCAGACAGCCGGATGTCCAGGAGTTGATCCGGAACGGCCGCATAGAAGTCAAGGAAGGTCTTCCTTACGTTCTTGTTTTGAAGTAACCGTTTTCCCCGCTAATGGCGGGGATTTTTTATCTTATATGTGATGACGCCAGTGCGCAATTTGGCTTATTATCGGCTTGACGAAAGGGAAAAGTAGTATAATTCGGCAGAGAACTTTGAAATCTGAATATTAGGAGGTATTATGGATACCAACAAGTTTAGGAAGTGGTATGACATGGTTAGGCCAGGGAGCGCGGGCGCGGCTGTGTATGCCGCCCTCAAGCAGCGTTCCGATGCCGAAGCCGACGCCCTTTTGGATCAGGCATTAATGGGTAACAAGTCGGCCGAGTGGTTAAAAGCTCAGTTAAATTCGGAATCTCCCGCTCAATCGGCCGAACCGACCTATACACCTGTGATTCCCCTTCCTGCCGGTTCCGGAAGCCGTCCGACACGGGCCGAAAGGATTCGTGCCCGCGGTAGCCAAAGAACAAGTAGTCCGGATCCAAAGCCGGCGAGGACCAGTCCATTTAAGGGGTTGTTTGCCAAGAAACCCCGTGGAGAAGCCGTGGAAGGTGTGGTGGTAGAAGAAGGGAAAAAGCCGGCCGGTACGGGTAAGAAGATGTTGCTCGTGGTGGTCGTAGCTTTGTTGTTACTGGCTCTGGCTGTGGGCGCATTCTTTATGTTCTCCGGAAGCGGAAGCGCCTATCCCAGCTTCGACACCATGTACCCCACCGGTGAAAGTCTTACCGATCCTACGGGAACTCCCGAGATCTCACCAACTTCAATTCCGGTGGATCCAAATCAATCCGAATCACTGTCGGAGAAGAAAGACCGGTCATTTTGGTCTGAGCTGATTTCAAAGGAAGTACCTGAATTAAGTCCGGGCAACCTGAATAATCAGTTAAGTGCCAAGACGGCAGTCGGTTTAATCTTGATGGTGGTTTTGACCTTGTGGTCATGGGGAGAAGGTTCGATCCGCCGTAAAAGTCAACAGAATGCTGGTTATTTTGGGATTCGAGGACTATTGGCCGGCTGGCTGACGATGCCCATACTGGTGCTTGTGTCTAAAGCTACGTTACCAGGTTGGATAATGGTTGGTGTTGGGTTTTTAATTTGGCTTTGGGCATACGCTGCCTCTACGATCAAATCTCAATCCGACTTAACACCGTTCTTGACAGCACTGGGTCTATTTACGGCCACCCTGTTCTACTACGGAAAACTAACCTTCATCACGACTCTAGGTACTCTTTTTGGAGCAACCTGGGCTTCCTGGACGGGAGTAACGACTGTGTTGGGAGTGTTTACACTACTTTTTACCGGTCGTGGAATCGAAGCCTTGCTGACGATCCTAATTATCATATTGGGCATTACCGTGATCATTTTAGCCAGTTTGGAAGTAGGCAAGAAACACGGGAAGGGGTCGGCCTTTTTCATTGCGTTACTTATCCTCTTGGTTTTTGGTTTCAGTAACTGGGGTTTGACAGCCGGGGTGGAGTACTTGGTACAAGTCCAGAATACTTCGGTGTTAGTGACCGTAGTGCTAAATGTCTTAGCACCGATTCTGGCTTGGGTCTTTTCCCTACTAACGGCTGTGGGTATCGGGGTCGCTATGGGTGACACTGAAGTGGGACGAACCGAGAACAGACAAGTTCTTGGTTTGCAAAAAACCGGTACCTTCCTTCAGAACATTGCCGACTTTGGCATTTTGGGGACGCTAATTCCCCTGTTCTTTGGAGTGATTATCATCTTGTTTTGAAATCCGAAATATTCCTTAGCCCCGTTGAAAGACGGGGCTTTTTATGACAAAAAATCCCCCGGGCGGGGGGTTTTTTGTTTACTTGGCGATTTACAGAGTGCCGAGATGAAGCTTCATACTGGGAGTGTGGGTGCAAGAGAGATAAGCGTTCTTGATCTTGGTGGCTCCGATGGCCTTTAGGGCTTCGGTAATATTTTCGGCCAGATCTTTGGCGTCTTGAGTGGATTTACCCAGGGCCAGATGAATAATGGGGAACTTGGCTTCGGTTTTGTAGGGGAGAGTCCCGCCTGCGGTCAGATCGGCGGCTCTTTTCTCGGGATTGTCGGTGACCGTGCCGGACTTCGGATTTGGCATCAGGCCTTTAGGGCCCAGGATCTTGGCAAGACGCGCGAGCTTTGGCATATCGGCCGGGGTAGCAAGAAGGATACTGAAGTCGATTTTCCCCGCTTCGACGTCTTTGGCGACTTTGTCGGAGAAGATCGCGATTTTCAGCTCTTTACCGGTGCTGTGAGGAAGTTTGAGTTCGCCACGAAGACCGGTTTCACGGGTATTGATGGTAAGCTCGACGGTTTTCAGTTTGGTGCTTTGAGACAGCTTCTGAAGTTTGGCGACGGCGTCTTCGATGGAGTACATCTCATCCGCTTTGATCTCTTTGGCCATTAGTTTGTACTTCTTGCCCCGTTTTTTGGGAGGATTGGGCTTCTTGACTTCTTTAGGACTCTCGACGGCGGGTGTTGGTTCGCCTTCCGCGGTATCGGATCCGCCTTCTGCGGACTGTGCGCCTGCCGGCTTGACTTCCGTTTTTTTGGCGCCTTCGGCCGTTTCGGTGTTGTAAATGGCTCTAATGGTGTTGACGTCTTCTTCTTTGATGCCTTCGATGGCCATCAATTCACCATCTGCTTTGGCCACGATTTGCTCGGGTTTGACGCGGGCGGTGCGGAGAGCTTCGGCAATATGAGTAGGCAGGTCGGTATATAGTTCTTTCCAGATTATTTTTGTCATAGTTATTCTGAAATAGTAATACCCATTGATTTACAGGTGCCTTCGACCATTTTGATAGCCGAGTTGATGTCGGTGGTGTTCATGTCGGGCATTTTTTTCTCGGCAATAGCACGGATTTGATCTCTCGTGATAGAACCCACCTTGTTCTTATTCGGTTCACCCGATCCAAGCTTGAGGTTTAGGGTTTGTTTTATAAGAGCGGAGACCGGAGGGGTTTTGAGCTCAAACTTGAAGGAACGGTCTTCGTAGATGGTGACGAGAGCGGGGATGACCTGACCTTTCATGTCGGCCGTTTTGGCGTTGTACTGCTGGATGAACTCCATGATATTAACACCGTGCTGACCCAGGGCGGGACCTACGGGAGGAGCGGGATTGGCGGTACCACCGGGAAGGTTAAGCTTCAGGATGGCTTTGATTTTTTTGGCCATAGAAATAGATTTATTTAATATTTAGCCAACGGAAAAAGGGGATTAGTGAATAGGTTTGAGGTATTAGTATGTAGATAGACCTATTTCGCTGAGCCTTTTTGGGGTTAGCTGCCACCTCTTGCGAAGTGGTAGAGATATTCTAGCATAGTTTGACTGAAGTATCTTGACAGGTGAGGCAGTTAAGCCTATAATTCACAACCAGATAATTGGTTTGTAAAGCAAATTAAAAACTGGAGGTAAGGTGAAAAATCGAGCTTTGGCTTTTTTTGTTTTGTATGTGGTTGCTGTGGTGGTCGGCTATGTGGCACTTGTTTGGGGTGGATCTGCTCTCCTGCTCTCCTGTCGCACGGAGAACTCGACTACCCTGCAAGATGGCTGGAGCGTGGTTGTGCATGCAAGTTCTCCAGTCGAGGTGCTGGCCTACTCCGATATCGCGGCAGAAGCACCGAGACTGTTGGGTCAAGAGGGCAACGTGGTTTTGGTCTTGCAACCGGAGATCGTGCCCACCAGGTTCGCCGCTTCCGGTACGCTTAATCCCGGTGTGTATGTACTGGATGGTGCGACCACGACGCTGATCTTTTCGGGATCCGGATTCGTCAGCTTTGAGAATCCGAGGGATGTGAAGACTGTGCACTTGGAGGTGTTTTTCGGGTGGGTTTCTTACACCGTGATTTTAGGATTGTTCTTCATCGTGCTTTATTTTGTAGTCCGCAGGGAAGAGAAAGAAAAGATGGCCGGCTCGAACCGGTCCGGTTAGTAATAAGATGTTTTGGCACCCGAAAGGGTGCCAATTTTAGTACAAAAAATCCCGCCGGGTGGCGGGAGGAGTGCTTCTTGTTTCCCTCTTTATTTAGACGGGAGGGAGTTTGTTATTGAAGATGGCATGGATAATCCTGGCTCGCACAGCCTCGAGATGGAGGCGAAACGCGTTGTTTGAGTTGATGAGTTTTGGCTTTGAAGTGGAGATTTTCTCGAAGTAGTACTTCCCGAGACCGACGAACTCACGATCAAGCATGATAGTAGCAAATTCCTTAAATTGGTCAAAGGTGAATTTTTCAGCGATGACTTTTGGGCCGGCGAGATAGTCTACAAAGACCAGCCAAAACCTGATTTCTTGATCAATATCCTTGGGACGGATGAAAAGACCGAACTCCCGGCTGATACGAGCCTCATCTAAGATTAGAGTCCTAATTTCTACAATCTGAGACCGGGTGAGAAATTTGGAGAGTCGTCTCCAGGATTCCACCTCCACGGGGTCTTTTGGATCGGGGAGCGGAGAGACCGCTTCCCGGATGGCGTTTAATAAGACCACAGCTGTCTTTTTCATAATAACCTCGCTTTCAAAGTTCGAATTGTCCTGTAATATATCACCAATGTGCGTATAAATCAAGATTTGGGCACAAATAATCCCGCCCGTAGGCGGGATTGGGTCAGTCGATCTTAAAGGTTCCCAAAAAGTAGAGAGGGGCGTGAAGATCTGCGGAATCGTATTCGGCGACGAAAACGTGATATTCGTCTTTGTAAGGAGCAATAATTACCACTCCGTCGGCGTCGTCTAATGCCTCGAATAAAGATGCTTGAGCCTCCGGATCGTACTCGCAGACACCCTGATCGCCCCTGTTGGTACCGGTATCGGCGATGCGGATCTTGACGAAGGAGTCTGGAGAACCTCCTTCGGCGTACTCAACTTCGTGTCTCTTTACTTGACCGGCATTGAAGAAGCCGACCAAAACAAGAGCCTTTCTAAACGCTTCAGCTTTCACTTTGCCTCCTTGGGTTAAATTAAAAGAACATTGAAACAACTATCCTGTAGCATACCAGATTTTAGATTATTAGTCAATAATTGAGTACAAAGAATCCCGCCCGTAGGCGGGAGGGAAAATTTAGTCATCGAAGGAAAAGGTGAGGTGGCAGTCTGCCGGTAGAAAAATCTTAAACGAGATTGGGGTGTTAGGTTCGCCGTAGGGAGTGAAAATATGTAGCCTGTCTCCCTCGGAATTTTCATAGATTGCTGAGAGATAGATGTGGTGCTGGTTAGTATCTTCGACGCCATAAGAAATTTCCGGCGGTTTGGCTTCTAAAAATAATTCTCCGCGTGGTGGAGGTGTGGTAATAACCTCGATACTTGTTCCCGGTTGAATAAACACCTTAACGAATTTGATGTTATTTTTTGGAATGGTTACCATTCGTCCTCCTGTAAGTGTGCGAGAGATGGCCAATATTACCACAAATAGGTCAATGTATAGCAGGACACGGACTAACGCTCCAGGCGTGATATGTTACATTGGATTATATGGGTAAGGAAAATGAAAGTTTGAGGCCGGAAGGGTGGGGCCGGGTCATGATTTCAACTTGCGATTGGGTTCCGAGAGGGAGTTTCAATTTGTCGGTTAAAGAGGGTGAGACGCTGGTCACCATTTACACGGGATCTTTTTCGGAACTGGGGGGTTCGTATTTTGCCAATGGGGAAGCCAGAATACTGGTTCGGTCAGGTATGGATGTCTACTATATTTTCAATCAGGAGGATATAAAAGACATGGAAACCAGAAAAAAGATTTTACCTGAGGAAATTAATCTGGATGATTTATCCAACTAGTTGGTGACGGGAATGAAGTACTGCATGGCGGGAGACTTGATGGGTGTGGTGGCCGTGGGGGTGGGACAAATACCCTCACCAAACTTGTCGATGCCGGCCAGATTTGCTTCGCAGGGACTGGAGTAGGTTTTGCCGTTGCTTCCACAGACAGGGGTGTAAAGATCACTGCAGATGATTTCCGGGGACTCGGTACGAAGGGGCGGAGGAGTGATGACCGAACGGGCCGGCTCGGAGGCTCTACTGCGGATCTCGGTTTGAATCTGGGGCAGAATAATGAGTCCGGCGATAAGGATAATCAGGACGACGAGGATGGGGAAGGCGACCCAAAGTGATTCTTGACCGCTTAGGTTTTTCATAACTAGGTGTAAATCCAATATGGCAGAAATCGGGACGGGCGTCAAGTTCCCGGTGGTAGAATACCTCTTGTTCCTTAATATTTCCCGAGGAGGCTGAGATGAAGAAAGAGATGTTCCTGACCGAAGTTTGGCAGAAGTACGCATTGAGAAAGATGGTCGTGCACGCCAAATCTTTGGGTTTGAACAAGGGGGTGGCTTTTTTGAGTGTGCAGAAAAAGGGACAAAAAACGTTCGTTATCAAATTTGCCGTGGTTAACGGTATCTTTCAAAGGAAAAGCCGGGGCGAAGGCGACAAAGGAACCAATTACTTTGGGATCGCCATGGAAAAATTGGCCGTGATGATGGCCAATCATAAAAACAGCGGATATTTGACAGGGGATGATGAACCGAAAAACGGAGAATCGCGTTTCCGTGGAGGTCTGGTTTCCGATATCGGAAAATACACGGTCTATGTCGGTTTCTCCGGCGGTACCGAGGATCAGGACGTAGAGATCGCCACTACCGGGCTGGAAATGATGAAACAGTAAACGGAGGAGAGATGATCACTTTTGTTTTAGTTTTTGCGATTGTTGCTTTTGGGGTAGCTTGGTTGATGTTCAAAAAATTCAATTATGGAAGTTCTTCAACCACGACATCACCAGGCCCCGTAATATTCGGTCTGATGTTTCTTGGCGTCATGATTGCCACGGTGGCGGAAGTCGCTGTCGGGGCGGCTCTGCCCACGATCACGATAAGGGAAACCCATCGGCTCGAAGTTGTTTTAGACCGGGAAATTTATCTCGACCGTCTCGAAGGTTTTGGTAACGAGATGTACATCTACATCGTGACCGAAAATGGTCTGCCCGACCTTCGCTGGGTCAATGCGGATATTGATAAGGTGCAGATTGTGTACGACAGCACCGGCGGGGCATGGTGCGAGATAATATCGGTACAGCCAAAGCAAAAATGGTACTTACTCTTTAGCCGCATGGATCAAACCGGAGAGAGCTTTATTTTTCATCTGCCTCCCGGAGGCGCGGACATTGGTAAGTAATAGTGTGGAGGGGGATAACACCCCCTCCTTTTTTTGTGGCTAACTGAGCTATAACACTTGACATTTTGAGGCTGATGTGATATTATATAGGATATCGGTTTTTCCATACACTTTGACAAAGGAGATATAAATGGTTACGATACTAATCGCTCTGCTTGTTGGACTGACTGTCTGGATGTACCTGACTAAGGTCTTTGACGGGTTGATGGGTTTTTTTGCGTTTTGTTTTATTGGCGTTGTCGGTTTTTGGCTGGCCGGTCTGATTGGCACCAGCTACACCACCGAAGTGGTAGTGATCGAGAACTTACCCCTCCACAACCTTTATGACGATTCAGCTCTCGATGGCAGTTTCTTCCTGGGAACCGGGTCGATCGATCAGAGGGAGTATTTTTTCTACAACATGGTAACTCCCGATGGGATGATCAAGCCCGCAAAGATCGATAAGTACCAGGACAACGTGTACGTAATGGAAGACGGGGGGGATAATCCTCGGCTTGAATTGGTCAAAACCATCTTTACCGATCCTCGCTCCTCGATTTGGGGATTGGTATGGCCGGACGCCAAATGGGTGTTTCACATTCCCGCGGGGAGCGTGGATACCAATTTCTCGGTTCGGTAAGATAGGAGCTCGATTGGGAGGGGGATAACACCCCCTCCTTTTTTGTGGCAAAAAATTAGATCTTTGAGACTTGGAGCCACCGCCTTTGGCGGGTTTGCAGGATTCTTATATTTTCGAGACCTGCAAGAAGTCGAGTTCTACGGGTGTTTCTCTTCCAAATATACTAACGAGGACGATAACCTTGCCTTTGGCCTCGTCGATGTCTGAAATAGTCCCCAAAAGGTCGGTGAATGGTCCCTCGATAATTCTTACGGCTTCGCCAATAGTGTAGGCGGACTGGAACTTGGGAGCGGCCTGCTCACCGAAGGCGGTAATGGCTTTGACTTCGTTTTCCGGAAGAGGGGTGGGCTGATCGGCGGTGCCGACAAAGCCGGTGACTCCTTGGGTGGTACGGACAGCGAGCCATGAGTCGTCGGGGACGATCATTTTGACAAGCATGTA
>CAZGSP010000039.1:0-81367 GCA_964528565.1 uncultured Pseudomonadales bacterium | reverse complement strand
GTCTCAAATTATGAGAAACGAGCCTTCGCTTCGCTTCTTGCCTCTCTCAGACGGTAAACAACCCCTCTTTATGTGGGCCACCATGCCCGCCCTGAAGTTTATTTCCGATCCTCTTATTGCCGGTCGCGCGGTTTCCGTACTGGCGGGGCTTGGTTCGCTTATCGGTATTGGGTTACTGGGACTGATTCTTTTTTCCGACCCGTTCATTGCTTTGTTTTCTTCTCTGATCTATGCCATTCTTCCCTTCACCATGTTTTTCGACCGCATGGCTCTGGCGGACAGTCTCCTAGCCATGTTTGGAGTCTGGTCGCTTGTTTTTGCGGTCAAATTCGCCAAAACGCTCCAAACCGAGTACGCCATTTACCTGGGTTTTGCCATTGGTGGTGGACTCATGACCAAGTCTCCGGCCATGATTTTTTATCTTTGGGCCGTTCTTGCCATCATTTTTACTTTTGACTTCCGGAAATTAAAAACAGGTCTTTGGGGAAAACTAATATGGGGATTACTACTGACTGTGGTTATCTCTCAGGCCATGTATCTTATTCTTCGTCTGGGGGTTGGTTTTCAGATGATCGGAGCGAGAAACCAAGACTATGTTTATTCCATCAAAGAAGTTTTGTCCCATCCTCTCTCTCCTCTAGTGGGAAACCTCAAGACGACCGCCAACTGGTTGTTCCTTCTATTTACTCCCACTGTTCTGATCCTTGGCGTCCTGGGGTATCTAAACTCCAAGACCAGACGTCAATTTTTACTGCTGATCCTTGTCGCACTAATTCCTCTGGTATTCCAAGCCTCCATCGCCAAGGTTTATACCAGCCGCTATATTCTATTTGCTGTCTTACCCCTGATTCCTCTGGCGGGTCTGGGTCTTCACTGGCTTTTTGTCCGGAAAGGAATTCTCATCAAGTCGTCGGTCGTTCTGTTTCTCTCGGTACCGATAATTTTTACCTTTGTCTATCTTATCAATCCCGGTGCGGTCCCCATGCCGTTTGATATGCGTAGTGGCTATTTTTCGGAATGGACGGCCGGTTTTGGCCAGAAAGAAGTGGCTCAATATTTATTGAACGAAGAAGCTAAGGGAAACAGTGTAGTTGTCTTTACCGAGGGCACTTTCGGTACCCTCCCCGATGGTTTACAGATTTACACCGAAGGCCACAAAAACATTACGGTCGTCGGCTCTACTCCAAACATTTACGAAATACCGGCGGGACTTCTTAATACCGATAAAGACAATCTGCGTTACTACGTCTTGAATGCTTCCCGCAATCATCTACCGGCCTCGGAAATGGCGAAGCTGGAACTGATCGCCGAGTATCCCAAATTTACGAGAGCGGACGGTACCCACGAATCCCTCCTGTTCTTCCGCCTAAAATAACCTCTCCGTCCGTATATAATTAATCCACACATGCGTTATTTTTTCCAAACGATATCTTCTCTGGGTAAACTCATTTGGCGTTTTCGTTTGGAGCTCCTGCTTTTCCTCTTACTGGTTCCCGCCGTCTGGGACATCTTCAAGCCGGGTTACTTTCCCATGCACGACGACTTGCAGGTTTTACGCCTCTTTGAGGTCCACAAGTGCGTTCTGGACGGCCAGATCCCTTGTCGCTGGGTTCCCGACGCCGGTTATGGTTATGGCTATCCCCTGATGCAGTTTTACCCCCCCATGCCTTACTATCCCATGGAGCTCATGGTTCTCCTGGGAGCCGGTTATTTTTTACCGGTAAAGGTGATGTTCGCTTTAGCTTTTCTTCTCTCCGGTCTGGGAATGTTTCTACTGGCCAAGGAGTTTTTTGGCCGGTGGGGCGGAGTTCTGGCCGCCACGCTCTATGTCTATTCCCCCTACCACTCGGTGGACATTTATGTCCGTGGCGCCATGAATGAAGGTTGGGGCATGGTCTGGTTCCCTTTCGTCCTTCTTTATATCTACCGCCTGATCACCAAAGAAAACTCCAAAAGAAACTTTATTTTCCTAAGTCTGGCTCTGGCTCTTCAGCTTACCTCTCACAATGTCATGACTTTGGTCTTTGCTCCGACAGCCATTATTTGGGCCCTCTTTTGGCTGTGGAAAACCAAAAAACTTGCCAAGATCAAAGATCTTTTCCTGGCGGGACTCTTGGGAGTTGGTCTATCGGCTTTTTTCTTCATACCCGTGGTCTTGGAACAAAAATTTGTTCACGTCGACACCATGACCATCGGTTACTTCAATTACCTGGCCCACTTTGCCGATATCAAACAGTTATTTCTATCCCGCTTTTGGGGCTATGGCGGTTCCACCTGGGGTCCGGAAGACGGTATGTCTTTTTCCATCGGCCACGCCCAATGGATCGGCGCCTTACTCGCCTCGGTGGTAGCTTTATTTAGACTAAAAAAACAAAAAACTACTTCTCTGATGATCTTGATGGTCGTGGCTTTTGGTTTTCTGTACGCCTTCCTTACTCACAGCCGGAGCAACTTTATCTGGGAAAGAATTAGTCTTCTCCAGTATTCCCAGTTCCCCTGGCGCCTCGTTGCCCTGATAGTATTCTATTTCTCTTTTGCCGCCGGCTATTTAGTGACCCTTCCCTTGCCGAAGATCACCAAACCGATCCTCTTTTCCATCCTGACACTGGCGATCATTTGGTGGAATCTGCCTTTCTTCCGTTTCGAGAGACACACCCGGGTCACTATTCAGGAGAAGATGTCGGGTCTCTCATGGGAGAATCAGGTGACCGGTGGTATTTTCGACTACTTACCAAGAACCGCGTCGAGACCACCGGGGGATCCTGCATTCACCATCCCGGAATTTATCGAGGGCAGTGGAGGCATCTTAAATTTCCGTTTCGGAACCAATTGGATGAATTTTGACGTCAATGTTTCCACCGACTCTGCCAAGGTTATGTTGCCCATGTTTACTTTTCAAGGAATCCACACCAAGCTGGATCACCGGAAAATTCAAACGGAAATGGACCCTGATCTTGGTCGCATTATCGTTACGGTTGGTCAGGGCGTCCATCATATCGATACCAAGATCGGTTATACCAAGATCCGCCTCCTTTCGGATATCATCACTTTATTTTCCGCTCTCTTATTATTCAAACTAATTCGCGATGATCGAAAATACTCCTCCTGACGCCCCATCGGTCCTGGAAGTCCAAGAAGTCAAAAGACGGAGTGTCTCCGGTGTCCTGGCATTGATTTCCCGCACTTTCATCATTCAAATTATTTCTTTTGTCTCCACCTTAGCCCTCACCATTTTTCTGGATCCCAACACCTATGGAGTTTTTTACCTGGTTTCTTCGGTAGTAAACTTCCTCGCTTATTTTTCGGACGTCGGACTGGCCGCCGCTCTGATCCAGAAAAAAGAAAACGTTACCAAAGAAGATCTATCCACCACTTTCACGGTTCAGCAAATTTTGGTACTTTCATTACTGGTTATCCTTTTTATTCTTTCTCCTGTTATCCGCACCCAGTACCAAATAGATCAGACGGGCCTCTACCTCTTGTACGCCATGGGCATCTCGCTTTTCTTGAGTTCTTTGAAGACGATCCCTTCTATCATGCTCGAAAGGGAGATCAAATTTAGCAAGCTCATTCTCCCACAGGTACTGGAAACTCTGACTTTCAATGCCGTCGCTGTCTATTTTGCCTGGCGCGGCTTTGGAGTTACTTCATTTACCCTGGCTGTTCTCGGACGGGGGATTGTCGGCCTGGTCGCTATGTATCTCGTCTATCCCTGGAAGCCTAGTTTTGGCATCAGCAAAGCTTCTCTCACCCATCTGCTCCGTTTCGGTCTACCTTATCAGGTGAACACATTTTTGGCCGTTCTCAAAGATGACGGTATGACCATAATTCTCACCCGCATCATCGGCACTCAAGGTTTGGGCTATATCGGCTGGGCCTCCCGTTGGGCCGGGCTACCTCTGAGAATTGTCATGGACAATCTGACGAAAGTTTCCTTCCCCACTTTTGCGAGACTCCAGCACGACAAAGAGCGACTCGCTCAAGCCGTCGAAGTTAGTCTCAAATATATGTGCCTTCTGGCCTTTCCCATTTTGGTCGGTATGGGATTTCTCGCCCTTCCCATGACTCATCTCATTCCCCGCTACGTCAAATGGCTTCCCGCCATCGTCCCTCTTTATATCTATCTTTACAACTCCGCTTGGGCCAGTATTAGTACCAGTCTAACGAATCTCCTGAACGCCACCGGTCACATCAAATCTACTTTCAAACTCATGCTCATGTGGACAGGCTTAACCTGGTTAATCATGCCGTTTATGGCCATCAAACTCGGTTACTTGGGTGTAGCTTATGCTACCGGTATCATTGCCACTTCTTCGATCGTCACCATCCTGTTGGCGAAGAAATATGTTAACTTCAGTTTATTAAACATAGTGAGGACCCCTCTCCGGGCTCTCCTGCCGATGATCTTCTGGTTATATTTTTCGGCGGGAACCATCAACTCGATCTCTTCACTTATTGTTGTTATTGCCTTCGCGGCTTTGGTCTATACTCTGGCCATTTTATTTCTCGAAGGCAAATCGTTTTTCCGTGAGACCTTTAGTTACTTTAAGATAAAACATGCTTAGAAAAATCCTCCTTATTTTCTCTCTAATTTTCTTGCTCTCGTCGGGAAAAGTCCTGGCTTTCAAACCGGAGACTTATGTGACCTTCGCCAATCCGGTCCGCGGGCTTGAAGGCTGGCAGGGAGGCAAGCAAGACCCCTTGGCCCTACCTATCTACCAATACACCGAATCTACCCATTCCGCTTTCCCGGTTACCTGGCTTCTCCGTTACGATGCGGTAGTGGACGCCACCATGTCTGCCTTTTTTAAAGGCCTTATTGAAAAAGACAAAAATCAGACTTTGGGCTCCTTTCTGGAGATCACCCCCAGACTGGCGGCAGCCGCCGACGTCATTTATCCCGGAGGGATCTCGATTTTCAATGCCAACCGGATTTTTCTTTCCGGCTACTCGATGGGGGACAGAGAAAAGATCATCGATACTTACATGGATATATTCTTTGCCCGTTTCGGTTTCTATCCCAAGTCCGTTTCCGCCTGGCACTTGGATAGTTATTCTTTGCAGTATCTCCAGTCCAAGTACTCGGTCCTGACGGCCATGAACTGTGACGATCAATACACCACCGATAATTACCGTCTTTGGGGTGGGTATCTGGGGAGCCCTTATTTCCCAGATAAAAATAATTCTTTGGTACCCGCAAGTTCTTTTGATAACCGCGTCAATCTGGCCATGGTTCGCTGGGCCCAGCGGGATCTCTTTAATTTTTACGGTTTTCGGTCTCAGTCGGCCTACTCCGTTCAGGTAAACGATTACTTGGGCATAGGTCAGGACACCAAGTACTTTGAAAAATTACTCGCCATGTACGATCGGAAAGATCTCAACGAATTTACCCACGTCAATATCGGTTTGGAAAATGATTACGATCTGACTCTCTACAAAAAAGAAATTAAAAATGTTTACCTGGCCCTAAAGGC
This sequence comes from uncultured Pseudomonadales bacterium, assembly GCA_964528565.1. Lineage (GTDB taxonomy): Bacteria > Patescibacteriota > Microgenomatia > UBA1400 > MFAQ01 > UBA10133. Next base: position 75,893 of record CAZGSP010000039.1, on the reverse strand, counting down.
CAATCATGATAAGTTCAATCTTCACCCTATATCTCTCGGCGATTTCGGAGATTGGTTCAAGGCCCGTTATCCGGAAAGCTCTCCGGCTTATTTTTACCGGACAGGAGACCCCACCGGGGTTAGTTCCGGTCAGGTTTTTTGGTACCAAAGCCCCTTTTACCGTCTGGGTCTCAAATCGGAAAATGGCCGGACCTCGATCATCGACTTCCGTGTTTACAACCGTGAAGTTTATGAAGATTACTTTGTGACCCCCAATCAAGACTGGGCGCTTTTCCACGAGATCCCGGCCGTCATTGACTCGGTCAAATTCCCCGGGACGGAAGTAGTCCTAAATATCGATCTTCAACTGGCCGATATCGTGCACTCCAAGCAGTGGGACTACTGGCAAATAGCTTTTCGGCAGGATGGCAAAGTCCTTACCCTTGAGCCGGACAGGATCGTCTTCTCCGGTTTTTCCGCGCCGGTTATGGCTTCCAAAGACATCAAACCATTAATTTCCAAGACCCAAACCACCTGGGAACTCACTCCCTATACTCCATATAAAAGCACCACCCACCCGACATGGATATTTTGGTTGGCGGTCATTCTCCTTATTTATTTCTTGTCCAAAAAGATCAAGAGATCCGGCGGACCTGAATTACCGAAATATCTGGTGATCGGTTTTATAGTTGCTTTACTAACCGGCCTGACCCTCTACCGCAACGGTTTGCTTTACCCCTTCGGTATGGGTTTTTGGGGCCCCAACGGTCACGATGCTATCTTTCACTTGTCACTTATCGAAAAATTCTCTCAAGGACTGACCGGTTTGTCCCATCCACAGATAGCGGGACAAAAGATCGCCAATTACCATTTCCTCTTCGACTATCTCGCAGGACTGGCCGTCAAGGTTTTTGGCCTTTCTTCTTTGGATCTATACTTCCGGATTTTCCCGGTGCTCGCCGGTGCGACGATCATTTTTCTCCTGGACAAACTAATGAAAAGTTGGCGGTACTCCCGTGAGGAAAGATTGGTCGGCTTGGTCATGGTTTTCCTTGCCGGATCATTTGGTTTCCTTCCCAAACTGCTCACCGGTCAGGATATTTTTGCGGGGGAGTCGGCCTTCTGGTCAAATCAATCGGTCTCGATCTTTTTGAATCCACCTTATGCCTTATCTATCATCGTTCTCCTCCTTTTCCTGAACCGCTTGAAGAGTGATGCCAAGATTAAGACCTTTGAATTTTTAGGCCTCTCACTTCTTGGCGGTCTCTTGTCCCAAACCAAAGTCTATGCCTTTATTCTGCTTCTGGGCGCCCTGCTTTTTACCAAAAGATACAAACTATTCCTGGGGGTTCTGGTTCTTGGCATTTTGATCTCTTTGCCCTTCACCACTTTGGGGGGTCCCTCTCCCTTTATCTTTTCTCCGTTCTGGTTCCCCCGGAGTTTATTCGCCTCTTACGACCGTTTCTATTGGCCCCGCCTGGTGGAAGCCTGGCAGGCTTATGAGGCTTCGGGCAGCTTCCTCAAATTAAGTGCCATCAATCTTTTTGCTCTCGTCGTTTTCCTTTTGGGCAACCTGGGCCTTCGTTTCCTGGGCTTTTTTGAAATGATCAAAACCAAAAGCTCCGGGTTATCGGAATCTCTGGTCCGGTGGATCATCGCTTTCGGTTTACTCCTGCCCTTATTATTTGTCCAAAATGTAAATCCCTGGAACACCATCCAGTTCATGTACTACGCCCTTTTCTTTCTGGGGATCTTTATGGCCAAATATATAGTGCGCCTTAGACCTATCCTGATCCTGTTCCTGCTTTTGTTGGCTACCGTTACTTCGGTCGGAACCCTCAAAGACTACATCGGTTATTTCTCTGCCTCACGGGTTAGTTTCACCGAGCTCCGGGCGTTGGACACTCTGAGAGACCAACCCAGGGGGATTGTCTTGTCCCCGCTTTTTAGCGTACCCGCCTCAAGCCGCGTCTCCACTCCCAAACCCCTCTACTCTTATGTCTCCACCGCTTACATCTCAGCCCTTTCCGGCCAGCCGGAGTTCTTGTCCGACATCCTCAATCTGGACATTACCGGCTTCAATTATATTAGTAGGGCGAGAGACATTCAGCGTTTTTATGATACGGAGGACAAAGAGTGGGGGATCGCGTTTCTGCAAAAAAACCAGATTAAATATGTTTATGAAACCCGCCTTCAAAAAATTAAACTGGCGCCAATTGATCTGAATTTGGAGACGATCTTTGACTCCGGTGAAATAAAAGTATACAGATATAATTAATTATGGCCAAAGTAAAAATTTCTGCCGTCGTCAATACCCGGAACGAATCGGAAAACATTTTTGACTGTCTCAAGTCTCTCGGATTTTGTGATGAAATTGTCGTGGTCGATATGGAGTCGGAAGATAACACCAAGGAAATCGCCAAGCAATTCACCGACCGCATCTACGATCACAAAGCGGTAGGTTACGTCGAACCCGGCCGGAATTATGCTATCAGGAAGGCTTTAGGTGACTGGATATTTGTTGTCGACGCGGATGAACGGGTTCCGAGAACTTTAGCCGCCAAGTTGATCGAAATTGCCGACAAAAATGAAGTTGATTTTGTCCGCGTCCCGCGAAAAAATCTTGTATTCGGTCAATGGCTCCGGCACTCCCGCTGGTGGCCGGACTTCAACATCCGCTTTTTTAAAAAAGGCTCGGTCGAATGGCAAGACGAAATTCATTCGGTCCCGATAACCTATGGTACGGGCATCAATCTGGAAGAAGAAGTGGGCCAAGCACTGGAGCACCATCATTACCGCACGATCGACGAATATTTCCTGAGGGCACTGCGCTACTCCGGTCAGCAGTCCAAAGAGCTTATCGACTCGGGTTATAAGTTCGACCCGGCCGATCTGATCAAAAAACCCACCGGAGAGTTTCTCTCCCGTTTCTTTGCCGGTGAAGGCTACAAAGACGGTCTTCACGGACTGGTGGTCGCTTTGCTTCAATTTTTCTCCATTTTGCTTGTCTATCTCAAGGTTTGGCAAGCGGAAGGAAGCAAACCCCGCAACGAAAGAGAGTTCACTCCTATTTGGCAAGCCGGTTTCCGGGAAAAATTCAAAGAGTTCCGCTACTGGTTTCTGACCTCGAAACTCGAAAATTCCGAGTCAAAAACCGAAAGCTTCTTTCTCAAATTAAAACGAAAATTGCTTTGATAATTGTTATACTGGAATTATGATCACTGACCAAGAATTCTCCAAACTCAGAACCATAATTAGAGAGGAAGTTGAGCTGGTTGTAGAAGAAAAGCTTGAGCAAAAACTAGAAGAAAAGCTAAAACCCATCCACAAGAAGCTAAATAAAATTCAAAAAGATCTGGATGGTACGATTGATTTCTTTGACCACGAGTACATGGGGCACGAAAAACGGATAACCAAAATCGAGGCTCACCTCCAGTTGCCTCAAAGATTGTAGGACACCTCAAGAGATTTATGGCGGATATAGAGGTATAATTACTCCGTGAATTCACCTGAGACAACCAAAGCCGGAGAGGCGGACACTGCCCAAACCATTGGATTCCTCGGATCCGGAGAAGAGGTTTTTGTCACCCCGGAGTCTCACTACTATACCCACCCAGATATCCACGAGGCCATCGGGCCTGCGTTGTCAAAAATAGACTCGGCCACTCTATCGGTCGACAAAGACGGGATTGCCCACCTTGGAGTGGAAACCGAAGGGATCCCCGGAAGTTCGATCTGTGTGCCGATCAACGAAGGTGATAAAGTGGTTTTTGCCAAACGCAAGCCCCGTACCTGGTACACCCGTTTTGTGGTCGGAGGGAAAGAGCTGGAGACAAACTTGATGACCATAGTTTTGAAACGTCAGGCTGATAAATTTGAGCTCTACACCGCTTATTGGGGTCCGTGCGCCAGACGCGAGCCCAGCGACCCAAGTCTCACCCCCGGGACGCCGGAGTATGAAGAATCGGTCAGGTTTTGGAAACAAAGAGCCCTCATTTTACCTACCGACAACGCCTCCATGGTGGCTCTCGGTATCGATCCTGCAGAAATAAAAGAGAGTCTGGAAGAAGGAGAAGAGTACTTTAGATCAAAATAGCTCATTCGTGTTCACTGCCTATGCTTAGGTTATAATTAAGTCAATGAAAATTGGCTTTATTACGGTTAACTTTCACAGTGACGAAGATACGATCGGAGTCGTCACTCAACTGGAGGAAAACTCCCTTCCCAAAGGTGTCGAAATAGTTACTTACTGTGTGGATAACTCTTGCTCGGAAAGTCTCCGGAAAATCCTGGTCAAATACCCCCACACCGTCTACTTGGACTCACCCGGAAACGTGGGTTTTGCCGCCGGGAACAACATCGGCTTCAAACGCGCTCTCAAGGACAAGGTCGACATCGTGGTTCTCATCAATAACGACACGGTGGTTCCCAAAGACTTAGTCAAAAACATTTTGTCCTCTCCCATTAGCGACACCGGTGTCGGCGTTGTCGGTGGACTCATTTATTTTGCCAAAGGCTTCGAGTTCAAGGAAAATTACCTACCGGCCGACTTGGGTAAAGTCATCTGGTACGCCGGAGGCAAACACGACTGGAACAATGTCTACGCCACCCATCTCGGTGTCGATGAGGTGGACAGAGGGCAGTTCGACGGCATCAGGACTACGGACTTTATTACCGGCTGTTTATTTATCGTGAGAAGAAGTGTTTTGGAAAATGTAGGTCTTTTTGATGAACGCTACTGTCTTTATTTCGAAGACTCCGATCTTTGTATGCGCGTCAAAAAAGCCGGACTTAAATTGGTCATCGATCCCCAAATTAAGCTTTGGCACAAAGTGGCCCAGAGCTCGGGTATTGGATCGCCCTTAAACGATTATTTTCTGACAAGGAACAGACTCCTCTTTGGCACTACCTATGCCGGGACCCGCACCAAGTTTGCTCTCATCCGCGAGGCGGTCAAAAAATTACTTATCGGTACTCCGGCTCAGAAAATCGCCGTCAGGGACTTCTTCACCCGGAATTTTGGCTGGGGTAGCTGGAACAAAAAGGTATCCGTACCCGGAAAACAATAATATGAAACTATCTATCATCATTCTTTCTCGCAACGTCAAAAACGAGATCATTCCGGCGATCAAATCTTCTCAATTTGCCGACGAAATAATTGCCGTAGATACGGGCTCTACCGACGGGACTCTGGATATTTGTCGCCAAATGGGGGTTAAGATCGTCCACACCACTACCGATAGTTTTTCCAAGTGGCGCAACGACGGCGCCAAGGCGGCCAAAGGGGAGTGGCTCCTCTATCTGGACTCCGACGAAAGGATCCCGGTCAAGCTCGCCAGAGAAATTCTGACCACCATTCAAAATCCGGACTACGCCGCCTACACCATTAGCCGCTACGAAGTCTTTCTAGGGAAACATCTGGGTCACTGGGGAGATCCCCGGGTCCTCCGTCTTATGAAGCGTTCCGCACTCGTCCGTTGGGAAGGCAAGCTTCACGAACAGCCGAAGATCAATGGCCCGGTAGGTAAGCTCAAACAACAGATGGTCCACCTTTCTCATAAAAATATCGACGAAAAACTCCCGAACACCCTAGTCTGGTCCAAATACGAAGCCCAAATGCTTCTTTCAGCCCATCACCCGCCTATGGCCGGTTGGCGTTTTATCCGCATTATGTTTTCCGAGTTCTGGTACCGGTGTGTCCGACAAGGGTTATGGCGGGACGGCACCGAGGGCTGGATCGAGATCATCTACCAGATGTTCAGTAAGTTCGTTACCTACGAGCGTCTTTGGGAGATGCAAAGAAAGCCTTCTTTAAAAGATACTTACGATAACATCGACCGCCAAATAATTTCCGAATGGGAAAAGCAAGAATAATAGTTCTATTATTTCTTCTAATCTTTGCGGTTATTCTCACCTCTCCCTTGCTTCTTAGTAGGCTTCTTCCGAACGGTACGATGCTCATAAATGGCAGCGGAGACAATCTTTGGCATCTCAGTTTAGCGGTGGAGACGACGAAGCAAATCCCCCCAACTTTTCCGTTAATGAGTGGAATTCCTCTAAAAAATTATCATTATTTCAGCGATGCTCTCTGGGGCACGATCAGCCTTCTTTCCGGTATTCCGATTGCTATTACTTACTTTCAAATAGGTTCACTATCGGTTACCTTTTTATTGGTATTTCTCATTTTTAAGTTAGCCCAGAAATTTTCTCTAAACGATTTTTGGTCTGTGATATGTGTCATTACTACTTTATTTTTTGGTTCGGCAGCTTTTATTAAACCATTGTTTATAAAGGGTTCGGATTGGAGCGGCAACGCCTTCATACTAGACCAGCCTTACGACCAGCTAATCAATTTACATACCGGTATTGGATATATCCTGATTATTCTGGGTACTTATTTAGTCCTTCAATGGATATCATCCAAATCAATAAAATACGGTTATCTTGCCGCGATTACTTTGTCTCTTCTATTTGGAGTCAAAATATTTTTTGCCTTACCGATGGTCGTTGCCTTTGGTGTTGTCTGTCTACTTCAAATCGAAAAAAATAAATATAAAAACATCTTTCCCGCCATCTTACTCATTATTCTGTCGGGTATTATCTTTTTCTCAATCAGCGATAAGACAGGTTTTAGTCATAATGCACCTCTCACTTTTAGACCGGGCTGGCTCCTGACCAAGATGGTTGAAGATCCGGAGAGGTTTAGCTTGAATGGTTTTTACCTGAAATACTTACACTATCAATCAAAAAATAATTGGCCTCGGCTCGCTCAGATGGAAATGGAAAAAATATTCATTTATATTTTGGGCAATTTTTGGATCAAATTATTAGGTTTGATATATTTAATCAAATCGTTCAAAAGATCATTCAAAGAAAATATTTTTCTTGGTCTTTGTATCTTAGTTTCCCTGTCCCTACCCCTGGTGATTACTCCGCAACCGGATCCATTTAATGCGGTTCAATTTGGACAGGTTGCTGTTATTTTCCTAGGATTTCTTTTGGGGGTTTTCTTAGCCAAAAATAAATACGGTCTGCTTCTTTTATTCGTTCTATCACCCTTGGTTATTTACTCTCTAGGTCACGACTTCTTTAACTCCGGTAAATTCCATGAATATGTGATTCCCAAGGAAGAAATCATGGCTCTGGACTATCTAAAAATAAATTCCGGCAAAGATGCGATCGTCATGGTTGATCCGATTTTTGACAACAAAAAAACTAAAGTATCGGCCCTCGCCGAGAGAAGGACGTTTTTTACCGGCGGTATAATACCATGGTTGCTGGGCATTGATGGCACCAAAAGGGAGTCGGTCCAGGAATCTTTTTTCCTGTCCGGCACCGATGTAATCTCTATTGAAAACATCATTTCCGAATATGGGATAAAATACATCTATGCATCCTCATCAGCCAATTTTGAAAAATTTGGCTATCCCTTGATATATTCGAATACACTTGTGTCTATCTACAAGTCAGAAAAATCGTCATCTGGATTAGAATAGTCTATATACAAATATGAAAAAAGCTTTAATTTTCGATCCGTACATCGATACCCTTGGAGGAGGGGAGAGATATATCCTTACCTTCGCCCTGGGATTAATTAAAAACGGTTACTCGGTCGTCCTGGCCTGGCCCAGTAAAAATGAATTAAAGTCCGCCGAGCTTCGCTTTGGTCTGGATCTCTCCAAAATATCTATTGATGAGGAAGCATACGGCCTTTGCAGTCAAAAATCCGCTTACACCGAACGGCTCCAGTTCACCAAAGACTACGATCTGATCTTTTGGGTCAGTGACGGAAGTCTCCCCTTCTTGTTTTCCAAGAACAATATCATTCACTTTCAGGTACCCTTCAAAAAGTTGGGTGGCAATCCCACGGTAAACAATCTCAAGAATGTCTTTATCAAAAAGTTCGTTTACAACTCCGACTTTACCCGAAACGTCCTTGAAAAAAATCTACCTAAAGACAAAGGATTCGTCCTTTATCCGCCTATCGACATAGATAGTTTCACTCCGGGTAAAAAAGAAGATGTTATTCTTTCGGTTGCCCGTTTCGATTCTCCCTCACACGGCAAACGGCAGGACGTCCTTATCGAGGCCTTCAAAAAGTTATCCAAGAAGGTCAAGGGCTACAAACTCATTTTGGCCGGTGGTTTAAAGGGTGACGAGGTGATCATGCAAAAAATAGTTAAGATGGCTAAAGGACTCCCTGTCGAGTTTGTTGTTAATCCGGACTTTAACGAATTAAAGAAGCTTTACTCCAAAGCCAGATTTTTCTGGCATGCCGCCGGTTACGAAGTCAATGAGCAAACCGATCCGGACAAGGTGGAGCACTTTGGTATGACCACGGTGGAAGCTATGGCCTCCGGCTGTATTCCGATAGTCATCAACAAAGGTGGTCAGAAAGAAATTATTACACCCGACTCCGGCTTCCTATGTGAGAATGATACGGAGATCGCCAAAGTGACCGCCACTCTAATAGACAACCCCAAAGAGCAGATCGGAATGTCCACATGTGCCCTGGAAAGATCAAAGATTTTCTCGACAGAAAACTTCTACGAAAAAATCAAGGTTTTATTATGAAGAAACTCTTGAATGTTATTTCAAAAAATATTTGGCCGATCCCTTTGGTCATTATTCTGGTAACCACATCAATCATCAAAGTAGCCGAAGTGACGGGTGGCAATTATCCCTTTACCATGGATCAGGGTCGGGACATGGTCGATATCCGTCATATGGTTGTTACCTTTTCCCCCAGACTTGTCGGACCCACTACCAGCATCAATGGGGTCCTCTTAGGACCATTCTGGTATTACTTTAACCTGATCCCCTTTATTCTAAGTGGAGGAAACCCATCGGCCATAGTCTACTGGCAGATACTTTGGTATCAAATATCGGTCATCGTCTTGTGGCTGGTTCTCAAAAAGAAGAGTGTTTCCCTGGCCGGTATTACTGCTCTCTTTCTCTTTCTTATGCCCACCGGGTTTAATACCGCCCGCTACTTTTGGAATGCCAACTCCATGCCTTTCTTTACGATCTTCTTTTTTGCGGTCCTCGTAGCTGCCATACGTCATAAAAGTGATAGAAACACTCTCCTGTTAGGGCTGGTCGCTGGGCTAGCTCTGCAAATTGAGGCCGCTTTTGGTATTCTTCTTTTTCCTTTTGCCTTAATCTATCTTTTATTTGATAAAACCAATATCAAAAAATTATTAAATTTAATAATCGGATTCACCATCACCTTACTTCCGCAGGCCCTTTTTGAGTTAAAGCATGGGTTTATTATGACCAAGTTGTTAATTGGTGAAGTTACCGGAAAGGGGACCATGTTGGGAGAAAAAATAAGTTTGAGTGACAAACTACTTCAGCGTTGGGATCACTTCCAACTTTTGGTCTTCCGCTCCAGTCATCTGCCGCCAAACTACCTGCCGTACCTGTTTATCATTGGTCTAATTATTTTTCTCTTTATTCTCTTGACCCTTCGGGAAAAGTCAAAGACCGATGAATTTGCAGTCTGGTCCGTGTCTTTTTATTTCATTCTATTTGCCGCCGTTTTTTATCTTCTTTTCCCCCAAAGTCTGAAGATTTGGTACACGCTTGGTTTATCCATACCCATCGTCATCTTCTTCGCCTCCTTTGTAAATTTTCTCTTTGAATCAAAAACTCCGGTCATTAAAGTCTTTGCCCTTTGTCTTGTAGGACTGACAATTTACTATTCGCTCAAGTCACAAATAGACTACACCAGAGATGTCGCCTTTAAACCATCGGACGACAGAAGTAATATGAGAAACGAACTCCGGGCAATTGATTGGGTATATCAAAACGCCGCCGGAAAGGGATTCAAGGTCTATAGTTACCTTCCTTCCGTCTACGATTTTCCTTATAACCATCTTTTTTGGTGGTACGGCACCAAAACCTTCGGCTATCAACCGGCCGACGTTGCTTATCTTCCCAATCAACCCGAATATATTAAAGACGTTGATAAACTGTGGACGAAAAAAAGATCCGTAGGTGAAAATAATTTAACCTTCCTGATCATTGAAGAAGATTTCGATATGCCACAAAGAACAGCAGCTTGGCTGGGAAATTTCTCTAAATTATGTCTGGTCAAGGAAGTCATTTTTCCCTGGCACGCCAAAGTGCAGATGATGGCCCAATGCTCTAGATGATCACTTCTTTTTTAGGACAGCCAAGGCGATCACTGTCCCTATCAAACTCAAAATACTGATCATTAATCCTATCCGAAAACTGGCCGGCCGGTAATCAAAGATAACTTCTCCATTATCGTCGGTTAATTTAATACATCTAAAAATGCCATCACACTTATCAATCACCACCTCAGAGCCGTTTACATAAGCCTTCCATCCCGGATACCAGGTATCGGCGAGCAAAAGAGTTTTACCGGCTCCCTTACTAAATGAAATTTTGATGGTGTTTGGGGTATAAGAAGTAATTTTTGCTTCACTATCTGTTGAATCGACAAATCTTGCTCTGGGCCGGTAATTTGTGTTTTCCAAAATCGCTGTTTCCGAGGTTTCAAAAGCTTTCTTCCATTCCTTTTGATCAATGGAAAAGTTGATAAAATCTCCTCCCAACTTTCCAACTTTATCTCTCTTCACCACCACCAAATATTTCACATTGAATTCCCCCAGAGCCTTTGAATCATATCTCTCCAACTCGGAATATCTTCCTACTTGTCCACTTAAATTCCCATTGATTACTTTCTGATAGATCTCGGCATAGCCCCTTATAGCCATTGGGTCGTATCCTGAAGGGCTCATAAGTCGGTACTGCATCCAAGTGGCCGGAGGCAATACTTCAGCCCGCTCACGGTCGATTCTAAAAACCTCGGACCTACCCTTTTCTTCCAGGTACTGAGTAATGGGAGTTTCCGGATAGACGATTCTTTCGGGGACAAACGGGATGTATTTCCATCCAAACCGAAACATCTCCAGGCAGACAAGGACTATGATGGCGGCCGAAAAAATCCGCCATTTTCGAGAAAGAAGCAGAAGTATCGAATATGCTCCAACCAAAGCACCCGGAAGCAAGAGATTGCGCAATGTTACTGCACGCCTGACCGCCAACAGCATATTTGGATTATCGGGAGTAAGCAACATCCCGTCACTAAACTTAGCCAGATAATACAACAAGATATATATTGTTGAGACGATTCCTATAGTCAGCAGTATTTTCTTGTAACTTATCTTTTCGAGGTTTGAAATTATAATTCCGGCTAAAACCGCAAGACCCATCGAAAAAATTACGGCCACTCTCCCCGCTGCACTTGTCGCGATTCCCGGGACGTTATATATATAAACCGCTTTGCCTAAAAAAGTGTCAAATCCAAACAAAAAAGCAAAGACCACTACCCAAACAAAGAATCGAATGTACTTGTTGGAACGGTACATAAAAAGCGATAGTAAGAAACAGAACACCGCAAATATTCCGGTATAAAAAATAGCCTCATGATAATTAAAAACTCCAAAAAAATTGCCGGTAGCCGGATTACCAAAATAATCTGGCGCAATTAATGTCACCAAATATTTTATCGGTAGCAAACCGTAGTTATATTGGGCGATATAATTTTCCACCGATCTTAATCCGTACTTTGTCAGTTCCAAGGTCGGTAACAGTTGAAAAGCCGAAAGGCCAAAGGTTAATACCCCGGGAACAATCATCACCGCCAGATCCTTAAGGTCCCTTTTTTCTATCCACTTCCAGACGAAGTACGCCGCGGATAGCACTGTGATATACACCATTATTTGAAAATGCCCCGCCGTCACCAATAAGAAGAAAAGTATCGGTAGCCAGTATAAATAATATTTCTTTTTTGATTCAAAATATTTTTCGAGAATAATTAAAACCAGAGGCATCCAGATCATTGCCTGATCAGCGGTCACAAACTGTGCCCAGCTAATCGCAAATCCGGAATACGCATAAACCAAGCCTCCGACAACTGCGCCAACCTTGCCGACTTTAATTTGGCGCAAGAAGAAATACATTGTTAGAGCCGTGGCAAAAGAGGGAAAGATTACTAAGAAATTCCACCCCTTAATATCTCCCAGGAGAGCATAAATAAAGGTAAAAGGATAAAAAACTCCGGAGTGAAAAGTCGCCAGAAGTGGATATCCCGAATAAGAATAAGGATTCCATAACGGTATGGTCAGATGTCTCCAGCCTTCTCCAATCAAACTTTTCCACATATAAAATTGCGAAAATATATCGGAGATCAAAGGGTTCTTTACGGGTACTCCCGTTGGGAAACCCCATTTATTTTCCAGCCACGGAAGATAAGCACCCACCATTAGGTCTCCGGGGAACGGAACATAACCCTTGAGGAATACTTTCCAGTAATAGACAAAACAGGCGACGGCAAAAACTAGAACTGGCCACAGTCTTATGATTTTTTTCATTTTCAATTTTAATTCTAACACTCTCAACCTATGCCCAGCCTTGGTATACTAGAGGTAGTGGCTAACCAAAAGACGATCGACATCATTATTCCCAGCTTCAACGCGCGCTATCTACTGGAGAAGAATCTTCCCTATATAGTGGAGAACACTGAAAACCTTGGGCGTCTGATCGTCATCGATAATGGGAGCGAAGACGACACATTGGTTTGGCTAGAGAAGAACTACCCCCGGGCTATTATCGTCAGAAATAAAACCAACTTGGGGTATACCAAACCGGTCAATCAGGGAATAGCCAAATCGGACTCGGAATTTTTCACCCTCATCAACAACGACGTTCGTCCTCTTCAAGGATACGACGCCAAAGTCATGAAATATTTTGACGACCCCGAAGTTTTTGCTGTTACTTTCAACGAAGAGGGGGCTTCATGGCCGGACATGTATTGGGCGGGTGGCAAGATGCAGTTTACTCACGGCAAAGATAAAACAAAACCGGTTCTCTCCGCCTGGGCGTCCGGCGGTAGCGCCATCTTTAGAAGAAGTATTTGGAATGAGTTGGGCGGGATGGATGAGATCTACGCGCCGTTTTATTGGGAAGATATCGACATTGGTTATCGCGCCTGGAAAAGCGGCTACAAAATAATTTGGGAACCCTCGGCATCAGTTATTCACGATCACGAATCCACCTCAAAAAAGTTGGATCCTCGTTATATCAGTCTAATAAAACAAAGAAACGAATTACTTTTTAATTGGTTAAACGTTAAGGATCCTGGTTTGGTATTTGGTCACCTAATTTTTCTCATCACTCACTCTCTTAAACACCCCGGATATCTTCGGGTTGTTTGGTCTTCGTTGTGGAGGTTCATGACCCATCCTCATTTGAAACGGAACTTTATTATTTCCGACTCAAACGTCCTGTCCCACATCTCAAAATCAATATGAAACCGGAGCTCTCCATCATCACTGTCGGCTACAAATCGGAAGACACCATCGGTCCCTTTTTGGACTCTATCAAGAAAAATCGCGACGGCATTGCCAAGGAAATCATCGTGGTAGATAACTACCCGGCCGATAAAGGAGCGGATAAAGCCGAGAAACACTCCCTCAAGCCAACCGTTATTCGAAACACCGAAAACGTTGGTTTTGCCAAAGCGGTAAACCGGGGGATAAAGGCAGCCAAAGGGAAATATGTTCTCCTTATCAACCCCGACACCAGGATCGTTGGTTCGGCCCTAAGATTATTACTTGATTTTGCCAAAGAGCATCCAGGCCTGGGAGCCGTCGCTCCCCGGCTATTAAATTACGACGGCAGCATTCAGCCGTCTTGTTCCAAATTCCCGACCATTTGGAATGCCATAAAATACAACTTTTTCGGCTGCAAAAATTGTTTCAAAAAATATAATCCCGGTGATGAAGTGACCAAAGTCGAAGTGGCTGTAATGGCCGCTTTCCTGGTTCCAAAGATTACCTTCGATCAAGTCGGGGGTTTAGACGAACGGTTTTTTCTTTACTATGAAGATGTTGAATTTTGTCGGCGCCTTTACCGGTCAGGCTTGCCGGTTTATTATCTCCCCCGCGCAAAAGTCCAACACGCCCACGGTGCCAGCGGGAACTTTGTCTCCCATCTAAAAAGCCCTCTTCTCAAGTCCGCTCAAATCTATTACGGTCCTGTCTATTCGTCAATCCTGAATACGGTATTATGGATCGGCCACAAGTGGCAGGTAATTCTTCGCCGGAAAAAGTTCCGCGACTAAGGACGCCGGTTGTGACATCTTAAGTTCACTACCCATCTGGTTTCGAGGGTAAACTCACCAATCGAATCCATATTTACCACTGTCGAGAACGGCCTTTCCCGACCCTCATCGTAATCGACAAGCACTTGAGGTAATCCGCGCATTGGTTCCCTCCCTAAAAATCTAAAACACGTAGTTCCGTTTGTCGGAACCGGCATCTCTCCCGGGAAACCCAATATGTTTCCGGTTTCCCAATATGGGAGGTAGCCATATTTCTTTAAACCATAAAAATGAAATAGATATGCCCACACGGTAGGGATACTGTACGGTACTCCCGTAATCCGGACGGTAAAGCCCCTTCCCCCTACCACTTCATACATTTTGTCTATCATTTTATATTCATCGGAAAGCCGCATCATCGGCTGGGTGATAATTTCCTGGATCAAACTGTTCGGTGATTGAAACCGGATCAAATTTAAATTTCCAAAGACTATGAAGGTGGCAAAGAAGATCCCCAGCCATTTATTTTGACTGCCGATTCTCTCAATTAGCACAGCCAGGGCTATAATTACCGCTACTCCCAAACCGGCATTTGTATAGTAGGCTGTATGTCCTCCCAGAAACATTAGAAAGACCCAACCAAACACCCATATCGCCAAAATTCGGAATGATACTTTTTTTTGAGCATGGTAAAGCAACCATATGGAAACAAATATTGCTACAAGTCCAACCAAAATATAAGCATCAACACCGATGATATTATCTCTAAACATTCTCAGGAATTTACTAATGAAAAGTATGTACTTTGATGCATGAGAATCCATTACCCCATATCCCTTTGTAAATAATGAATAAGCTAGCTTAAAACTTCTAAATCCATATTTAAGCTCTACCAACAGAAAAGATGAAAGAATTGCCCCCGCCACGCCAACCCCGGCGAACCACATTTTCTTGGATATCGTTGAAGTTTGCTTTCTGAGAACAAGAAGTAAGGCAGCGACCATGAAAAATGTATAGACGAACATAAGGTTCATTTGAGTCGATAACGCCGCTCCTCCAAGCATCAGAATAGGGCTCCATTTTGCGTATTTACTTTTCTTATAAATTAGAGTAGCCCCCGAAAATATCAAAAGGATTGAAAGTACCCCAAGACTCGGGTTCCCAACGTACATGGCATATTGACTCTCCTCGAAAGATACCGCATAAAAAACTGCGGCCAGGTAACCCGCGAATGGCGTGAATAAAGAACTACCAATCCCAAAAACCAAAAATACTCCCAAAGCGTTTAATACCCTAAAAACTGCCGACACCATTGCCGGATCGCCTTTAAAAATCAAATAAACCGGTCCAACTAAGTACCAAAATAATGGACCGTGGAACAACCCAACATCACCGGAAACAGGCGGACCGATCAGCTTTATATCGTGTTTTAAATATATTTCTTGTGATAAATAGGCATCTCTGGCCTGATCAAAACCAAAGTAAATACTTTCCCGAAAAGCATAAAATCGAACCATGAGTGCGAGCACAAAGATAAATACCAAAATCCACCATTTCTTTTTTGTCACCGCTTAATTTTAGCAAAAATTTATTTTTTGACATAAACATCCCACCTGCCTAAAAATATGAAGAAATTCTTCACTAAGATATCGTACTCCAAGTCTTGATATACTTAAACCATGAAATTCACCAAGGGTCTGGTCATAGCACTAATATCGGCTATCGTCCTCAGGCTGGTTATTTCCGGCATTACCTTTCATCCCGATTTGTCCGGCCAGGTTCTCACAAGTTATTTTTTCGCCTATAAAAATGTTTTTAACATTTATGACTATCTGGTTAGTCTACCGGCCACTCATCCTTTGGTCCAAAATTTCGGAGTAGGGGATATCTTTATCTATCCGCCTTTAACGTACTTTACCTTGGGATCATTTCTTAAGCTCTTTACCTTGATCATTCCGGAAAATTTCTTTCTTAGTCTGATGAACGGTATTTCGGTCTACAAATTGCCCGCCCTTTCTTTCAACCTGATCCTTCTTAAGTTACCTTACTTATTAGTTGATATCGGGGTTGCTTTTGCCCTGAGTTCTCTTTTTGAAGATGTGAAGAAAAAAAGATGGGCTTTTCTCCTCTGGCTATTTAATCCGGTCACCCTTTATGCCACTTTTGCCATGGGTGTTTTCGATATCATTCCCGTGCTCTTTACCGTGCTTTCTTTGTACTTTGCCAAAAAGAAAAATCTTTACCTGGCCGCGGTCATGATCTCGCTCGGAGCCGCTTTTAAGCAGTACCCGATTTTTTTACTACCGTTTATTATCTTTAGTGCCAAGGATTTTTGGACGGGCTTCAAAGTTACCCTTTGTGGAGTTTTGCCTTATCTCATTACCATCGCGCCCTTTCTTGGCTCTTCTGCATTTAAATACATGGTCTTCGGCGCCAAGTCGCAAAAAATGTTTTATATGGAATGGATGGTGACGGCCGCAGAGGGGATATATCCATACTTGATCGGTGTTGTCCTTGTCTATTTACACGCCTTCAGAAACTCAAACTTAGTTCAAAATCTTTGGAAGTATTATCTTGCCTATTTCCTGATTCTTTTTTCCGTCACCCATTATCACCCTCAATGGTTCATCTGGGTCGCCCCCTTTATTGTTATTGAGTTGGTGGATAGTAGTTGGCACAACCTTTGGCTGGATCTTACACTTTTTGCTTGTTATGTCTTTATTGTCTTAACCTTTGATAACTCGCTTTCGGTAGGCCTTTTCGCCGTGATTAATCGGAATCTAAATAATTTTCCCGGAATGGACAAGTTACTGGCCGGAAAAACCGACTTGATTTTTCTCAAGAGTTCGGTTAGGAGTCTATTTGCCGGCGTTAGCATTTTTTTGATCGCCGACTTATTTAAGCCCCGTCTCAAGACGCAATGATCTTCGTTGTTTTTTATCTCTCCACGCTACCCATTATTCTTTTTTCCGGTCAAAGTATTTTTTTGCTTTTAACATCCTTTGTCCTGGGTTTACTTTTATATGTTTTATTTACCAAACCCAAGAGTTATCAATTACTGATTTTTCTTATGGTTCTGGCAGTCTCCTTGTTTATCATAAAGCCCAGACTGGGTCTGGATATGGGGCTACTAAATGCTATCAACTCTCAAAGAGGCGAGCACCCCGATTTTGCCGGAAATTTTGTGGCCAAACTGATTCATAACAAAACAGAGTTGTCCTATTCTTTTATCGAAAATTTCGACAAATTACTTTCACCGGCCGCTATTTTTGCCTCCGGTTTCTGGCACAAAATCGGTTCTTTTTACCCTTTAGGCTATCTTTTTCCCTGGGATATTTACTTTATCTATAGCTATTTCAAGCACAATAAGCACAAAATTAGCTATTCTTACCTCCCGTTTTTGATATCCTTATCTTCTTTATTACTACTGACGGGATTCATCTATGTAGATCAGGCCATGCTTTATAGTTTCGGCGTCATCTTTTTCCTCGCCTTACTGTCGGCTCAGGGATACTATTCTTCCTCAAGGAAAACAACGATATTTTTTGCCATCTTAAACGTCCTCTATCTTCTCTATCACTTAAGAGTTACCACATATTTCCCGATATGATGAGAAAAAATCATTACAAAATAATTTTTTGGCTAATTATCGGAGTCATTGTTTTCTTCACCCAGTTTTACAAGCTGACGTCATATCCACCGTCTCTTTCGATCGATGAAGTCTCAATCGGTTACAATGCCTACTCAATTCTTAAGACCGGGAGAGACGAGTGGGGGTCTTTTCTCCCTATATCTTTTAAGTCGGTTGGCGACTACAAGGCGCCGGTACTCATCTATGTGACAGTTCCCTTTATAAAATTGTTTGGCTTGACCGAGCTGGGCACCCGTCTCCCGGTGGCAGTTTTTTCTGCCTTAAATGTCTTTTTGTTTTGGATTTTAATCAGCCGTTTCATTTTTAGCAATAAGTCGGCAGAACTGTCTTATTTAGCCACTTTTATTTTTACTCTATCTCCGTGGCTAGTACCATTTTCCCGTTCCGGATTCGAAGCCATTACGGCATTATCGTTTTTGCTTCTAAATTTGATCTTTACCTTTCGTTGGCGGCGATCGGAAAAAATATCCGACTTCTTCTTAATGGTTATTTTTGCCTACTTTTCCGCCATTACTTATCACTCTACCAAGATCGTAGTCCCATTGTTAAATTTATTTATAATTTTCGCCAATTACCGATTCTTCAAGTCTAGTATTACCTCTTGGTATTCCAACAAGAAAAATTCTCTTTTCTTCATTTCATTTGCGTTATTCTTTATTACTGTTTTTTTCGTCAAGAACTTCATTCTTGGATCCGGTGGCACCCGCGCCGGTATGACCCTGTTAACGAAAGATTACGACTACACCAACGGTATATTACCTTTTATTTCCGGACATCCCCTCTCTTGGCTTACCTCTGCTGTTGGCCTGATCTCTTTCTGGTACAAGCGTTTCCTAGAGTATTTTTCCCCAAATTTTTACCTTTCCGATGGCTTAGGTCTAGCCACTCCGGGTCATCCGGGACAGGGTGTAATTTATATGATTGAATACCCCTTTTTGATCATCGGTTCACTTCTACTTTTCTTCCGACACAAATTTGTAACCGATTATTTATCCGGAAAATTTACGGCAAATGTTTTAGCCGTGTGGTTTTTCATCGCCCTTATTCCTGCCTCCATTACCAATAACAGTCAACACGCTCTGCGCACTCTAAATATAGTTCCCGTCTTTTCGATTCTCATCTCTTTGGGAATGTTATTTGTTTACGGGAAGTTTAAGAATACTTTCTGGAAATCTCTCCTCGCAGTAGTCGTCGTTGGTGGTTATCTTTTGGGAATACTGAGGTTTGTCGACTACTACACCCTTCACTATCCCATTGAGTTGTCGGAAGCCAGATCGTATGGTTGGAAACAAATGGCCATCTACGCACGAAATCACCACTCGGAATACGAGAAAGTTTATATCGACCCTCGGTTTGGCACGGATGGTCCATATACTTACGGTGTTCCTTATTTATACTTTCTTTTTTATTCGCAATACGATCCGTCCTCATACAATACCGGCTCCGTCAGGAATACCGGTGGAACCGATTTCGAGAATTATTTTTTTGGCCCTATAAACTGGCCGGATATTGATCACACCCGGAACAATCTTTATATTTCCAGCCCTTGGAGTATCCCGAAAGAATTGATTGATTCCCAAAACCAAAAAGCTTACGCGCCTTTCCTTAATAATTCTTCAGGACTTTATGCTATTTCGGATAGATAACGCATATAATTTGTCTAGTTAACATGAAAACGTTTTTATTTTGGATCTCGGCTGTTTTGATACTGGCCTTCTGGCCCCTTTCCTTTATTTTATCCAATTCCGATTCCTGGGTTCCGTTCATTCTGGCCGCCTCATTAGTTCTCCTCGATTACTTTTTGTTTCGCACCGGCAACAAATTACGTTACTTTATATATCTGCTACTGCCTTTGATTCACCCGGCCTACTTATTGATTCCCTTTCTCATCTTTTTATTAAACATTAAGAACTTCGACAAAACCGGACTCTTTATTTTTTCTTTTCTATTGTTTCTCGTTTCCCTTTTCTCCTGGAAGACTTTTTACGCTTATTCCATCTTCACCCCCGATCCCTTAGCCAAAGATACTTTAATTAAGAAAATTTCCCTGATCCCAAATCGTAACCTAGCCCGGATATTTGAAAACAAAACCACTGTTTTTCAAAATAAATACAAGGCAAACCTATTTGTCTCGCTTGACCCCAATAACTACTTTTTTGCTCTACACCCGAGAGAATCGGGGGACAATCAAAACCTCATAAAATATTCCTACCTGGCAATTATTCCTTTTCTTTTGGGTTTGTTCTACCTAAAAGATAGCCGAGACAAAGCTTGGCTTGTGAGTGTCTTTCTGGCCATGGTGCTTTCAATTAGTTTCATAAATAACCAGGATCGGTTCGATATTCTCTTGTGTGTTCCGGTTTCCATTATGTCTATCTTTGGTTTGAAAAAACTAAAGACCCTATCCGCCAAATATTTTTTGATTTTTTCTGTAGTCTTTGTTCTGATTTCATTTATTGAATTAGCTCGGATAATTATCTATCGATCATGAAATTCTCCTTCAGGTATTTACCGGCACTATTATTGATACTCATTATCCTTATAGCCGGCTTTTTCCGGCTGTACCGGATCGGAGAAACACCTAAAGGTTTTTATGTCGATGAGGCGGCACTAGGCTATAACGCTTACTCAATTCTCCAAACAGGCAAAGATGAATTTGGGAAATCATTTCCGGCCATGTTTCGTTCCTTCGCTACCTTTCAAAGTCCTGTATATACCTATATCACCGTACCGGTTATAGCGGTTTTTGGACTAAACCCTCTTTCTGTTCGTTTGCCCTCCGTCATTCTTGGAATTCTCACGATTCCTCTCCTGTATTTTTTGGTGAAGAAAATTTCGACGGAAAAATATGGAAGCATCTTAGCTTTGATTTCCACCTTTTTCCTTGCTGTTTCTCCCTGGCATATTGCTTATAGCCGTACCGCCTACGAAACAAACGTTGCTCTCTTTCTCCTAATCCTCGGCTCCTTAATGTTCTTTTATGCTCTCAAGAGGCCATGGTTGTTTGTTGCTTCTGCGATTTTTTATGCGTTATCCTTTTCGGCCTACCGGGCCGAAACATTAATAGTCCCCGTTTTGGTACTGGCTCTGGCAATCGGACATTACAAAGAACTCTTGGCTGGCAAAAAGACTTTTATCATCCCCGTCATCATCAGCTTTATTCTTGGTTTTGTTCTTGTCGTACCCATGCTCACGATAATGAGGACTCCGGGATTCCAAGCCCGCACTTCCAGTCTAAATATTCTTTCGTCCCGTCAAAATCCTTGGGGTTTAAAAGAAGACGGTTCAACTCTCCGGAGAATTGTCAATATTCCTCAGACGCTCTCAGCCAAAGAATTTTTTTCACTTTATTCCTCTTATCTATCCCCCCGGTATATGTTTCAATTAGGGGACTCCGGACCCAGGAAGCCGTATCCCGATATGGGTACCTTTTTCCCCTGGTTGCTTCTGTTTTATCTTGCCGGTCTTTACTTTTTAATTAAAGAAAAAGATCGTAAAGGTTTAAAAATATTTACTTTTGTTCTACTTCTTATTTCTCCGGTGCCGGCAGCTCTCACCAGGGACCCCTATTCAACCCTAAGAGCTCTCTCGTTGGTTATTCCCCAAACCATACTTATTTCCTTCGGCCTTATTAAACTCTGGGAGATTATTTTGCCGGCACTCAACAAATACAAACTTCTCGTTCTGGGTATTTTAATTCTATTTTCTTCGACTCAAATGTTTATTTCCATTTTTTATTTAAATGACCATTTTACGTCCACTTATTGGAACTATGGATGGGAGCAGATAGCAGAAGAAATTCCCAAACTGGACACCACATTGCCGGTGATCGTTGACGGGTCCCGTGGTGACGCCTATATCTTAATGTTATTTTTTATGAAATATGACCCGGCCATTTATCAAAAAGACAACTTCGAAGTACCGTTAGACGAGTATTACATAAACATGGAACGGAACCCCACCAAAAATCTCGGAAGAATCACCGTCAAGAACTTTCAATGGGGTATAGATACCGATCACGTCGATCAGTATATCGTAGCCGAAAATATTGCTATCGGGCCGGTCCAGATAGCGGAACACCACCTCTCTATAATAAAGGAAGTGAAACTACCTAATGGAGATGTTGCCATCAGAATATTAAGAACCAACCCACAATCCAAATGAAAATAAAAGAACTACCACTCAAGTATTGGCCATTGATCCTGGTGGTCTTGCTTGGCGGAGCTCTCAGGCTTTATGGACTCCTCCTAAATCCTATCAGTCTTTACTCCGATGAAGTGGATATGGGCTATCAAGCCCTGTCTCTCATTAAGACGGGGTGTGATTATTCCGGTTTTTGTCTGCCTGTTCAATTCCATTCCTTCAGTGATGTTCAACCACCCATTCCAATATATTTGATTGCCCTAGCCCACCTTCTAAGTGTCCCCTTGGATCTTTCCATCCGTCTTGTTCCGGCACTTTTTGGCTTATTAGGAATTCTCTTCACTTATTTATTGATCGGAAATCTTTCATCCAAGAAACTATTTGATCTGGATCTCCCTCACGCCGGTCTGTTTGGGGCTCTGATCCTGACTCTCGTTCCCTGGCATTTCACTTATTCACGGATCGGTTTTGCCCTGGCGATGCTTTATTTCTTTGTTACGGCGGGTTTTTATTTCTTTACCGAATTTTTGATCAAAAGAAAAAATACCTATTTATATCTCTCGGTTTTGTTTTTAGGCCTTTCGCCCATGGTTTACAACACGGCCAAAATGTCCGTTATCGCATATCCGGTGGTTTTACTTCTGCTCCCCGGATCGTTTGAATTATTCAAAAAGAGCCTTTCGGTCAAAATTGCTCTTTTGGCAATGTTCATTCCTCTGGTGATCATGTTCGTTGGAGGCGGAACAACCGCCCGGTTCGATTATATTTCCATATTTTCCGATCCTACGGCCGCGACAGAAATTAATTTCCAGCGCCAACTGGATATCGGTCCCGGTGCCCCCGTCGGTTCCTCACCCTCGATCCCTACTAAATTCTTCCACAATAAACCTTTCTGGTTTGCCGGCAATCTCATTAATAATGTTTTTGGTCTCTTTTCTACAGACTTCCTCTTTACGAAAGGGGATCCCAATCTTCGACATTCACCGGCCGGATCGGGAATGCTTTACCGATCTATGGGGCCGTTATTACTGATCGGCATATTTTTCTTAATCCGTCACCGGCATGACCGCCTTCTTCTGGTATTGGGTTTGTTAACGATGATCGCCGTTTCCACTTCGGCGATCACCCGGGATGGTGCCGGTCACGCCAGCCGTTCGTTCATGATGTTACAGCCGACGGTAATTATTTCGGGTCTCGCCCTTTCTTATCTATACAGTAACCGAAAATCGTTATTTTACTTTTTTGTTGGCCTTATTCTTTTGGAATCGGTTTTCTTTATTCATGATTACTGGTTCCATTATCGTTACAGTTCGGAGAGAGCTTTTAGTGCCGGATTAAAAGAAGTTGTTGAGTTGGCCCAGAAACACCCCGGTCGGCCGATCATTATTTCACCAAAGTACGATCCTCCCCTCATGTTCTATTTGTTCTACACCGAATTCGACCCCAAGCGTTTCCAAAACTTTGTCAAAAACGATCTTGCTTTCACTTCAACTCAAGGTAGAAATAATTTGGAAGGCAATCGGATAGGGGATTCGGAGCTATACATTGCCAACCTGGTAGATTCAAAGAATGTCCGGGAGAACTCACTTCCCGGCGCCATCTATTTCCTAACCAGGGCGGAAGTCGAAGGTACCGACATCGACTCCACGGCCATAAAAGATGCCATAATATACTTACCCTCGGGAGAGCCGTTATTCTATGAAGTCCATTTTTAAAAACCATAGCTTTTTAGTCCTCCTCATTCTGACGATAGTCAGCGGTATCTTAAGATTTTGGAAACTTGGATCATTACCCGTCTCTTTAAACTGGGACGAAGTGAGTCACGGATACAACGCCCTTTCGATTTTACAGACGGGCAAGGACGAATGGGGCAAAACCTTTCCGCTAATTTTCCGCGCCTTTGGCGATTTCAAACTTCCTCTATATATCTATCTTTCGGTTATTCCGGTTTGGCTTTTTGGCCTCAATGCCTTTGCTGTCAGGTTTATCTCTGCCTTTGCGGGTACTCTTGCTATTCCCGGTATATATTTACTGACCAATGAGATTTTCCCCAACCTTTCCCAAAATTTATTTAAGCGCAAAATAAATCTTGGCTTTCTAACCGCTTTGTTACTAGCCATTCTTCCCTGGCACTTTTTTATCTCCAGACCGGCACTGGAAGCCAACTTATCTCTGACCCTCATCATCTTCGGATTTTATTTCTTACTAAAATTTTTTGGGAATAAGGCCTCCATTCTACCCTCCGTCGTTTTACTTGGTTTATCTTTGCATACTTACAACACAGCCAGGGTCTTTGTCCCTCTCATGGTGATCTTGTCCTTTTTAATCTACCGGCCCAAAATAAAGATAAATTTCAAAACCGGTCTATCGATATTCATGGCATTGCTCTTCTCCGGCCTCGTTATCTTTCAAGTATATTTAGGAGAGGGGACGGCCCGTTATGACAAACTAAAAATTCTTTCGCCCTCATCAGTCTTTCAAATCGGAGAAAATAGAGCCCAAAGCCCCCTTCCTTCACTTGTGGCCAGACTTATTTACAACCGGCCCGTTTATTTCCTCACTATTTTCTCGAAGAACTATCTCGGCTATTTCTCTCCGGATTTCTTTTCTCAAAAGTGGGGAGCCCAATACCAGTTTGCTATTCCCAAGGAAAACCTGCTGACCCTTCCGGTCTTCCTTCTGGCTCTTTTGGGTTTCATTTTCTATCTACCTCACGTCAAAAGTGACAAGGCCTTCCAAATGCTCTATGCCTGGTTATTCCTTTCCCCCGTCGCCGCCAGCCTGACCATTGATCCGCCCCAAGCTCTCCGGCCAAATCCCATGATACCCGCAGTTGTTATTTTGGCTTGTTTGGGTCTGGCCAGGCTTTTGGTCCTCATACCAGAAAAGAGACAATTGATTTTTGTCTCTCTTTTTTCTCTCTGGACCTTACTTTCCTTCGGCTATTACCTGGGACAATACGCAGGTGATTACAAGACCAAGTTCTCTTCTTCCTGGCAGTATGGTTACGAACAAGTCATGGATTATATCTCGGAGCACTGGTCGGAATACGACCGCATCTTTATCACCAAACGTTACGGCGAACCGCATATTTTCTATGTTTTCTTTACCGGGCTGTCTCCCGAAAAGCTCCAACCGGGACCGGAGAACATCCGTTATGAAAAGTCCGATTGGTTCTGGACGGACAAGATTGATAACGTTTATTTTGTCAACGATTGGCAAATCCCCACCATAGGGATAAATTCCTTGCCTATTGAAAGTGGACAAGAGATCTCGACTGCCAGGGGTCTGCTAGTTACCTCGCCGGACCACGTTCCGGTCAATGCCCACGTGATCGAAACGATTAACTTCCTGGATGGCTCCCCGGCGTTTACAATTACCTCTGTACCATGAAGAAATACCTTATTCTAATTATTGCGTTGGTCATCGGATCTTTTCTTAGGCTATGGATGTTGTCAGCTGTTCCCAACGGGCTTACCTGGGATGAAGCGGCCATTGGTTACAACGCCTATTCCATTCTCAAGACCGGCAGGGACGAGCACGGCGCTTTTCTCCCCCTTATTTTCAAAAGTTTTGGTGATTACAAACCCGGCGCCTACATTTATCTCACCGTTCCCATGGTGGCCATATTTGGTTTAAATGAATTTGCAGTCCGCTTTCCTAGCGCTCTTGCCGGTATTTTGGCCATCTGGGGAGTCTATCTCCTAACCAAAGAAATTTTTATTGATTCAAAGACAAAAGGTTTTAAAATCCTCGGCTTTGAGTTGTTCCCCTGGGACCTCGCCGCCCTCGCACTGGCTATTTCGCCTTGGCATGTCCATTTTAGTCATGGCGCGTGGGAAGTGAATGTATTTACCACACTGACCATTTTTGCTTTGTATTACTTCCTTAGATTCCTCAAGGGGAGTTCGTCCATTTTTCCGTCTTTGCTATTTGCCTGCCTTTCCCTGGCCATGTATCAAGCCGCCAAACTTCTTACTCCACTCGTTTTTCTTTTATTTCTAGCTATTTACCGGAAAGATTTTTGGCAACAAATTCCAGTTTACCTTAAACCTAAAAAATTATTACTTCTTGCACCCTTTGTTCTTTTCGGACTTTGGATCTTCTTTGGTTCGATTTTGGGCAGTGCCGGGAACAGGCTTAGCACCCTGAGTATTTTCAACTACAAGCCGGATCTCACTGCCAAATTGGCACCGATCGACGGCGCGGGCTCCGGGACCATTCCGTTATTTCACAACCAGCTTCAGCTCTCGACCTCGCTGGTTCTGTCCAGGTATGTTTACCATTTTTCACCGGAAGTACTTTTTTACGAGGGTCCCACCATTACCGAGAGGGGACACGTTCCATCTCTGGGAATCTTGAACCCCCTCGAATTTATCTGGCTTATCTTCGGTTTGATCTATCTATCGAGATTAATAGTTAACGGTACGCACGAGGGATTTGATAAGACACCTTTGATCATCCTGGGTCTGTTACTCATTGCCCCCATCCCCGCCTCATTAACACTTGCGGAATTTTCTACCGTTCGGGCTTTATTTATGACCGTACCACTAGCCATTATTTCCGGTATCGGTACGTATTATTGTCTTTCAATTTTAAAATACTTCTCCATACCACTGGTGGCTTTGTATGTTCTCCTCACCTTCTACACCTTTGATGTTTATTTCTTCCATAGCCAAACGGTTTTTGCCTCGGAGTTTAATTATGGCTACAAACAGGTAGTCCAAGCCATCAAAGACTATCCCGCCAAAAAAATTGTTTTCACCGATGTCTTTGGCCAGCCATATATCTATTATGTTTTTTATACCGCCTACGACCCCGCCACATATCAAGCTAACAACGACTTCGTCAGTGGCGGTTTGGATGTTGGACGTGTTGATAAGATCGGCAACGTGGAGTTCCACCAGTTTGGAGATTCCGATATGAACACCCAGAAAGACACCCTTTTTATTGGCTCCGAGGGTAATATCAATAGACAATACGATATCGCCGGCTCAAATGTCGAACATTTCCGTCAGATCGAAACCCCCGATCATAAAATTCTTTTTAGAGTCCTCAAGACCAAGCCATAAATGAAAAAATATTTATCCATCATTTTAATTCTTCTTTTAGCTTCGGCCCTAAGACTTTTTGCTCTGGATAAATTCCCCGCCGGTCTAAACGCCGACGAAGCCGCCATCGGTTACAACGCCTGGTCCCTGATCCAAACCGGCAAGGATGAACACGGAGCTTCCTGGCCACTGGTCTTCCGGTCTTTTGACGACTTCAAACCCCCGGTCTATTTTTATTTGGTTTTGCCGTTTGTGAAGATCCTCGGTTTAAACATCTGGGCTGTCCGCCTTCCATCGGCCATCTTGGGTATTGCTTCCGTCTATCTTGTTTATTTATTGGCCCGATCACTATTCCCCAAAAATAAATATTTACCGGTCATTTCGGCCTTGCTCCTGGCCATCTCACCATGGCATCTTCAATTTTCCCGAGGCGGGTGGGAAGTAAATGCCGCTCTGTTCTTTATCCTATTGGGACTTTGGGCCTTTTTTAGAGGTCTGGAAAAAACTAAACTCTTATTCCTTTTTGCAGCATCCATGGCAACCGGCATGTACGCCTATCATTCCGCTCGAATCATTTCTCCACTATTGGTTTTATCTCTCCTGGTTATTTATTGGAAACCTTTATTGGGCGACTTGGCGCCGAAGAGGATAAAACTAGTTATTGCCGCCGCCGTCCTCGGTTTTGTTCTCGTACTTCCCTTGGCCGGTCAACTACTGTCCAAAGAAGGCCAGTCCCGTTTTACCGGTGTTTCCGTCTTTGCCGACACCGGTCCGTTATGGCAGGCCCTGGAAATGCGCCGCGCCCATGTTCCGGAAACGATCTTTGTAAAAGCCATCCACAATCAATATCTTTCCTACAGTCTCAGGTTTGTGAAGAATTATCTTTCTCATTATTCGCCACGTTTCCTCTTTGTCACCGGGGACGAAATCGCCCGCAGTAAAGTACCCGGCATGGGGCAAACCTATATGTTCCTTATACCGTTTTACTTTTTTGGGCTACTTTCCTTGTTGAAATTAGAATCAAAAGAAAAGCGATTGATTTTTATCTGGTTCCTGATCTCTCCTTTGGCAGCGGCTCTGACGTTCCAAAGTCCTCATGCCCTTCGCGCCCAAAATATGGTGATACCTTTGACATTTATCTGTGCCTTTGGTGTTACCGCGACCATGGAATTTTTTAAGAAGATAAACATCAAAGTGGTCTTTTCTCTCTTTGTTTTCCTAATCTCTCTTTTCGGTGGCTACTGTGTCGCCCGTTATCTCCATCTGTACTACGTTCATTATCCCAAAGAATTACCCTATGCATGGCAATATGGCTTTGACCAAATAGCCGGCTACGTCAAAGAACACTACGATGAATACGACCGTATCGTGATCTCCGACCGCTACGACCAGCCCTATATTTTGATGGCTTTCTTTCTTCAATATCCACCCCAAAAATTACAAAAGGAACTGGTTATGACCCCGCGGGACAGGTTCGGTTTCTCCACGGTCCGGGCGTTTGATAAGTTCGAATTCAGGCAAATAAACTATCCCGAGGACCGGAAGCTTGTCAAAACCCTTATAATCTCTGCTGATGAGTCCGTAGATGACAAAGCGGTCATCTACATCATAAACGACCCTGTGGGACATCCTATGTACAAGTTTATTGCCACACCATGAAAATAAAACGCCAAACTATCTCCGTCACCCTGGCTACCTACAACGAAGAGTCAAACATCGCCGCCTGTCTCGACTCGGTCAAAGACTTTGCGGACGAGATCATCATCGTCGATGGCCGGTCTCAGGACAAGACGGTAGAGATCGCCAAGAAATATGGGGCCAAAATCCTCCTCCGGGAAAACAATCCGATCTTCCATATTCAAAAAGCCATCGCGAACCGGGAAGCCCAGTCCGACTGGATTCTTCAGATGGATGCCGACGAAAGAGTTACCCCCGGGATGAAGAAGGAGATCGTCGGTATTCTGGAGGGCACGTATTTTGGCTATGATTCCTGGATCTCTCCTCTCAAATCA
The DNA here is from genome assembly GCA_964528565.1 of uncultured Pseudomonadales bacterium. Lineage (GTDB taxonomy): Bacteria > Patescibacteriota > Microgenomatia > UBA1400 > MFAQ01 > UBA10133. The sequence goes on along the minus strand of CAZGSP010000039.1, from coordinate 46,922 downwards.
TCGGTCAATAAATATCTAACTGTTTTTCCCAGACCAAAAAAATTGACGGAACCAGCCCCTGCCTACTGGCTACCCCGTAAAAACTTCTTTCTGAATCGTTATCTCAAAAACGCCGGTCAGTACCCCGATCCGGTCATCCGTCTCTTTCAAAAAGGGAAAGCTGTTCTTCCGGCCAAGGACGTTCACGAGCAAATGGTGGTCCACGGCGTTACCGGTTGGTTGGTGTCGGATCTGGATCATTACGCCACCCCTCATTTTTCCCGATATCTCCTGAGAGAAAATACGTACTCTAGTCTGAAGGCTCATCAATTAAAAGAAGCCGGAGTCAAGATCAACATCTTTAATACGCTAAACTATTTATTTTTTAAACCCCTCGGCACTTTCTGCAGTCTCTATTTCCGTTACCGCGGCTTCATGGATGGTTTTCCAGGCTTTGTTTTTTCACTCTATTCCGGTCTTCATCACGCTTTCTCCTATATGAAACTATGGGAACTCTATAAAGACGAAGAATATGGCACCAATTAAAGTCTTTCTCGATGGTGGTGGACACTCTTCCGGTAGGGGAGTCGGTGTCTATGCCGAACATCTTCGAACTGCCCTCGAAAAATTACCGAAAATTGAGCTGACCGATAAAGATCCCGACATTATTCACTATCCTTTTTTCGATCCTTTTTATCTCACCTTACCCTTAAAAAAAGAAAGACCGACCGTTGTCACCATCCACGATCTGACACCCTTGGTTCTGGCCGATAAATACCCCAAAGGCATTAGGGGAACCATAAAACTTCTCATTCAGTGGTGGTCACTCAGAACCGTCTCTGCCATTATCACCGATTCCGGAAATTCCAAAGAAGATATCATCAAGTACTTCCGCACCGCTCCGGAGAAAATATTTGTTACCCCTCTGGCTGTGGACGAGGCATACCGAAAAGTTCCCTCGGCATCCAAACTTAAGGAGGTAAAAGAAAAATATCATTTACCCGACAAATTTGTTCTGACTCTCGCCGCCGGTCCCAACCCGAACAAGAATCTCCCTTCACTGGCAGAAGTCACCGATCGTCTGGAAATACCGCTCGTCATAGTCGGAAAAGGTATGCTGCAGGAGATCGTCAAACCGGTCGAACCCGAGCTTATCGATCTTGTCCGACTTCAGGTCTATAACCACATTATTTATCCGGGTTACGTCCCAAACGATGACTTTAATGCCATGCTTCATTTGGCCGAACTTTATGTCCAGCCCTCCCTCTACGAAGGGTTTGGTCTTCCACTACTCGAAGCGATGACAGCCGGTTGTCTGGTGGCCAGTTCCAAGACCTCCAGTCTCCCGGAGGTCTACCACGAAGAGGCGATCGTCTTTAACCCAAGAAAATTAAAATCGATGGAAAAAGCAATCGCCAATGCTCTAAATCTATCATCTTCAGCCAAGGCCAAGCAGATCGAACTGGCCAAAAAGCGTTCTCGCGATTTCAGCTGGTCCAAAACCGCCCACCTCACCCTAGAAGTTTACAAAACCCTATGTCACTAAAAGAGATCTTCAAACTCGTTCTGGGTTGGCGGCTACTAATCGTTCTTATTGCCCTTCCGGCCATGTTCCTCCTTTCTCCCCGTACCCGCTTCACCAATCTGACGGAAAAGCCTTCGGTCAGTAATATCTTCTCCATGTGGTCAAACTTTGACGGACTTCATTACCTGGATCTTGCTCAATACGGCTATGGCTATCAGCACAAAACCGATATGGATTATGCTTTTTTCCCTGTCTACCCGTGGTCGGTTCGAACCTTCAACTATTTCGGTAATTATCTTGCTTCGGGATTATTTGTCTCACACGTCTCCCTTATTCTGGCTCTCTATTTCCTCTACAAACTAGTTCTACTCGACTTCAAACCCAAGATCGCCAAGAGTACTATTTATTTACTTCTTCTTTTTCCCACAGCCTTCTTTTTTGGCTCCGTCTATACCGAGTCTTTGTTTCTCTTACTGGTTATCCTGACTTTTTATTTGCTTCGCCGCCAACACTTCTTCCTGGCCTGTCTTTTGGCCGCGATCGCTTCGGCCACCCGAATCACCGGATTTTTTCTCTGGCCCTCCATCATTTATGAATACTGGCTCATGTACGGCAAAGATTTTAGAAAGTCGGTTAATCTATCTGCCATATGGTTGCTGCTTCCTCCACTGGGGCTTTTTTCATTCATGCGTTTTCAGTATCTCAAGACCGGGGATCCGTTATTCTTTTTTCATATCCAGTCTGTTTTCGGTGGCCGAACCGTGGACAAACTCATCCTTCTTCACCAAGTCTTTTTCCGGTATTTCAAAATGCTAATTTTCACCGACTGGGATCCTCTCTACTTTACCGTTGTCATGGAGTTGCTTTCGGCCTTGTTGATTATCACCATCCTAATTTTTTTCTTCAAGAGAATCCGTTTTTCTTATTGGTTATTTGTTCTGTTGTCGTTCGCTCTTCCCACATTTTCCGGCACTTTTATGAGTATGCCCCGGTTTACTTTGGTGCTTTTCCCCGTGTTCATGGTCATGGCTTATTGGTTGGAGAAACAACATCCTTTTGTTAAGTATGGTCTCTATGCTGTTTGCACCGTCTTGTCTATTCTCTCCATCATTTTCTTTACTCGCGGCTACTTCGTCGCCTAGTACTAAACTATTTCTGTGGCCAAAGAATCTTCATCAACAAACAATCTATACAAATTCGTCGTAGCCGTCTTATTTGTTTTTCTGGTGGTACTCCGTTTTTGGAAAGCAGGTGAGTGGTTTAGTTTCAATTTTGACGAAGAATATCAGGCTTTTCTTGCTTGGTCACAGGTCCAGGATTTTCATCCCATCTGGATTGGAGTGAGCGCCGGAAATACCGGTTTTTATCTTGGACCCGCCTTCACCTATTTAAATGCCCTATTATTCTTCTTCTCGGGAGGAGACCCCCTTATTCTTGCTTACTTTGCCCCGTTACTTGGTCTGGCTACGGTTATTTCCTTATACTTTGTTTCGTCTCAATTGTTTTCGCCCTCGGTAGCCATTTTTTCTTCACTTATATACGCCGGATCTCCTCTCTTGAATTTCTTTGATCGTCGTTTCTGGAATCCATCTCCCATTCCGCTACTGACTATTTGGCTGTTATATTCTTTATACAAATCTCAGAAAGATACTCGTTGGTTCATTCTCGTTTCGGCCATTATGGCCACGGTGCTCCATGTTCACCTTTCACTGCTCATGTTCTGGCCGGTAATTATTTTTCTCGTTTTTAAGTCCTTCAAAAGAATCACTTTTAGTACCTGGATATCTTCCGTCGTCGTATATCTGGTTTTGATTTCTCCACTTCTTGTCTTCGACAAAGTCCATAACTTTGACAATCTGCGCACTCCGCTTCGCATGCTCACTTCCCAAAGCAATACCTCCATGATAGATCGAATGCCTGGCCGTTTGTCCACCACTTGGAACTCGCTTAGTCGTTTCTGGTATCTACGTCCTCGGACGTCAGTTCAGGCCGAAATGGGCTTCGGAGGTGCGGGTACACCAACAGGTTCCATCCTTCTCCTTTCATCCTTTTCTTTGGGTATCTTGGTTCTTTCGTTTTTCAGGGCCAAGATAGACAAAAAATTCTGCCTTCTTTTCGTGATGCTTATTATTTCAATTACCTCCTATCTTCTTTATCCCGGTAACGTGATCGAATACTACCTTCTCAGTTTCTTTACCCTATTTTCCATTTTCTCGGGGACACTTCTTTCTTCCTTAAGCCCCAAAATTTCCTGGTTCCTGATTCTCATTCTTGTTTTCTTCTCAGCTATTACAATTTTTACTTGTGAACAGTCAAAGTATGGTTTGATATCCCGAAGGGAAAGAATTATCAAAATTACCAAAGATATCCAAAACCAGCCTTACTCCATCATATTAGGAACACAAGATGAAGTTGGCTACTCTGCCTACGGTGGCTGGTGTTATCTCTTTCGGACATATGCCGGTAATCCGCTCTCGTGTCCCGCAGATGAAGCTTTTGGCTGGATTTACGGCGTCCAAAAATCAAACAATCAGAGCTCAATAAAAATAAATCTGCTTCGTGATCTGGGAATCTAGTTAATTTCTCTCCAATATCACCACCCCAAAATTATCTTGACAAGCAAACCTTTTGATTTCCTTGCTTTTTCCAAAGAGTGTCAGTTCGTTATAGTTGGTTGCTCCTTGTACATAATTGGAGCCATCCAGCACTACCGCCATCAAATTAGCTATTTGAGAAGGATCTTCTACATATTTCACCTCGCATCCGGCTTTCTTCATCAGAAATCTGTGTTCCGGACCATTGTGAAATGAGTGAAATCCGGCTTGAGTCGAGACAAAGATGGGTTCTTTGATTTCTCCACATACTTTGGCAAAACATTGTTCCATTTGTTCTACTGTTCTGGGTGCCGTCACAAAATACTGTTTGGTCACATTTGGATTCAGATAGACCAGGCCCAAAACTACAATAACCATCCATTTTAAGTATTTTGGAAGTCCGGAAATTAGTAAAAATATCAATGTAGTGAATCCGAAAATATAATGAGAATGGAAAGCCATTTTGCTGGCAATGGTGACTAAAAAGGAAAACACAAATAAAAATCCCAACATTCCTTCAAATTCTTTTGGTTTTTTTATAAATATGTAACTTCCATAGATAAGTACAGTTACCAGTAAAAACAAATCAATGGTCTTGTTCTCCAACGAAAATGTAAAGTTGGCCAATCTGTCAATATTTTGAACTACTGTAAATTGCTGTGTACCAATCCACTGGTGACTTAATAGACTTTTGGTGATGAGAAAGTCGTGTCTGGCTTCAAACACAAAAGTAGGAAGATTAAAAAATACCAAAAAACCAATCAAAACAATAATTGAATTGGCTCTATTCTTTTTCCAAAATAAGGCTATGTATGTCATAGCCGCCAACATGAACGGACCGGCAGGAAAATGGATAGCTACGGCTAAAGCCATTGAGATCGAAAAAACCATCAATCTTCGCAAATTATATTTTTCCGTCAACAAAAACAAACTTATAAATGATATCGATAGGAGCGGAGGTATAAATGAAGGATTCCAGACAAATCGATTTTGGATTATATATTGTGGGTGCATAGTGGCCAGAAAAAATAACACAAGCACTGCCATCTGTAATTTTTTATGATTTTTTAGGAGTATTAATCCCGAAATAAAACACACGATATACAAAGTTGCGTTTGTATATAAAGCGCTAATTGTCGCTCCTCCGAACACCAGAAACAATGGATATAGCATGTAATAATAGACGGCACTTTGGTTCATCGGCATCGCACTGGCCTGTGGGCCCAAGAGAGGAGGTTTGCCTGTGGCTTTCCAATCCCATAACACCAAAGAGTCCCTGCCCATATCATTGAAAAAGAAGAAAGATGTTCTGATATCGCTAAACCTCATCCACCAAAACACTCCCATCAGAAGTATTGCAACGGGCCACAACCAGTTTCTTTTCATCCAATTCATAATATTATTGTACTGCCATATAGCGTAAACTATATTAGCCATGAAGCGAATTTTCCGTGCCATTTCCACACCTACAGCGCGTTCATCAGCCGTCTTTTACTTCGGTAGTTTTGGTTTGAGTATTTTTCGGTATCTCTTCCATTTGATACTGCTTCGCTTATTGGCTCCGGCCGCGTACGGTGAATTTTTATCCTATTTGTCACTTATTTATCTTCTGGGAATCCCCACCGGCACCATTGCCACAGTCATTATCAAATATGTCGCCGAATTTAAAGGCAAAGACGATAAGGTTTCCATCAACCTCTTTTTCCATTATCTCCTTCGTACGGTGACCCCCATCGCTGTCTTTTTGGGGATTGCTTTGATTTTTTTATCCGGCCCCTTATCCTTTATTTTCAAAGCCAACTCACTAGCCTTTATTGTCTTAGGTATTAGTGTCTTCATTTCCCTCTATCAAACTATCATTGGCTCATATCTGGTAGCTTATCAAAAGTTTGTTTTCCAAACCATTGTCGGCTTCGCCGGGGTTCTTGTTACTATCGTCCTGTCAATTTTCTTTATCCGACTCGGTTTTGGAGCTACCGGCGCCGTCATCGGTCAACTCCTGGGCAGCGTTGCCACTTCCGTCATTATCTTTCTCAACGTCCGTCCATCGGTTTATCCGAAAATCGTTATCAAGAAATCTCCGCATTTTTCTTTAGGCGGCTTAATGGGTTACAGCTTCATTTATGCACTTGGTACCATGTCTCTTATCTCCACCGATATTCTGATGGTTAGGGCTCTTTTTGATCCACACCTTTCCGGTATTTACTCAGCCCTTTCAATTTTGGGTCGCATGATCCTTTTTGGTCTTACGCCACTTGTAGCTCTGGTTCTTCCTATTGCCGCGCATCGACATGCGGCTTCCGGTTCGGCGAGATCTATTCTGATGAAACTCGGTGCCGTTGTACTCCTTTTCGGAGCCACCGGTGCCGGCATTTTTAGCCTATTTCCAACTCTCATAATTAGAGTTCTCTCGGGCTCGGCCTACCTGGAAGCCGCCCCTTTTCTTTCGATCTTTGCTTTCACCATGGTCTTCTTCGCGCTCAGCCAGTTCATTCTTTCCTACCTTATGGCCATTGGCCGCCCCCGAGCCAATATTTTTCTTTTGGTGGCTACCATCGCTCAGCCGATATTATTTTATGTTTTTCGAGGTTCATTCCCGCTCGTGATCTGGTCGAATTTCGGCCTCCACCTTCTACTCACTACCTTCCTCATTGTCTTTCTACTCTCCCGCAACGATCATAAGGTATTTCACCCAAGTCGTTAATAATTTTGCACCTACGACTCTCACTAAAGTATATAATCTCCTCATGCCCATTGCCGCCTCAAATAAAGTATCCAAAGTCGATCCAAACTTACTTTCGGTTATCGTTCCTGCGTTCAATTGCAAGACGATCGATAAAGACCTGGCCTTTATCAAACTTCATTTGGATTTCCTGAATCGTCCTTACGAGATTATTTGCGTGGTAGATGGTCGGAAAACACCCAAGGATAAAACTTACGAACTGGCCAAAAAAATCAAGTTCAGGAGTACACAAATATATTTTTATCCTGAAAACAAAGGCAAGGGTTATGCTATTCGTTACGGGATGGCTCGAGCAAAAGGAGGAATAATTGCCTTTATCGATGCAGGATCGGATCTTCACGCCAAAGGTATCGGTCTTGCTCTCGAACACATGAAGTGGTACAACGCCGATATTATTATCGGCAGTAAACGTCATCATGCCAGCAAAGTAATCTATCCCTTACAGAGAAGAATCCTTTCTTATTTTGTTCAGAAAGCCACCAAATTTGTCTTTGGTCTTGACGTTTCCGATACCCAGACAGGACTCAAAGTTTTCAAAAGAGAAGTCTTGGTAAACGTTCTTCCTCGTTTAATTGTTAAGAGATGGGCTTTTGATCTTGAAATTTTAACGGTAGCCAACCATTTGGGGTTTAAACGAATCTATGAATCACCGGTAGAAATATCCTACAATTTTTCCAGCAATGTTGGATTATCCTCAATCCAGAATTATTTTATTGACTATCTGGCCATCATTTATCGAACACACATTCTCCGTTATTATGACGATGGTCACTCCGATCTCTGGGACGGGGATCCGAATCTCAGGTTAAGATATAAGTAATGGAATACGTTCCGCTGGTTTCTATTATCGTAGTGGATTACAAAAAGAAGAATCCCTATTTGATTGAGTGTTTAAATGCGATAGAGAAACAAACCTTCAGGAAATTCGAAATCATTTTAGTCTGTGATTATCGGGTAAATTTGGATTATCCCAAACTCCGTCAAAAATACTTTGGGCATTATGTCGGACCGGCCGAAAAAAGAGATATTGGAGCCAAGATGGCCAAAGGTGAGATTCTTGCCTTTATCGACGATGATGCTTATCCTTCGCCCGATTGGCTCAAGTCACTAGTTTCCCATTTCAAAAAAAGCAACATCGCAGGAGTTGGAGGCCCCGGGATGACACCGCCGGGAGTTTCCTGGCAAGAGGAAGCTTCGGGTTGGGCTTCTGCTTCTCCCGTCGGGGCGGGGATGTATCGGTACCGGTTCTTACCGGACAAAAAACAATATGTAGACGACTATCCTTCCATGAACCTGGCGATTCGGAAGATTGATTTCGAAAAGGTCGGCGGTTTTGACTCAAAATACTGGCCCGGTGAAGACACCAAACTATGTCTGGATCTTACTCACAGACTTGGTAAAAAAATTATTTACGATCCAAAGGTTATTGTTTATCATCACCGTCGACCCATTCTTGCTCCGCATCTCAGACAAAACGGGAACTTCGGCATCCACCGTGGATATTTCGCCCGGATACTTCCCGAAACCTCTCTCAAACCAATATATTTTCTCCCTTCTCTCATGCTTTTAGGTTTATTGTTTATGTTGTTTGTCGATGTTTTTGGAATTCAAAATATATTGATAATTAAAGTATGGAATATCGGAGTGGTTATTTCTAGTCTTTATCTACTTGTTCTTTTGTTCAACGCTCTGTGGATCTTGAGGCGATCCAATCTCTTTCAAGCTCTCTTGTCAATTCCCGTTATTTTCATCACCCATCTCTGGTACGGAGTTAGGTTTATTCAGGGGTTTCTATTTACTGGTAAACTAATACAATAATGGTCCAAGTTAATACCACCGAAGATAAAAGTGAGGCTACTCGTAAGGATGGCTATACCATAACGGTAGATCTTAATAAATGCATATCGGCCGGTCCATGTTCTATTGCCGCTCCATTGACCTTTTATCTAAGAGATTCGGACGGCAAGGCCATTATCATTGATCCGGATGGCGATTCTCTTGAGAAAGTAAAAGAAGCCGCCAGATCGTGTCCCATTCTTGCTATATTTATAAAAGACCAAAACGGGAAGCAAATCTTCCCCTAGATAAACCAACTCAAATGTTAAAAAAATCCCCAAAATCAAAACAATTACGCTTAGTCGTCGGCTATCCACCCATGCCCTCGGACAAGGGAGTCATGCTCTTGTCTCAAAACCGCCAGTTCCAATATTTCAACGCCAAGACCTACATCTACCCTATGGTTCCGGCCTACGCGGCCTCAAATGCTAAGACGCATGGTTACAAAGTGAAATGGATGGACGGTATCGCCGAAGAGCAGACATTTGAGCAGTGGCTCAAGGAGCTGAAGAGATTCCAACCGGACATCCTCATGGTCGAAACCAAGTCTCCGATCGTCAAAAAACACTGGGCTCTGACCCGGATCCTCAAGAAAGAACTCCCTAAATTACTTTTGGTCTGGGTGGGGGACCATGTTACCTTTGCCCCTGAAGAAATGATGGATAACAGCAAGGTCGATTACCTCATCACCGGCGGCGATTATGATTTCGGTATTGTTAATCTGCTTGATCACCTCACCATGGGGACGGAGCTGGAAGGCGGTATCTGGTGGAGAGTGGGGGACAAGAAGATCAAACAAAAACCGGCAGAAACCATTAAGAGAAAAGGCAAAGCCGCCTATGCTAATTCCGGCAAACCCAGCATCGCTCACGATCTAAACGAACTTCCGTTCGTCGACCGCAACCTGACCAAGTGGGAACTCTATTCTGTTTACAACGGCAATTACAAGTACACCCCCGCTACCTATATGTACTCCGGTCGCGACTGTTGGTGGAATCGTTGCACTTTCTGTGTTTGGGATCACACCATCAACCCGGTTGGTTCATACCGCAGGTTTACCCCACAAAGATTATTTGATGAAGTCAAATATGTGGTGGACAAGTATCACGTCAAAGAAATCTTTGATGACGCCGGCACTTTTATGATCGGCAAACCTCTAATGGATTTTTGCAACATGATGATTGAATCCGGCTACAGTAAGAAAGTGGTCTACGGCTGCAATATGCGTCTCAATGCCCTAAAGCAAGAGCATTACGATCTTATGGGCAAGGCCAATTTCCGTTTCATTCTTTACGGTATGGAATCCGCCAACCAATACACCCTTGATCATTTGGATAAGGGATTGAAGGTCGAACAAATAGAGGAGGGAGTGCGTATGGCCAAGAAGGGTGGACTAGACCCTCACCTTACTATAATGATGGGGTACCCTTGGGAAACATATGAGGACGCCAGGAATACTGTTGACCTGGCCAAGAAATGTTTTGAAAAAGGTTATGTGGATACACTTCAAGCCACTGTAGTAATTCCTTATCCCGGTACTCCACTATGGAAAGAATGCAAGAAAGAAGGCTGGCTTCTGTCCGAAGACTACGACGACTACGACATGCGCAAGCCAGTGATGAAATCTTCACTTACCGAGAAACAGGTGTTGGAACTAACCCAAGACCTCTATAAATCTTTTCTCAGTCCAAAATTTATGATGAGAAAAATCACCGAGATCAGAAATCTAGATGATATAAAATTCCTTTTCATGGCCGGCTGGCGCTTTCTCGGTCACATGATGGACTTTTCACCCAAACAGCTTGGCCAACACGGAGATGTCCTGAGTAGTTAAACATGAACCAGCCATCAATATCAATTGTCATCCCTACTCTCAACTCCGGAATGGTCCTGGAAAAGTGTCTGAGGTCTATATCCATTCAAAAATATCCGAAAACGAAAATAGAAATTCTGATAGGGGACGGAGGGTCGACAGACAATACTGTTAGTTTAGCCAAAAAGTACCGTGCGACCGTTATCCCAAACAAACTTAGAACCGGCGAATCGGGAAAAGCTGTGGCCGTCAAAGCCGCCAAAGGCGACCTGATAGCACTTATCGATTCCGACAATATTCTCCCCAACAATCATTGGCTCTCCGATATGGTGCAACCTTTTACCGACCAGAGCATTATTGTCTCCGAACCAATTCGCTATACCTACCGCCGGCAAGATCCACTCCTTACACGCTATTTTGCCTTATTGGGCATGAACGACCCAATTTGTCTCTTCATTGGGAACTACGATCGTTTTTCGTATATTACCAATCGTTGGACTGATCTTAAATTTCCTGAGGCACAGAAAAGTGGCTATCTGGAAGTAACCCTCGATCACGAGCCAATACCAACTATCGGTGCAAATGGCACTATTTTTCGAAAAGAATATCTCCAAAAAGCCACCAAGCACTCAGATTATTTATTTGACATCGATATTCTTCTAAAACTCATCCGCTCGGAAGGTGCCGTCAAAATTGCCAAAGTAGAGGCCGGCATCATTCACACCTTCGTCGAAAACGACGTCGCCAAGTTTTTCCGTAAACAACTCCGAAGGATCAACGATATGTCCTTTCACAAAGCCAAGAAGAATAGGGATGTCGATTGGGAAGGTTCGTTTATGACAGGTATTCTTAAGTTCGTCTTTTCTTGCATTCTGATTTTTCCCATACTTTACCAGATGGTCATCGGGTACATTAGAAAACCCGACCTGGCGTGGTTCTTCCACCCCATTGCCTGTTACGCTACCCTATTTATATATATTTATGGGTGGGTAAGAGGTAAAATTATTCCGGCTGAATCAAATCGTAATAATTGGAAACAATAATGAACAAGAATGCAAAAATCTATGTAGCCGGCGGCCAGAGTGGATTGGTGGGAACGGCAATCGTCCGATCCCTTAAGCGACGGGGTTATACAAATATTATTACCAAAACAAGATCGGAACTGGATTTAGAAAAGCCGGAACAGGTGGAGTTGTTCTTCAAAAAGGAAAAACCTGAGTATGTATTTCTGGCAGCCGCTTTGGTGGGGGGGATTATGGCAAACAAAACCAAAAAAGCAGATTTTATATATAACAATCTTCAAATTCAGAATAATGTAATCCATTCCGCTTGGGAATATAAAGTGAAAAAACTGATGTTCTTGGGAAGTTCCTGTATCTATCCAAAATTAGCTCCACAGCCGATCAAAGAGGAATATTTATTGACCGGCCCTCTAGAGGAGACAAACGACGCTTATGCCATTGCCAAAATTGCAGGTATCAAGATGTGCCAAAGCTACAACGAGCAATATGGAACTAATTTCATTTCTGTCATGCCTACGAATCTTTACGGACCACATGACAACTTTGATTTAGATAGCTCTCACGTCCTTCCTGCCTTAATTCGTAAATTCCATGATGCCAAAATTGGGCATAAAAAAGAGGTCGTCTTGTGGGGAACGGGAAACGTCTATCGAGAATTTCTTTACGTCGATGATATGGCCGACGCTTGTGTCTATCTTATGGAGCATTATGATAGCTCAGAAATCATTAACATTGGCACCGGAGTGGATCTCAAAATTAAAGAGCTTGCCCAAATTATCAAAAAAATCGTCGGTTTCAAAGGAAAAATAGTTTGGGATTCAACCAAACCGGACGGCACCCCCAAAAAATTGTTAGATGTTTCTAAACTTCTCTCGCTTGGTTGGAAACCTCAAATGGAACAGGAAAAGGGAATCGGTATAGAATACGATTGGTTCCTAAACAACTTCAAGAACTAAGATCCAACAACCGTGAACAGAAAACTTACCTTAGCTTCCGTAGTTATAGCCACACACGTCTATACAACAGGTCCGGCCCAGGATCTGAAGGACTACCTTAACGGAGAGACTATAGAGAATCTTTTGTTTATCGGCCACCCACTATTTTTTGACATGAAACTCAAGGGGTCAGGCTGTGAAAGATACCGGAATGGTAAGCTTACGGAAGAAAACTATGCACCTATCAAGAAGACACCGGCAATTTTTTCCTACTTAAAAGATATTTGGCTAACCATAAAGTGGGTAGGACAGACGGGGAGAAAATGGGATTTGTTCGTGGGTAGCGACAATCTCAATGCTTTATCCGGCATATTTCTTAAAAAGCGGGGACATGTAAAGAAGGTTATTTATTATGTCATTGACTACAACCCCTACCGTTTCGAGAACAAAGCCCTAAACTACATCTACCATCAAATAGATCAGTTCTGTGTCAGACACGCCGATGAAACCTGGAATCTCTCACCTCGTATGGAATGGGGGAGGAGGAAATACTTTGGTTTCACGGGTGGGCATCAGAAAGTTGTACCGGTCGGTGTTTGGACCGAACGCATCAATCAGAATGTTACTAAAATTCCTAATTCACTCGTTTTCATGGGCCACATCACCAAGAAGCAAGGAATTCAAGACGTCATAGAAGTGATCCCAACAATAATCAAAAAAATACCCAACTTCAAGTTTGTTGTCTTTGGCGGGGGAGACTACCTGGATACCCTAAAGGATCTCTCCGTTAATCTAAATGTATCCAAATTTGTAGAGTTCAAAGGGTATATTAAAGATCACAAAGATATTGAGGCTCAACTCCCGCAGTACTCTCTAGCCATCGCACCCTACGAAAAGTACGACGACAAAGGACACCTCTCCTTTACATATTTTGCCGATCCGGCCAAGTTAAAGCTCTATATGGCCTGTGGTTTACCCGTACTTGTATCGGACGTTCCGTATAATGCAAAAGAGATAGAAAACAACAGTTGTGGAGCTATAATAAGAAACGACTTGAGTAAAGATATTGTTGATATTCTAATAGATAAAACAAAGTTAAAAAGTTTAAGCCAAAACACAATTACATACGCCAAATCACTCTCCTGGAGACAGATATTCCCACAAGCGCTAAATGAAAAACACAATTAAAAAGATTATTAATTATGGTCTGCTAAAGAGCTTCCGGTACCTGATTAGCGAAATAAAATATATCGTCTTTTACAGATTCGTACTCGGTTCATACAGTCAACAGCAAGAAGATCTAATTGTCGATAAACTGCACGGATATAAAACCAAAGGCTTCTTCGTTGACATTGGGGCTAACGACCCTGTTAGATTTAATAACACTTACAGATTTTATCTCAAAGGGTGGAGGGGAATTAATGTTGAGCCAAATACCAAGAAGTTTGAAAGATTAAAAAGGATAAGGCCTGAAGATACGAACATTAACGTAGGCATTAGCGACACCAAAGAAAAACTATCTTTTTATAATTTCCACACCGACACTCTCTCGACTTTTTCGAAAAAGGAAGCTGACAACTATGTTAAACAGGGTTTTGATATTGAATCCATCAAGAAAATCGACACATTGCCTCTGAAAAATTTACTTAAAAAGTTCAACGTCAGAAACATTGATTTTCTGACGATAGATACCGAGGGTTATGATGTGATCATACTGAAGAGCAACGACTGGGAAAAATACAGGCCGGAAGTAATTTGTGTCGAAAATGTAACACAAAACAATACAAATGAAAATTCAGAAATTAAAAAGCTCTTAGTTTCACAGGAATACAAATTAGTTATTAACAACGGCTTAAACTCGATTTTTAAAGATGTCCGCACCTATTAAGGAGATTTTAAGTTGCCCATTGTGTCATGGATATGTCAATATCAATAACAAATTGCACATTGTTTGTGACAAATGTGGGTCAGTTTTGGGTAAAAAAATAGGAAACATTTACTCCTTCGCCGATACATTAAGTCAAGATTTAATTCTATCTTCAGAAAAGTGGGACGACTTTTATAAGGGACAAAACACAGAAAAAAAATACAAGGCCGAACACCGTTATTACCAAAGACACTATTTAAAGGATGTCCTTAATGTGTTCCCGCTCGACCTGCATAACCAAAAAAACCACATTTATCTTGAAATAGGCTGCGGAAATTTTTTTCTTGGCCAGGAACTTGCTCCACTCTATAAACAAATTGTTGGCATCGATCTCAGTCTCTCTGCGCTTCAGATTGCCGAAAAAATGCTTTCCGACCGGAAAATCAAAAATTTTATTCTAATTCAGGGAAACATCCTGCATTTACCCATCAAAAATAATTCGATAGACGTAATTTACGGAGGTGGAGTGATCGAGCATTTCAAAGACACCAAGGGATCGGTTCAAGAAATGTATCGGGTCTTAAAACCTCGTGGTCTTGCCATTAACACCGTCCCGTACCTGAACTTGGCGTCATTGACCTATCGACAACTGTGGGGCAATATACCCAATGTTCCGGTTCTAAAGCAACTAGCCGAGTTTATTCATATCAAAGTACTCAAGGGCACTCATATGATATTTGGATACGAGATGTCTTTTTTGGCGTCTACCTTGGTTAAGGTTCATAGAGCCGTTGGATTCAAAAAAGTGACAGTCGACAGGTTCAAAATTGCCCTTCAGTTCTCATTTTTACCAAAACAAATAAGGCCAATCTTTATCTGGCTGGCAGAAAACAGCCGTTTGTTCTGGCCGATGGTCAAGGTAATTGCTACCAAATGACACTCAGCATTGTCATCACTACCAGGAATCGCTATGAAGATCTAATACGGTGTGTAAAATCATTATCCCTGTCCTCACTACCCACTCAAACTGAACTGATCATAGTCGACGATTTTTCTTCGGACAAAACCAGGAGCATTTCTGGTGCTACATTAAAACAATTTTCCATTCCCGGCACCATCGTCCACAATCGTGAACAGTATATGATGGTCAAAAGTCGCAATGAAGGCGCTAAGAAAGCCAAAGGTGAGCTGATTCTCTTTGTTGATGACGATAATATTGTGGATAGAGAAATGATAAAGAATTTAGTTGGATTTGCCAACGAACATCCTAAGATCGGCATTATCGGACCATCGATGTACTATTCAAACGGCGAAAAGTATCTGGATTTTCAAAAGATAAATTTCTATACCGGCAAAACAACCGGTCATGTCGACAACACCAGAAGTCATACCTGCAACTCCGATGGAGTGCCAAATGTATTTTTAATTAAAAAATCCGTATTCGAAAAATGCGGATACTTTGATGAACAACTGGTTCAAACGTTTACTGAGCCGGACTTCGCTCTCAATGCCAAGAAACACGGTATTGGCTGTGTCATTCTCAAAAGCGCCAAAACATATCATCAAACCAGTAAAGAGGATAATTTCAAACCCAGGAGCCTGGGTGGAATGTTTAGACAAAAGGCCTACTGTCTGATGAGGAATCGGACCGTGATAGTTTCCAGGTATGGAAGTTTGACGCAAAAGGCTGTTTATCTAATCATTTTTTCTTGGTTCTGGCCGGTAGTCTACTCGCTTCTGGTTCTTAAAAAACTAAATTTCAGTTTGATCAAACTTTACTGGCTTGGTTTTCTCGATGGAATAACGTATTTAATAACCGGTAAATTAAACTGGTCGTTTCACGAATAAACAAAAATATGTGCGGAATTGTTGGACAAGTTAACAATAAGAACAAAGTAGATCCTCATGTTTTTGAGAAAATGCTCTCGTCTCTCGGTAGACGTGGTCCGGACCAGAAAGGTCAATACTTTTCCCGTAATATTGCTCTGGGGCAAACCAGGTTATCAATCGTCGATCTATCTGAAAATGGCAGACAACCCATGTTCAATGAAGACAAAACGATTGCCATAGTTTTCAATGGCGAAATCTACAATTTCTTACATGTAAAGAAGTCGCTAAAAAGAAAACACACGTGGAATAGCGTCTCTGACACCGAATCTATAATCCATGGTTACGAAGAATATGGGCAAGAAATCGTCAAGCGTATTGACGGTATGTTTGCATTCGGATTGTACGATCAAACGAAGGACCTAATTACTCTAGGCAGGGACAGATTTGGCAAGAAACCTCTCTATTATTATCTCGATGATAGTACCTTCTGCTTCGCCTCAGAGTTGAAAGCAATCGTCTCGAATCCTCAAATTAGTAAGAAAGTGTCTATAAACTATCAGGCCATCGAAAAATTTATTTTTTATG
Source organism: uncultured Pseudomonadales bacterium (assembly GCA_964528565.1). Lineage (GTDB taxonomy): Bacteria > Patescibacteriota > Microgenomatia > UBA1400 > MFAQ01 > UBA10133. The sequence continues at coordinate 30,193 of CAZGSP010000039.1, read as the reverse complement.
GATATATTCCTTCCCCGGAAACTATCTATAAAAACATTTTTAAACTTGAGGCTGCTACCACCATACAATTTGATATAAGAAACTGGAAACTAACCAACAAAAAAAGATATTGGGATCTTGGTCAAATCAAAACTGTCGGCCAACTGGGTGAAACTGAAATAGTTAACAAGATTGATCGGCTTCTGGACAGTGCTGTGGAAAAGAGATTGATGTCTGATGTCCCGTTGGGTTTGTTCTTAAGTGGAGGCATCGACAGTAGTCTGATTGCCCATTATATGTCCAAACATGCCTCAAATATCTGTACCTACACGGTAAGCTACAAAGACACCCCGGAGGCAGATGAATCAAAACATGTGAGGCAAGTGGTCGACCAATACGATTTAGATTATCATCTGTGTGAATTCAGTGGAAAAGATGTTCAGGCAACTTTCTTAGAGATCATGGATTATCTAGATGAGCCTTTGGCGGATGCTGCCGTCGTACCGCTGTACTTTGTAGCTAAACAGGCCAAGAAGGATATGACGGTGGTCCTGAGCGGCGACGGTGGGGATGAGATCTTCGGAGGATACGAAAAATACAGGGCACAGTCCTTGATCGAAAGAACTAAGTATCTCAAACCACTTGCATATTTGCTGGGTCGCATGTCAATCAGCCCAAATATCAACAAACTATTATCTGGCTATCAATACCAATTTCCCGAAAGGCAGTTCATTTTCGGCAGCGGCAGTTTTATGAGAGAAGAAGCCGAACAATTGTTTAATCACAAACTGTCTGTGGCAGAGGTCTTTTCGGAGGCCTATTTGGCTGAGACCGAGTTTGAACAGAATGACATAGTTAACAAAAGCCTTTACTTGGATTGCCGGATTCAGTTACCTGACTGGTATTTGGTGAAAGGAGACCGGGCTTGTATGGCCGCTTCGGTCGAGATGAGAAATCCGTTTTTGGACACTGACCTGGCCGAATACGCATTCTCCTTAGGCGGAAACTGGAAAATTAAAGATGGTGTCACCAAATATCTAACCAAGAAATTGGCTGAAAGATTCTATCCCAAGGAATTCATCTACCGACCCAAGAGGGGATTTGGGGTACCATTGGATAAATGGATAAAGAAAGAACTAAAGGAAACTTTTTCTTATTATCTTCATCAAAAAAATAATGTATTCAATCAAAAATACGTTAACAAGCTATACGGTGACCACATGGGTGGTCTTCAAGACAACCAATTCAAATTACTAAGAATATTCGCCGTCAACTACTGGCTATCTCAACATGGATGAAAAATACACCAACAGGGGTTACAATCTCTTATTGTCAAAACCTTCCAAATAAATAATCAAACTCATGTCAAATGTTCTGCTTTTCAATCAATACTACACAGTGGAGGAAGACTCTCAGGAGTTGATTTTGGCCAGCCTTCCACTAAATTTACTAAATCTTGCAACCTATCTCAACGCCAATGGCGTCTCATGTAGCATCGAAGAATTAGGAATGTTTGATTTCAATGATTGGATCACAGACGGTAAACGGAAAAGATGTGGTAAATCTAATGCTGAAATCAAAAAAATAATTAACGAAAAGAAACCAATCTTGATTGGTTTGTCTTGTATGTATTCCAGACATTTCCAAGATATTGTTAACTTGGCGACCTACATCAAAAAGATAAATCCAAAAATAAAGATTGTCACCGGAGGTAATCATGCATCCTCTTTCGCCAAATGGATTGTTGGCATGGGCATGTTTGACTATGTAGTGGTCGGAGAGGGAGAAGAAACTTTACTGGAATTAAGCCGTCATCTATTAGAAAAAAATCTAGATGTCTCAGATATAAAAGGGCTAGTCTACAAAAAAGGAAGAAAAATCATCGAAAACGAAAAGCGTCGGCTTATTTGGGACCTGAACAAACTTCCGCCCTTAGATTATTCTTTGGTCGATGTCAAAAAGTATGCCGGTCTATCCAAGGGAAGTATTTATACCATGAGGACACCCGTTTTGGGAATTATGTCCAGTCGCGGCTGTCCCGGCGATTGTGTTTACTGCACCGTAAGGGCAGTATGGGGTAGAACTTGGAGAGGTAAAAGCGCAGTCAAAACAGTCGACGAACTAGAGTTGCTCCACAACACCTATGGCATAAACGAAATCGGCTTTTTGGACGATTCTGCTGCCGTTAATAAGAAAAGATGGGGAGAAATCTGTGATGAAATAATTAAAAGAAAACTGGATATTAGGTGGACCACTCCGAATGGAATCGCCCATTGGACCCTTGATAAGCGGTTGATCAAAAAGATGAAAAAAGCCGGCTGCTACCGTATCACTTTTGGCATAGAATCCGGAAATAAAGACATTAGAGAATATATTCACAAAACTCATAGCTTGGCGCAGGCAAAAGAGTTAATACAATATGCCAATAAAATCGGCATGTGGACTATCTGTACCCACATTTTGGGATTCCCATATGAAACAAAAGAGCAAATACTCGATACTATAAATTTTGCTAAACATTCCGGAACAGACTTCGCCGCCTTTTTCACCCTCAGCCCTCAACCCACATCTCCCGTTTATGAAGATTTTAAAAAGGAAGGTTTATTAAATTTTGATGATATCTTCAAAACAATGAAATTTGATCAAAAGAAGTATCAGGAAATGTATAAAATGCTGAACGAAGAGGCGGCACCTACTATGAATTTTGACAAAGATGAAATTAAAAAACTTCATTTACATGCCTATCGGAGTTTCATAGCTTATCGAGCAATGTCATATCTAAATCCAATTAGAATACTAAATAAAATTAATAGCTTCGAGGATTTTAGGTATACTGCGAAATTGATATATACGGGCGTGAAATTATTTACTAGAAGCTTTCTAAAAAATACGACCAGGTCTATTCTTTATACGCCCGTTAGTAAAAAAAGAATTCCGGCATAGCCTGTTGATTATGAACAAACAGAAGGTGTTGGCTGAGGCCAAGAATTTTTATAAGGAAATTAACCTTCAGCAAAGCTACAAATCTCGAATGCGTCTTGCCGAAGAATACTATTCTGGTTGGTACCAAGAGGTCGCCAAATTGGATTTGGGGAACGAGAGTACTGTCTCAAACCGTAAACTACCTACTTTTTTTTCAGGGGATACTTCCACTCTCACTGTTTATTTAATCAGCCCTTCGCTGGCTGAGATAAAACTTTTTGCTTTAAAATTCAAAAAGGTATACTTCTCTGCAATCCCAAAACTAAAGGGTAACTTCCCCGCAAACACCGTCCAGCTGAATCGCGATAAAAACTACGAGCTTGACCTTGAACAAGTCAGAAATCTTAAAGTTGATTGTGCCTTCTCGCATCATGTGGTGGAGCATATTCATCCAAAAGATATTAAAAGGCACTTAGCTGAAGTCCATTCCTTGCTAAAAAAAGGCGGTCGATATCTAATTATTTGTCCTTCATCCATCAGGATTAAAAAGGACAAAACTGCAAATAATTTCTTCTCTCAGGTCTCAGTTTACCATCACGTTGGCAGATACTCTTACAAATCAATCCATGACTTAAGTAGAGAGATGGGCTTCACCGAGTCTTTCAGACCCATTATCAATCCCAATCTGTTGAATTACTTTTATCCATATAAGAACTTATGGTGTTCTGATTACCTGGAAAAACTATCCGCAATTCTTCCGGATCAGCTACTCTCAACCCTAGGTTTAAATAGCCTTTATATTACAGTTACCAAGTAGTTTATTGGCTCATCAATTGATACCGGTCCGCCCTCATACTTTGTTAGATTTTTTTTTGGGAAGGACATCTCCACTCAATACCCTTTTATGTTCGGATTCTATTTTTCCACTTCCTCTGGCTGAATCATCTTCAATTCTAATGACGTCGTCAACCTCGGGTGTCGAAACCTCCTGAAGTATCACGTCTGTTTTGGCTATTACCCTATGTTTTTGGGGTGGACGTACGTTAAAAATGTCATTGGCCTTCATCATTATTTTCTCAATCCCGCCATTCTCGTTTTCCAGCCACACCTCTGCCTCTCCTTCGATAATATAGTTGGTCTCTATCTTATACTCATGATATTGATAACTTGTTCTGGTACCTGCCTTAAGATAAATTCTTTTGTAACAGTACCGGTCATTTAACTCAAGCCACAGTTCTTTTCCCCAAGGCTTAGTAACAACTTTTGGTGATGCGTTATATATCATAGTGAGCAATAAGATCGGAAATTGAATTAATAATGAACTCCTTAATGTCGAGACGGGTGCTTAATTGTTGAATAATATCCTTGTAGCTTTCGTAATTAAATCCATAGTGGCCGGCGATTACAGAACAAAGCATTTTGTTCTCCGCGGTGTTGTTCATTAACCACTTCTTCCACTTTCCGCTATCATATACATCCTTTAGAAATCGATCAAAATTTATACCATACTGTAAACACTTGGTAATGACCAATTGAGTCTGGACAACTCCAAATTGTGGCGCAATATTCATTGCATCAACCAACTCTCTTTTTATTTTTATTGTCTCTTTATCGAGATAGTCATCATTGTGTTCTTTAATTTTGATTCCGTTTTCTTTGGCAATTGTCGCTATTTTTGACACGAAATCCTTATTAAAATTTCCTACTTGATTAATTTCTTTTACCAAGCTACCGGTTTGGACCACATAGAATTCAGGGTTACAAAAACCTTTTATAAACGTTATTTCCCTTTCTATCTCTGAAAGGTTTGGTAAACTATAATTAGTCCCGAGATTTTCGTCGGTACCCACTTCCAAGAGTATATTCGGGTTTAAGCCTAATGCATACTCGATTGCCTTTTTCGACTCATTCAATTTTTCTTCTCTGTTTCCTTTGAAATGACAAAAATCGATATGTATTAGGTCAAACCCATTGTCAATATCATTTTTAATTGTTTCGTAAGTATCTCTTAAGTCATCTATCCCGTTAAAACCAGGACCACAATGATCGCGACATATAATCACATCGCTGTTTCCATAAGTTTTCTTCATTTCTTTTAGGAAAAGGCAATATTGCTTTGTGGTCCAACCGTTTACATATCCGCCGGCGTGATCAATCTGATTTTTCGATGCAATCAACATCAATTGCTTCCGATAGAAGTGAGAGTAACGGTAAACTGCTTCTATGACCTCACTACTCATTGGTCCAATTCCAATCTTGGCATTAACCCGGCTTCCCATAATGTTATTGTTTATTGTTAAGTAATCTGTAAAGTTGGCTTTTGCCCAAGTGATATAGCATCAAATCAAATGGGTCGTTGTGTAATGGAGACATGTTCAGAAATATTAACGCCGTAATAATCTTAATTTTATTTAGATCAAAATGGTTCTTGATAATGAACGATTCAAATTCTTCTTTGGCTTCTAGGAGATCATTTTTAAGATAAAAGTTATAATATACACTGGAGCCGCTAGCGTCAAAGTTAAACATTCCCTGTTTGATTAGTTGATAAGAGAGTGTTGTTCCGCCATAAAGTTTGGCTAGGTCATAATACAGATCACCCATGTTTGTCAACCCTCCGAAGTCTTGTCTCCAGTCCAATAAAACAAATTTTTCCAAATTACTGACAGGATCGCGGGTAACCAAAATATTGTCAAATTGGAGGTCGCCGTGGAAGTTAGAAGGAACACCGTCGGTAATATGTTTCCAATCAATCTTAACCATCAAATCTTTGAGCGACGGGACTGAAATACCATTAATGACAGTCTCCCCATCCTCGATCCCGGTCTTCTCATAAAACTTTTTGAGCCGCTTTAATGTTTTTTCATAGTAAAAATCTTTACACGCCTTCTTAAAAATCTTTTTCTCAGCGGAAGATATTTCACTATTTTTCCACAAATTGAGTCTGGCCCAGTTTAGGAAAGTCTTTACGGTATGGTTATTTAAGACATCATATAGAGTTTGACCAGCTAACTTGTTGTAGGCATAAAAATTACCACGGTAGCCTTCAATTCTTGGGCACAGACCCAACAAATGTTTAGTCGCTCGCTCGTATCTATTTTTGGCGATTTTCTCATCTGCAAAGAATTTAATCACCTTACCATTAACAAAGTAAATAAATTCGTTGTCCTTACCGAAGTCGAATTTATTGCTTTTTGTGAAATTCTTATTTGTTTCAATATAGTTTTCTTCCGTACCTGTGTCGAACCAGGTAAATCCGATCGGGATAAGTTCTTGCTCAATCAAACCATTAAATCCATTTGAGACTTGAATTTCGCCACCGTTACCCGACTTATTGTTCTCCAGTGAAGTAAAGAATATTTCATAGTCTCTCACTCCGGCCAGTCCAATAAAAGCAAATTTGTTATCGTTTTTTGTTTTGTCATCAAGTTGAAAAACCAGGTTGTTCTTTATTTGAACAGTACAATATGGTTCTGTTTCTTTGACGGGCGCAATTCCAAACCAGTTATGGTCTGGGTCGGGTACGTCCTCCAGCACAATTGTGTCGGCGGCAAAAAATACAAAAGGGCACTGCAACTGACTCCGGCATTGCAAAAGAGAGTAACCCGGTCCCGTTCCTGGTCCAATATACTTGTCAACGTCGACAAAGACAAAAGTTCTTTCCGGATAAGCCAGCTTCACATAATCAATTACCGTTTCTTTTTTGTGCCCGACTGCGATGACTATTTCGACGTTCGGGGGAAACTTTTCGATAATGTGAGAAATTACGGCTTTTGCATTTACCGGCAAGATGGCCTTATTGATACCATCGGACAATTTGCCCATTCTTGTACCTGCACCAGCGGCGAGAATACATACTTTGTAATCCATATTAGTGTTTTTTTAAAAATTGTTGAATTCCTTCCTCAATTATTCTTATCGGAATATTTTTCCTAGTATACAACTTAAATTGAACCATCCCTTGGAGAGATGACATGCGTATTCCAGGCAGGGCAACCTTGCCAAATTTCTTAGCCTTTTTAATCAGAAGGGTATCATGCAGACTTACGACCACGTCCATCACCGCATCAAATTGTCTAATTGTCTCATCCGCAAAGATACACTTGTCCTCAGACCTCATTCCTAATGGTGTAGCGTTAATTAGCAATTTACCTGACATTAGGTCCTTATCTCTCCAGGGGAGGAAGCGGATCTTAAACTCTTTTGCAACCATCCTTGATTTTTGCTCATCTCTATTTGTGAGATATATCTTTGAGGATTTGTTCTCGATCAGAGCCTGAATGATTGCTCGGGCAGCACCTCCGGCGCCAGCAATCAAAACGTCCGCTCCCTTTACGTCAAAATCTCTCTTGGTAATTATTTTGGCACCTTCAAAATCCGTATTGTAGCCAGTCAATATTCCATCACTATTTACGATGGTATTCACCGCACCGATCTTTTTGGCCGTACCATCAATCTTATCCAAGTATTTCATGACCTCAATTTTGTGTGGCATAGATACACCACATCCCCTGATCCCCCAAGCTCTAATCGCTAAAATAGAAATCTCCAGGTTCTTTGATTCTACAAGCAAGGGTTTATATATATAATCCAGTGACAGCCTCTTAAATGCGTTGTTGAAGATCGTTGCCCCCAGACTTCCCGGCCGTTCGGCAATCGAGATGCACATTATTGTGTCTTTGCTTATCATTCTATTGTCCCCAAACACCAACCTTTTTAACCTTTATTTTCAATGGATCAAATGGTTCGAAAAACTTTTCCATTATATGAAGACAAGCTTCTGCTACAGCGCCCTCGCCACCTCTGGAGTTGGTTACAAAGTCGGCATACTCTTTGGTTTTGAAAAAGGCATTGGCTGGAGCGATACCATAACCGATTTGATTAAAGACGATCGAATCAAAAATACCATCTCCCATATAAATGGCATTTTCCAAGTCCAACTTACTCTTAATCCATTCAATTCTCTCGAAAGTACTGACGAGTTCAAGAGGAAAATGCATATCATCAACAATTCTCCTTTTAGAAATTTCGAACCCCCTTTTATCGCCGGTCACAAAATATATTTTCAGCTTATCTTGAAGAAGACACAGAGCGTCGTTATCTTCGGGACCGAAAACTTTCGACACCTTACCATCAACGGTATAATGAAATTGTCCATCAGTCATAACACCGTCAACGTCCAGAACAAAATATTTTGGTAGCATAGACTTCGTATTTTTTTTCATGAGTTTGGTTATATTAAATGAATTCGGATTATACCCGATTATAATACACAAACACTTATAATATGTGTTTAAGTTAACGTCTCATTGCAATACGGGAATGACATTAAGTTAAAATAATAACAAACACCAAACAACCAGACATGTTTCACTCCTTAGAACATACACACATGAGATTAAGCTTTTATAATCCCCACACCTCCATTGGCAGAACCTTCATTTCATTTGTACTTAGAAAGGCTCACAACAAAAAAAACGATTTATTCCTGGATATTATCAAATCTAAGCCATGCCCGACAGCTTTAGTAGTAGATGGAACTGCCTCCTCCATAACCTCCGGGTCTTCCTTGATTAAGTTCATTTCTGATAATTATTTTCTTCTGAAAATCATCTCTTTTTTGGAAATATATATCTGGTGTTGGCTCAACGGCCTAAATCCATTCAAAGAAAAGATAATTTTTGACAAGAATTACTTAGACAAGAAGCGTGACCTGGTTTTTGGTTTTTGTTCACTGACAGATACCTTTCTCAACGATAAGGTGATCAAAAAATCATTTCTAAAAACGTTTAAGGGTAAGAAACTACTCCACGCCACTCATTATTTTGGTAGAACGGCCCAAGTTGCCAAAAACGTTCAAAGCGTGGGTGTCAGACATCTTCTTGGTGAGGCAAACATCGCTAAAAACTCTTTTTTTCGGAAATATTTTAGTTTTATCAAAAAAGTATATGTTTTACCCTTTGTGCTCAAGGACCGGTACCAGTCTCGGGTGCCATTTGCCAAACGGTCTAATAAGTGTTTCGCCGTAGGCACTCTTCTTCTGCTTTCGGATACCTATGAAGCTGTTAGCGGTGCCCACTCTGATTATATGAACTTTTTTCATACCAACGCTCTTCACACCATGAGAAAAGAAATCTATGAAAAAAGGGATATTGTTAAGAAATACATCGATTGTTTTATCTCTCCTCAAACAAATGAAAAACACAGCCCAAAAAAATACTTTTATTCAGGCTGGGCTATTTTAAAAATCTGGGCAAGCCTCACTAATTCTGACCTAAAAAAATACCATAGTTTTGATATCGTAGAGAAGTACAACCAATACAAGATGTTTGTATGCCCGGAGGAGAATATTGGCCTCCCCTCCATCAATTTTATCGAAGGTATGGCTTGCGGCTGTGCTTATATCGGTTTAGATAGCTATATGTACAAAGATCTGGGTTTACAGGACGGAGTCAATTATATTGCTTACGATGGAACTCTGGCTGGGCTCACACAGAAGATTAAATATTATCAGGCACACCAAACCGAGCTCAGAAACATCGCTCAAAAGGGCCGTGAACTTGTTGTAAACTCATTCAAGGAGGAAGATGTAACTCTCAAGCTTATCCGTGACATGGAAAAATTTGTCAGAACTTCCAAACTCGAGTCTTCATTCGTCGTTGAAAACTACAAAAATTCATAATGAGTTTATTTTTAAGTTTAATTCCCATATTTTCTTTGTTCATTGCTATCACCAGACAGAATCTCCCTCATGGTTATGTCTTTGCCGGCGGAGATTTTGGCACAATAATCAACTACCCCTACATTTTGTATCAGCTTGGTCAACTCTGGCAAACGTTTGGTGAAGGGAACATGAGCACTCTTTTTTCTTATTATCCTTATTATTGGCTTCTTTCACTCTTTGAGTCCGCCTCCGGACACAACTATGGCTTTTTGTTCAACCCCATTTTTATATTTATGGGTGGATTTATATCTTTTTTTGTCTTCTCTAGAGAATTCCTTAAAAAGAAAAACACTCTTTGGTCGGTGACGGTTTCAACCCTCTACGCCCTAAACGCATTCACCTTTATTAGAGCCCTCACCCCTGCCCCATATATCTCAATCTACGTTTTTGTGCCGGTGATTTTTCTGTTTACAAAGCAATATTTTTCTTCCAATCGTTTGCTTTCAAGAGATCTGGCCAAGCTCGTCATAGTCATGTTCTTTGCCAACACCGCCTTTGGAAACGCACCCTTCTTTGTTTCCTTGAATATCCTGTTATTCATCTTTATCATCTTGCACCATTATGTCTCTCAAATAAGTACGGATCTCATTTTTGTGATCAAGATGTTTGTTTATTACCTCAGTCTTTTTCTGATTACCTTTGTTAGCATTATCCCTCAAACACCGACCTTGTTTTCAATGTCTCAGGGGTTCAAGGCCGGAACCATGTCCTTTGACCTTGCCGGCTGGATCTATTGGCAATCCTTAAGCTTGAAAGATGCCCTGTTTCTTTCTGATAGTGTGCTCAACATAACCCTCCTTTTCTCGAACTGGGTTCTAACCGGTGTCCTGGTTATTCCGGTATTGTTTTTTCTTTCCCAAGTAGTTAAGAATCAAAAAGAGAAACACGAAGAGGATTCAACCAATATTCTTATCCTAACGGCAATGGCCCTGTTCGTTATCTTACTCGCCAACAAAGGACGGGGAATTGTTTCCAAAGAACAAACCCTCTTTTTGTTCAACAACGTCATCCTAAATTCCATACGGAGCATAGACAAATCTTTAATTTATTTGCCTTTTTTCTATCTGGGAACCATCTTGATTTCCTTTAAGAAAATTTCCAAAAGGTGGTTGTATTTTGTGTTGTTTACCGCCACCGTCCCCTTCTTAGTTGTTTTATCGAGAAATGTCTACCTTTACAAGGTTGGGCTGGAAGACCACAAATCATACCACGATAGCAGGTTCGCCTATGTCATCAAAATTCCTCAGGAATATTTTTTCTTAGCGGATAAACTAAAAGAGGAGAAAGAGGATTATAAAATTATGAGTATGCCATGGTCGGTAATTAACTCAGTCGGCTGGGTAAATTATCCAAAATGGAAAGTGGTTGGTTCGGACCCTACCATTCAACTGTTTGAAAAGCCGGTGGTCCAAATGAATAACCCGTCTCCGTTTGGGATATGGAGTTATGGAGAGGATTGGAACTCGGAGGCATCATCATCCGGAGATTGGATTGTGAAGCTGGCGTCAATATTGAATGTCAAATATCTACTTTATCATAACGATGTGGCAGAGGTTTTTTACAATTCGACCAAAAGTAAAATGCGTCACATGGTTGAAGCGGGAGTCGTATCCCTGAATCAGTCGAATACCTATTTCAATTTATATGAAATACCGCGGACCGGCCTTTTCCCTCATATCTATCTACCGGGGCAGGCTGTCGTTACCACCCGTGAAATTAATGCGTTTCCGGACATCCTCGATTCAATCAAAGGAGATAAAACATTTTCCGTGATTTTTACCCAACAAAACAAGACAAAGTCAACTGTTATTAATAAGATCTCCGCTAGTCCGTATCAGGCAAATTCACAAATTAGTTACTCAAAAATTAGTCCCACAGAATATACCATTTCTCTGGTGAGAGTGAGTAGTCCGGTACAGGTGGTCTTTAGTGAGACCTATAACAAAAATTGGTATCTGTACCCTAACACCAAAAACGGAATTGGTAGGTTATACGACACCTGGTTCAAAAAGAATCTCGAAGACGATAATCATTTTGTGGTGAACGGTTACGCTAACGGCTGGCTTCTAAATCCCAAGGACCTTTGTCTAGGGGAAGGCGTTTTGTGCACAACTAATCCGGATGGATCCCTAAACTTTTCACTTATTATTGTGTTTTGGCCGCAGCGGCTGTTATATTTAGGGGAGCTAGTCTCAGGAACAGTTTTTATTTCCAGTCTCATCTATTTATTATGTACAAAGCGTAGCCAAACACGCTAATAACAAAACAAATGAACATCACCGCTATAGAAAATCATATTATTTGTATCAATTGTGGCGGAGACTTGAAGATAACAAAACACAAGGATGACTACGGGTTAATTGAGTGCGTTAGATGTAAAAGCCGTTTCCCGATCATCAAAGGAATCCCCAGACTTCTAAGAGGGGATTTGCTCAAGAATTGCTATTCCTTTTATTACGATTATGTCTCCAATATCAACCTCCTAAATAATTATTTTCAAAAAATTGCCGATAAAAAAGAGAAAAGTAAGATTGAACGGCAAAAATCAAAAACTCAACAACAGTTTGGCTATGAATGGCATATTTGGAAGAAGTTACCCGATTTTGCCGAAAATCATTTTCTCGAAATTGTCGGTAAAGATTCTGAATTTTTTCAAGGAAAGACAGGCTGGGATCCTGCCGTAGGAAACGGAAGAGATCTTCTCAATGCATCGAAAGCGGTTGGAAAGGGTGGTTTGATGATTGGGAGTGATCTCTCATTTGCTGTCGATATCGCTGCTAAAAGATGCCAAAAGCAAAACAACGTCATCATCATTCAGGCGGATCTTTACACCGAATTCTTAAAAGATAAATCCTTGGACTTTGCATATTTGATTGGTGTCATTCAGCATTTGCCATATCCAAAAAAGGCGGTTGAAATCGTCTATAGAAAAATAAAAAAAGGCGGATTTTACGCAGGGACAGTCTATACAAAACCAAATTCTTTTTTAATGTCCCTTCTTGTTAATTTCATCATGTTTCTGAGGATTTTTACTCTCCACCTCCCTTTGCCGGTGGTCCTGATAATCAGTAAACTTTTGGCTCTGCCTTCTTACCTGTTCTTCAAACTTCCCCGCAATATTTTAAAAAACTCTAGCTATATCCGAGACATGGAGGATAGTTATCCAACCCACAAGACACAAAAAAGGGAGCCGGACTTTATGCTTCTTACCCACAACTGGTTCGATCATTTAACCCCGCCAATCATTGGTTTTTATTCCGATAAAGAAATTTTAGCTATGATTAAACCCCTTAAGAATTTCGGATATAAGCTACGGTATGGGGGAATCTTTTCGGGCACCATAAAATCTTGAAGTTCACAACAACAAACTGGAAAGTTATATGAAAACGGCAAAGAAAAATAAGATAAATATTACCTGGGTGGGTGTGGTTTTTCTCTTCGTTCTGGTGATCTCATTTATCTTCAGAATCGTTTCTCTTAGAAACAATCTCTCCTTTTGGAATGATGAAAGCCATACCGCCCTGATGTCTCGGGGGATATTGGAATTCGGCAAACCCGTAACCGCACATGGAAGTTCAATGGGTGTATATCAGCTAGCCCTGTATTACCTTACCGCCTTGTTTTTTAAGTTATTTTCGATTTCTGAATTCACCGGGAGACTACCCTCTGCCTTTGCCGGAGCCATACTGGTCACTGCTGGATTTGTAATTGGCAAAAAAATATTAAATTCCAGAAAAGCTCTGATGGTCTCATTCTTAATTGGATTCTCACAAATTCAGTTAGCCTGGTCCACTCAACTAAGGCCCTATATCTGGCTCGAACTTTTCACTCTACTGATTTCTTACTTTTTATATCAATATATAAAATCCCCCTGGAAATTATTTAATAAAAATCTTGCAATTTCGGTTATTCTATCCCTGACATCATGTCTTTTTCACGGCACAGGTCTATTGAACCTTGCACTCGTCTGTTTAGTAATCGTCTACAAAATTATTAAACACCAAAAATTTATTTATCTTTTAACGATTCCCGTTTTTGGTATTATCGGCGCATTGTTTGTTTATGGCTCCATGGCCGGGGGCTGGGCTTTTGTCCTGGATATTATTTTCAAAATATATTTTTCCCCACTCCACTATCGCATTTTTCTCACCCATAACTATCTTTGGCTGTTCATTGGATCAATTATTGGTTTTTTTACCCTATTCAGACGAAATAGAGAGCTGTCTGTGCTACTGGGTGGATCAATAGTCTTCATATTCGCCATCGCCATCTTCAAAATTAACCCAAATTACATCCGCTATTCTCTTCCGGCTTTTCCCCTCATGTACTTTCTCTTTGCCGAGGGGGTTGTATCGGTTGTCGAAAAAATTACCAAAAAAGAATATCTAAGATGGATGCTTATGGCCTTAATCCTCGCACTTTTAAGCCTTACGGGTAAATTTGTCTCCTGGCCCAAAAACTATTATTCAATCAACGCAGATGTTCGAGAAAACCCCATCGTGGATTACAAGTTCGCTTTTAACAAGATCAAAGACTTGATTGGAGACAATCAAGATATTATCGTCATGGATGCCTGGAATGACAGGGTGCCTTGGTATCTTCCGGGGCAAAAATATATTTATCTAATCAAAGGCGGTGCAGGAAAGACCGGCTCGGTTTTCGGTGAAAAAATGATCGGTACTATCCCGGAATTTGAAGTTGAGAGAAGATCATTTCCCTCAGGGATTGTAATCGTCGAAGACTGGCAGAGCCAAACCCCGGAGGACTTGAAAGATCACATCCGAAAAAATTTAAAATTTGAATTCATGGTTCAGGATCTGCCGTATAACGAAGACGATCATTGGGGTATCAGCATTTACTCCTGGGGGATATAAATAATGTGGAATAATTAAACCGTGAAACGGAAAAGCTCGTTATTATTATCAATGAACTTGTATGGCAGATCGAAAAGTAAAAGAACTTGATTTAAGTATCATCATCATCAATTACTGTACCGACGATCTGATCCTTAACCTTTTGCGGCAACTTAAGACACACGCGGGTGTAGAAATAATCCTGGTGGACAATAGTCCGATTGAGACTCTAAGCAAAAGATTGCCAAAAAGGAACGACGTTCACTATTATTTCACCGGGAAAAATCTTGGATTTTCCGGCGGAAATAACTATGGTCTCTCAAGGGCCTCCGGAGAGTGGTTGTTTCTTCTAAATAGCGATACTTTGGTGAACACGGAAGATGTTTTGGCACTATTATCCGAAACCAAGAAGAGTAAATATCTTGTCTCCGCCCCAAAACTCATACAGCCTGACGGAAAAACCCAGAACAATGTAGGTTATTTTGATTCACTTTTTCGCAACCCGATAAACTTTCTTTTCGCCAGACCACGTTTCCTGAAATGTTCCGAAGTCCGCAAGACAACGGAAGTTGAATTGCTTACCGGTGCGGCCATGATGATCCACGACTCTGTTCTTCAACGGGTGGGTCTCCTGGATGAAAAAAACTTTTTTATGTATTTTGAAGATCTCGATTTCTCTTATAGACTAAAAAAGGCCGGAATAAAGGTCTTGTACAATCCGAATATGAAGATAACTCACTTTGGAGGAGCCAGTTCCGACCAAGACACCAGGCAAAAAAACCTAAACTACCGGCAGGGACTGAACGTTTATATACGAAAACACCGTGGAGGTCTGGCAAAAACTCTCAATAGTGTCTTTCATTTTCTTTCCTAGATATTTATATCTATATAATAGCTTTGTGAAACAAAAGATTAGATTTATCCTGACATGGTATATATTTCCTCTGTTTCTTTTTGTTATCGGTGCATTTAGCTTGCTAAACTATCTCCAGGCCGGTGAATACGGAGCCACCAATCTGGATGTGCGTACACTGGATGAAATGGTCGCTAGCAGGTCCGGCGAACTACTAAAGGGGGATAAAGTCTGGGGCACTTTCCGCTCAAAATACACCAATTTAGGCATTATCTCCCTTCGTTTCAATAATCAGAATCGGGATAGCAAAGACACTTTGGTGTTCCGCCTCAAAGAACAAGGTCAAGATCGGTGGTATTACGAAGCCAAATACGAGACTGATCAATTTCTTCCCAATAAACACTTTCCCTTTGGTTTTCCTGTTATTAGTAACTCGGACAGCAAGAACTACGAGTTTCAGTTGGAGTCGCTTAGAGGGGCTACCGGCAGTGGCATTTTTCTGGATTATCAAACACCACCGGTATTTACAGCCAAATCCTCTTTCCCCAAAGCCGAACTACTCTCCGATAGAAGGTTACTTATTTACTTCATCACCAACAAACTCTTCAATCTCTTCGGTGACCCGGAAATCCTTCTAAATACTTTCTTTTTCTTTCTTCCCCTTCTTCTCTATTTTGTCTTCTTGCTTACAAAGGGCTTGAGCTATCAATATCTGACTCTTATTGCCTTGTCCTTTTCCCTTTACGATGTCTTTTGGCTGACCAAAAGCTACGACTTTCTTTTTCTTTCCCTCCTTTTCTTTTGGGCTCTCGTGGTTCGGCGATTTCGCTTCGAGTCCAGAGTTGCCGCCGTCTTTGCTCTTGGTTTCCTTGTTTTAACCCCTGTAATGCTTATTTTTGGTTACCAAGCCCATGCCGAAAAAACGGCCGTTTGGGCCTATCTCTTTCTCTGCATCACCGTAGTACAGCAAGTTTACGAGGCCAAATACCGGCCCGCGGCTACCTTCAGCCTGGAATCTTTCTTCAGTAATTTCCACCGGTTCCAAGTCGCTCAGAACTACTGGGTTAGGGATCTTCCTGTGTATGCTAAAAAATTCAGTAATTTTTATCTAAACACTTTAAACAAGCTTTCCTTAGAGGCCATTATTCGTAATCATCCGAAACAAGAAAAGGATCTTATCTTTTGGCTCAGGACCATTCTTCGATTGGTTAAGGAGATATTTTCATTTTTTATTGTGTCCCTCTTGGTAGTTTTGTTAACCATTTTGGTTATTTACTTATTTGTTCTATTACCTGTATTGGATATCTATCGGGTTCTGCCCAAGTTTATGGTTTTTTATCCGGATACTTACACACAGAAATATTTACTCACTTTGCTAATCCCCGAACTTATTTTTCTCCTTTTCTCTTTTGGGGTATTCAAAAAGGTCACCCAGAAAACCATTTATGCCTTCATGCTGACCATTTTGGCCTTCAATCTGCTTTCGGGGAAAATCGTTTCCAAGTCCATCGAATTCGAAACGCTCCCCAAGATTCTTACCGTTTCTCCCGACGTAACGAGCGAAGCCTGGACCGATGTAGTTATTTACGGTAAGAACTTCCGCAATATTCCGTTTGTAGGTAAACTATATATTGGGGATATCGAGCAGGGAGAATATATGATCTATTGGTCCGATGATAAAATAATCTTTAGAACGAGCCCGGATCTTACGAAGTCTGGTCCGATTAAGGTAGTACCATTAGACAGGGCTCCGTCAAACACTGTTCAGTTTAATTATCTGTTTGCGAAATAACCACATGTCTAATACATCCAACCCACCCCTTTCTGTCGTCACCGCTATCTTAAACGAAGAGAAGCTCCTGCCATCCTTTCTCGCTCATATCGAGAACTTTACCGATGAAATAATTATCGTCGTCGACTCGCGTACTGTGGATAATAGCGCGGACATAGCCGAGAAGCATGGATGTAAAGTGCTTCTGGATAAAGGGGAATCAAAAGGCATTGTTTTTAATAACAAAAATTGGGGCGCAAATGAAGCAAAAAATGACTGGGTTTTAATACTGGATGCCGATGAACGTATGGATGAGACTCTTCAAAAAGAAATAATATCAATAGTCTCCGGAACATATCCCAAAAAAGCCGATATTTACCAAACAGGTTTCCTAAACTACGAATTCGGAAAGATTTTTGATAAAAGTGATCAAAAAAATAAACCCTTTGTCCGGCTATTTCGAAAGGGTTCTTTCTCATATCAAACTGCCCGGACCGCAGAAGGGTTTGGAATCCAATCAAATAGTTTGCAAAGTCCAAACCGGTTGAGCAGATTGGTCTTAAAGGTACCCTTGCTTAGGACTTGGTATTTGAACAAAATGAAAGGGATCGTAACCCTTAGGGGTCATTTGGTTCACCTATCTCACCCTACGATCTCTGACTTTGTCCGCAAAATCGACCATTATTCTACCCGCGAAGCCAAAATTCTCTTCGAGAAAGATCCCTCCATCTCAAAACCCATCCTTGTTCTCAAAATGATCTTTCTTCCCAAGAAAGAATTCCTATACAAGTATTTTGTCTGGAAATTTTATAAAGAAGGGACTCATGGATTTATTGTCTCGATTGTTTATACCTTCTATCATTTTCTGATTTATTCCAAATATTTCAGTCTTATTTATACCGATAAACACCGGAAAGAGACAGAGTCTCTCCTTAAGAAATATGGCTTCACAGAGCAGGAATAAATGATCAAGAGAATCAGTCGGTTCATTTCGGCCAATAAAGGATCGGTTTTGATATTTCTGATATTAATGATCGGGATTATTTTTAGGTTTTGGCATTATTTTGATCGTTTGAACTTCAGCGTAGACCAGGGAAGAGATGCCCTCATCGGGCTGGAGGCGATCAGGCTCCATACATTACCTTTATTGGGGCCGCCATCTTCCAGCTGGGGATTCAATTTTGGCCCGCTTTACTATTATGTAATTATTCTATTCACCCAACTTCTTCCCTCCATTTATTCTCCATGGATTGGTTTTACCATCCTTTCTGTACTATCAGTTTTTCTCGCTTTCAAAATCGGCACCTTCACCCGCAACTCGAGATTTGGTATCATACTGGCCTTTGTCACCGCAGCTTCTTTTGGTGAGATTGTTAATAGTACCAATTTACTGAACACATCCCTAGTTTCTTTTGCCGTTTTTCTTAGTTTTTTTGGAGTCTCGTCGTACCTGAAAACACAGAAATATCCATATCTTCTACTGGCGGGCTTCGCCATCTCGATGGCTTTCCAGTCTCATCTTCAGTCGGTCCCGTTACTCTTTCTTCTTATTAGCCCCTTTTTCCTTAACAAAAAAAAGAAATATCTTTCGAAAATAAAATCAGTCTTGCTTGCTCTATCCGGATTCGTTCTTGGTATGTTGCCGATGATCGTTTTTGAGATCCAACATAATCTGGCCTGGACTAAAAGCATCATTGATTACGCCACCTTTGGCCAGTACCGTTTCTACACTCCGGTTCGCTGGCTTACCGACATCACCGTCTTCTGGCCGGAGCGTTTCGGAGGGGTTCTGTGGAGTATTCCAAAGACAGGAATTTTCGTAGTGGTTATCGCTTTTCTCGTTATTGTTTATCACTTGTATAAGAAGAACATCGACAAAATTTCTTTATTCGCCTTGGCAATTTTTCTCCTCGAAATTTTTTCCATCCGTAATTATCGCGGACCCAGATCTCCGGAATATTTAATTTTCACCCAATTCTTCATCATTTATATTTTTTCTTTAACTGTTGCCCTACTGGTGGAAAAGAAAAATCGGCTTCTGACGTTTGTAGCCGTGATCCTTATTCTATTGTTTGGGCTTTTCTCATATTTGCCGCTTATCGGAAACAAATCCAATTCCGGAGAAACCATTAGACTCTTAACTTTTGTCAAAAAAGAACTTAATCCGCCGGTCACCTTATACGTTTTTGCGAACTCGTACGAGAATGCCTATTCTTTACAATACTTACTTACCAGAGCCGGTCTGACGGCTCCGGATGGCTATCGACTCGGTTTGTGTGATAACGGTGACACAGACGAGAAGACACCTCCCCGTTGCCCCGATAATTTTATTTATTCTGCCGGCCGATTTGTTCTTTACGACCTTCAAAATTCATTTGAGGATTTTACCCGCTATGATCCGCAAACGATAGATCCGCTCAAACTGTATCTGAGGACTTACAACAATTACGAGCTAATTAAATATTAATGAAGCCAAAACTACACTACTTCTCCATAGCAGCCGTCTTCTTCTTTGCCTATTCGTATATCTTCCTGGCCTATTTCTATTTCCAGCACAACGAAAAAACCCTGGCACCAACTATTGAAAATATCTTACCTCGGTCTGCCGAAAAAGTCACCCGGATTATTGACGGAGATACTTTTGAAATCGAGGGTGGAATCAAAGTTCGCCTTATCGGTGTTGATACTCCCGAGATGAAGAATAAGAACAAAACGATCGACTGTTTTGCCTCCGAAGCTAAAAAGAAAACAGAAGAACTGTTGACCGGCAAAGAAGTGGTTCTGGAAAAAGATGTTTCTGAAACGGATAAGTACGGTAGGTTGTTACGTTATGTTTACGTTGGTGACAAAATGATCAATAATCTACTGGTTCTCGAGGGCTACGCCAGAATATCGACGTTCCCTCCGGATGTCAAATACAAAGATTTGTTTTTGGAAAGTGAAAGATCGGCAAGAAATGCAAAAGCAGGTCTTTGGTCTTCGTGTAAAATCTAGACATGGCAGAACAAAAAACAGCGGTAATTGTTGGTGTTTCTTCTCAAGACGGATCGTATCTTGCGGAACTACTACTGGATAAAGGCTACCGGGTCGTCGGCACCATCCGCCGGACGACTTCTTTGGTTCACGAAAATATTGAGCATTTGAAGGGAAAAATAATTCTGGAAGCCGCCGACTTGGTCGATCAGGAATCTCTGAATCGGGTCATGATCAAATATCAGCCGGACGAAGTCTACAACATTGCCTCTCAGTCCGTACCGGGAGACGCGTGGAGCCACCCTTTCTATACCGGAGAAGTCACCGCTCTTGGCCCCGTCCGGGTATTTGAGGCAGTCAGACATTTTTGTCCCAAAGCCAAAGTTTACCAAGCCACCTCCAGAGAAATTCTCGGCGGTATTGAGGGTGTAGAAAGAGCCAACGAATCCACCCCTATCTTTGCCAACAATCCCTATGGCATCGCTAAGGCCTATGCCCATATGATGGTCGATTGTTACCGAAAGTCTTATGGCATGTTCGTCTGTGCCGGAATTCTTTTCAATCACGAATCACCCCGCCGGTCTCTTCACTTTGTGACACGAAAGATCAGTATGGGAGTGGCTTGTATCAAACTTGGTATTAAAAATCCTCCCACCAACGAAATTGGTGACCCGCTGGTCGACACGGAAGGAAAAATTCATCTGGGAGATCTGAATGCTATGCGTGATTGGGGCTACTCCAAAGACTATGTCGAGGCCATGTGGCTCATGCTCCAGCAAGACAAACCCAAGGACTATATCATTGGCACAGACACCAACTACTCCATTAAGGATGCCTGTAAAGCCGCTTTCGATCACGTCGGCATGAACTGGGAAGATCATGTTGTTTCCGACTCAAAACTTCTTCGACCCACCGAAATTACAGACATGAGAGGGAACTACTCCCTGGCCAAAAAAGAACTTGGTTGGGAGCCCAAAGTCTTCATGAAAGAATTGATGGGGATAATGGTCGACGCGGACATCGAATGGCTGAAGTCACACAATATAAAATAATTAAATGTCTGAAAAGAATTTTGAGTATGGCGGGGTAATGGTTACCGGCGCGGGCGGATTTTTAGGAGGCACAGCCATGGAACATTTATTGGCTTCCGGGAAAAAGGTTGTCGGTACCGATCGGAATGTCGAGAGCGTATTAGCCAAAAAGCTTCACCTTCGTCAACTTGATATCACTCATCACGGAGAAACATGTAAATTTATTTTGGACCTACTTCCGGAAACGATTCTCCATTTTGCCGGAATTGCCATGCTAAGAGAAGTCGCAAGTGACGAAGAGATGGGTAAAAGAATAAACGTGGACGCGGTTATAAACCTCCTCGATGCGATCGTAAATGCTCGTCGTAGTGTAGCCGGTTACAGCCCAGTTATCCTGGTGGCAGGAACGGTAGAACAGTTTGGTGATCCATCCACACCGGGTGAGATATTTACCGAGCAATCTACCAGGAATCCGGTGAACCCCTACGGAAGACAGAAACAGGAAATGGCTGCCAGATTCCTGGAAAGATGCCATCAAGAGAAGATTAGGGGTTATGTAGTACTTCAAGGGCAGGTCTCGGGAGTCAGTCTCAGCGGAGAAATTAGTCAAAGGACCGGTTTCCTAATTCCCGACCTCGCTTCACAGGTCGCGACCATCGAAGCCGGCGGAAAAGATCGCGGTGATTTGATTACCGGAGTCCTGGATAACAAAAGACCGATTCTGGACGTAAACGATGCCATCCGGGCGTATTTGGAACTGGTTCAAAAGATGCCAGCTCCAGGTGAGTATATTGTTTGTGCCGAAAAAAGCGTGCCGCTCACCGACGTTTTAGATATTTTGATTAGAAATTCACACGCTCAACTTATCCATAAGATAGACAGGTCCCGAGGGGCAGGCTATTCGGATAGGTTTTATAGCCCCAAGAAGATTATGACGGCCACCGGCTGGAAACCGGAAGTGGATCTGGAAACCACTGTTAAAAGAGTATTGGAATTTCAGAGACGTTATTGGAAAAAACAGAATGGGCAAATAAAAAATCTATAAATCCAGCCATCTTTTGTCGTATTTGTACCCTTTGGTCAAAACCGCGTCAGTTGCTTTCTCTAGTAATACTTTAATTCTAAAAACAGACCTTTCATCTCCTTTCCCCCGAAGTTGTTCCGCGATTCTATTTTCATCAATTGTATATTTTCCACCCTCAACCATTTCCTGAAATAATATGTTTGTGGTCCAAAGTTCGTGTAATCGGGATATGCATGATAATAGGATTCTGCGCTGTCTATCTTTTGTTTTAGTATCAAGTTCCTTTGTATTTCTTTCAAAAATTTGGAGAACCTTTTCCAAATCTACATTTTTAATAGAACCGGCATATCCGTCTACATAATCAATGTTAACAACTCTTTCTTTAGCCTTACGGTAGTTTGATGCGGCTGAATCAATGGTGATGTCAACACCTGCTTTATATAACTCCTCTTCAATTATATTAGATCTATTTATGGCGGTTACGATCTCGGATTCAGTCAATTCACCGCCCTCAACTTTCTCTTTTGTAGAGCTCTTTAACCCAACACCGGTTATTTGGAAGACTTTTGCAAAATCGTCCGGGTAAAGAACTTGGAGGATTCTATGAATATTGTAATTTTCGGCAAAAGGTAACACTCCATATTTTTTCCTTCTGTCATATCCTAACGACCAAACCTGCTCTTCATTTACCGGACTTTCAATTACCAGTGATTCCGTACCGATCCCCATAATTTTTATATCCGGAAATTTTTCTTCAATTAGGGCTTTATTCCTTTTTTCCCAATTAACAAAATCAAAAAATCTTTCATTTGTATCTGTGTCTCCTAACAAAACTCGGGCGGCCTCAAATTGCTCATAACTATCCATAATCATTAGTATATGGCATCCCGAGATTGTAAGATATAGAAGTGAAGAGAATAATCGGCATCTTAAGAACCCAGACAATCAAAGACTCTTTTGTCGTGGCCCTGGGCCTTGGTGTCTCCGCGACTATCGGATTTGTTTTTACCATTCTTCTGGCGCGCAGTTTGGGGCCGGTCAACTTCGGAGTTTACTCCGCCCTCACCGCACTCGCAGCCATTGTTTACAGTCTGGGGGATATGGGTATCTCAAGCTCCCTGATAAACTTTTTACCCAAAAAGGTTTCCGAGAGATATCAATATCTTTCTACCAGTTTCTGGATGGAATTTGTCATCGGTGTCTTTATCCTTCTGCTATTTGGAATCTTTTCTATTTTTCATCAAACACTCGTTCCGGGGTCACTGAGTACGGATCTTCTGCTGGCCGGAGTGATCTCCTTTAACTACCTGCTGATCATCTACACCCAAGGTGTTTTTACGGCCGGGCGGAAGTTCTGGTCATACACGGCCAGTCAGATACTGGACTCCGGTGTCAAGATCGTCATCGTGTTTTTTATCTTTAAAACGGGAAACCTCTCCATCGGTACCGCGTTGATAGCCAATATCATTTCCACCTTTATAGCCTTACTCATTACCTTTGGCAAAGAGCTTTATGGCATCGAGTTCGATTTCTTTAAAAAGCCTTTTTGGAATATTTTCCATTTTGCCAAGTGGATTGCGGTTTCCCGTCTTTTTACGGTTATGATTTCCCGCATCGACATCGTTCTGCTAAATCTTCTCGTCGGAAGTTATTCGGCCGGTATCTTTTCCGCCGCCAGCCGGGTCACCCTCCTGTTTGCTATGTTGGCCGCCGGTCTGGGCTCGGTCATTAATCCCCGATTTTCTTCCTTCGACTCAAATTCCAAAATTCTCGCCTATGGTAAAAAATTACTGCTGTTGGTCACCGGAGTTGCTGTCTCCATGATCCTGATCTCTTTTCTAGCCGCTCCCATCATTACTTTGGTTTACGGTCAAAAATATCTCGAATCAATTTCGGTGTTTCGGTACCTGATCTTCGCGATGATACCGTTCCTGTTTACCATTATCTTCAACTCAATTCTGGTTTATGGCTTCAATAAACTATCTTATTACACAAAGATGATGGCCACCCAAACGATTATTATCGTCACTCTCGACTTACTTCTAATCCCTCGAATTGGCTATCACGCTCCCGCCATATCTTTATTGTTTTCCAATCTCTTTGTCTTCGCGGCGTCAACTCTAAAGATAAGATCTTTGCTCCATGAGAAATAATATTCTATTAATTTCCATAATCGTCCTGGGAATATTTATCCGTTTTTACCGCTTTCCGGAATTACTTTCCTTTTCCTACGAGCAAGCTTTGGCCTTGGAAGCCTCAGGAAAAATGGTTCAGACCGGAAAAATTTCTCTAATCGGCGTGGAATACTTTATTCGCCAGACTTCTGCGGGGCACAGCTTCTTCAATAGCGCCTTTTATCTTTACCCCCTAACGATTTCCCAGAAGATTTTTGGCTATGATCCACTAATCACGACCGTTTTCTTTGCGATTCTCAATATTGCGGCTGGAATCGGGCTTTATTTCTTTTTGGAAAAATATCTCCACAGGTTTGTCGCCACCTCCGTGCTTGCCTTGTATCTATTTTCTCCAACGATGGTTGATATTTCCAGGTCTATTTGGCATGTGAATTTACTAGCTCCCGTTACTGTCTTGTCTATTTGGCTGATTTACAAATCTATTACTTCCCTAAAACCAATTTGGTTTATTTTACTGGGATTGTCTCTGGGGTTAGGTGCTGGTTTCAATATCAGTTTTGCCCTCGGAACGTTAATAGTTCTTTTTTATTGCGGTGTTTTTCTTCTAAAAAAACACAAACTTCTCTATCTTATCTATATATTTATCGGAATCATTCTCGGGAATTTACCAACCCTACTATTTGATTTAAGGCATAACTTTTATAACACCGTTACCTTTCTGACCTTTCTCTCCGAAACGTTTACCACCCACAATACAGGATTTAGTTTTGCCCCTTACCACTTTATTTATTTCTTAGTGCCTATTTTTATTCTTTTACCAATAGTTCTCTCCAGACTCTTGCCCTCATCTCTTGTATCTCTCTCTGTACTACTCTATATTTTGGTCTCCATTCCAGGGTGGGGATTAGCCAACCAATATCCCAAAGGCATGCCGGCAGGAACCAATCTTGAAACAATCAAGAAACTCTCACATATAATTGCTCTGGATTCCCAGACAGATTTTGAAGTCGCATCTATTTTGGATGGGGAAACAAGAGCGGAAAACATAAGATATTTTCTGGAGTTTGTGGATAACAAACCTTCTATGTCCGCCGATAAATATCCTGAAGCCAAAGCTCTCTATGTGGTATCTTATCTGGATCAGGATCCATTGACCAAGTCTGTTTGGGAACTGGACTCGATCCGTCCGGCAAGGATTTCCCAAGAATGGAAGATCAACGAACTCATCAAACTAACAAAACTTGAAAAGCTATAACATGGATAAAGCGTGGACCAATGATAGTCATAAAATTCTCGTGCAGGCCTCGGGTCTTGATAGATACAACGGCTGGCTTGTCGGAAATTTTTCCGAGTACTTTGGCAAAGCTATTCTGGAAATCGGTAGTGGACAGGGAGCGTTGTCAAAGCTTCTTCCGTCTAAATCCATCGTCGTCTTGTCCGACGTTGTCCCTGAATACCTGAGCGGTCTCAAAAAGCTATTTACCGATCCGGTCATTAAACTGGATATCGAGAAAGAGGCACCCGCAAAACTTATCGGAAAGATGGATACCATTTTTTCCTCCAATGTTTTCGAGCATATCAAAGATGACCAAAAAGCTTTTAAAAACTGCTTCCGTCTATTGAAGTCGGGCGGACATCTTCTACTTTTTGTTCCGGCACGACCGGAAATTTACGGACGGCTGGACGAAGAAATGGGGCACTACCGACGGTACGTGAAGTCCAAACTCGCGGCCAAGGCGAAGGACGCCGGTTTCAATGTTTTAGATTGTCATTATGCCAATCTGCTCGGATATTTCCTCTGGTGGGGGAGGGGAATGCTCTCTTCCGCAAAATCGGATAGCCGGTTTGCCAACTTTTACGACAAATTTATTGTTCCTCTCCTGTATTTGGAAAAATATGTCCACCCGCCCTTTGGCCAAAGTCTTGTCCTGATCGCGCAGAAATCTTAATCGAACAAATTGTATTTCAGAATGCACCAGAGGGCGTGGAAACCATCCTTCCAGCCAATCTTCTTACCTTGCCGGTAATTCCTTCCATGGTAGCTAATCCCCACTTCGTAGACCCTGGCTCCCATCTTGGCTATCTTGGCGGTAAACTCGGGCTCCATGCCAAACCGGTTTTCTTTCAGATCAAGCTTCCCGGCAACCTCCTTGGTAAACATTTTGTAGCCCGTCTCCATATCGGTCAGATTTAGATTGGTACACATATTGGATGCCAGTGTTAAGAAGTTATTAGCCAACATATGCCAGAAAAAAAGTACCCGGTGCGGCCTATCTCCCATAAATCTTGAACCATAAACCACGTCGGCGTCTCCTTCGACAATGGGTTTAAGGAGCAGATTGATTTCTTTTGGATCGTATTCCAGATCAGCGTCTTGAATGACGACCACATCTCCGGCAACTTCCTTCAGGCCCCTGCGGATTGCCGCTCCCTTCCCCTGATTTTTCTTCAAAGTAATTACCTTTATTTTCGCAAGCCCGCCAAATCTGCGGAGCCGTTGGCGGGTTCCGTCAGTCGATCCGTCATCAACCACAATGATCTCTTTGGAAAGTCCGTCGATCTTGGTCGCCATAACCCTTTTGATCGCCGTGATCACGAAGGCTTCTTCGTTGAACACGGGCATGATAATAGAAATTTTCTTCATGTTCATAGTTTACACCTCTGCCTTCCAGGAAGACTCAATAATTTGTTCGATCTTTGGATATTTTGGAACCCACCCAAGTTCTTTTTTGGCTTTTTCCGCAGATGCAATCAGCCTGGCCGGGTCTCCTTCTCTTCTTTCGGTAAAAATCACCGGTATCTTTTTTCCGGTAATTTTTTCTACTGCGGCGATCACTTCCTTAACCGAGTATCCGCTACCGTTACCCAGATTAAACTCATTCTGCGAAGATACATTCATGTGTTTGATAGCCAAAAGGTGTGCGGAGACCAGATCTTCCACATGGATGTAATCCCGGATACATGTCCCGTCCGGTGTTTCGTAGTCAGTGCCAAACACCGAGATACTCGGTCTTTCTCCTTTCACCGATTGAAAAATAAGAGGGATGAGGTGACTTTCGTTGACGTGCTCCTCCTTGCTTCTTTCGGTCGCTCCACAGGCATTGAAGTAGCGGAAGATGGTATAGGAAAGACCATAAGCCTCCGAATATCTTTTGATTGCCTGTTCAAAAAAATACTTGGACTCACCGTAAGGGTTGATGGGTGCCTTCTCCGCCTCCTCGGTGATCGGCACCGTCTTCGGGTTTCCGAAGACTGCGGCGGTCGATGAAAAAATGATCTTGTCCACCCCGTTCCTCCTCATTGAGTCCAGTAGAGACACTCCCTGACAAAAATTATTTTCAAAATACTTGGACGGTTCTTTTACCGACTCTCCCACCTGGATCAGGCCGGCAAAGTCGAGAACGGTCTCTATCTGGTGTTCCTTGAAAATTTTATCCATGAGAGCGGAGTCTCCCTTATCTCCTTGATAAAAGATCGCTTCCGGATGGATGTTCTCCTTATGACCGGTCTTTAAGTTGTCCAGTACGATTACCCGGTCTCCCTGTTCGATCAGCTTTTCCACACACACGCCGCCAATATACCCTGCCCCACCCACAACTAAATATTTCTTCATGCGACTATCTTAACATCCACCGAACTTGAACTGCGGGAGGTATACTAAAAACATCTAGTATGACCATTCTTTTGATCACCATTCTAGGTTTGGTTTTGCGGCTGATCCTCTCGGGTCAGAGTTTCTGGCTGGACGAGGGGGCTTCCCTGATGTTTGCCAAATTGTCGCTTCCCCAATTGGTGGACGCGATCAAAACCGACTTTCACCCCCCGATTTTTTATTCCCTGTTACATTTCTGGCTACCCCTGGCCGGCCGGACCGAGTGGTTGATCCGCCTGCCTTTCATCATCATTGCTACGGCGGCTGTCCCGGCTCTTTACTTACTCTGCCGGGAGATCTTTGGCCCGAAGTCGCCCATCCCGGTTATTTCGGCCCTTTTTCTGGCCTTCAATCCGCTCCACATTTATTATTCTCAGGAACTGCGCATGTACTCCCTTGTCACCTTGCTCGTCATCCTTTCCTGGTACTACTTGATAAAAAAGAACCACCTCCTCGCTTCTCTCTTCAACTTTCTCGGACTATTCACTTTTTACGGTGCTATTTTTAATGCTTTTTCCCAGCTCTTATATCTCTTCGTCAGCGGCTCAAAGGAGAAGTTAAGATCCGTCTTTATCTTGGTGGCTCCTTCGCTTCTCGCCTTCCTGTTCTGGTGGCCGGTATTTTCGGCTCAGCTTAGTAATGGGGACTATCTGAAAAACGTCTTACCGGGTTGGCAGACCCTCTCGGGTTCCCTGACCCTGAAGTCACTCCTCCTGATCCCTCTGAAATTCATTTTCGGCCGGATATCGCTTACCCCCCAGGGCTTTTACTTTCTTGTTGGCGGAGTTCTGGTGATCCTTTTTCTGATCATCCTGGCTCCTTCATTCAAAAATAAGAAAAGTATGCCCATAAGGATCGCCCTTTTGACGCCCCTGATCCTGGGCACTTTGATCAGTCTGAAAACTCCCGTTCTCGGCTACTGGCGTTTCCTCTTTGTCCTGCCCTTTTTCCTGACGCTTTTGGCGGTTGGCCTCGAATCGCTCCCCAAATTGATCTACCGGGGCACGATCGTCTGGATCTGCGGTGTCTTTCTCTTCTCCAATATTTATTTCTGGACCAACCCGAAGTTCCGGCGTGAAGACTGGCGGGGACTGGCTACTTTGTTGTCCGGAAAAAATAGTTTGGTTCTGTTTGCCTTTCCCTACAAATTTGCCCCCCTGAATTTTTACCATCCGGGGGCAGAGTATCTACCGATGATGGGAGAGGACTACCAATTAAAGCCGCAATTCAAAACCGAGTTCAACGGCAAGGCTTTTGGCCACGAGACCGTCTATTATCTGGATTATCTGGCCGACCTTACCGATCCGAACCGCGTAGGCCTCCAATCTTTGACCGGGCTTGGCCTCAAACAAACGGGAGTATATAATTTTACCAATCTGGGACAGGTTTTTGAGTTCCGGCGCTTATGAAAATTGCCATCGACATCTCGCAAGCTATCTACGGTACCGGAGTCTCCGTCTACACCAAAAACTTGGTGGCCAATTTGATAAAGCTTTATCCCGATGACGAATTTGTCCTCTTTGGCGGGTCGCTCCGCAGGCGCAAAGAGCTGTTAAACCTCGCCAAAAAACTCAAAGGGACTCCCAAAATCTTTCCTTTTGCTCCCACCCTGATGGACTTCATCTGGAACTCTCTCCATCTGGTTCCCATCGAAACTTTTACCGGGCCGGTCGATCTTGTCCACACCTCGGACTGGACCGAGCCACCTTCCAAATGCCCCAAAGTCACCACCGTGCACGACCTGGTCCCTTTCTTGTATCCTCACACCACCACGGACTCCATCAGGAACGCTCACAAAAAGAAGCTGGCTTGGGTGATCCGGGAATCGAAAAAAATCATTGCGGTCAGTGAGTCCACCAAAAAGGACTTAACTTCCATCTTGCGGGTACCGGAAGAAAAGATCGTCGTCATTCCCGAAGGAGTGGAGGATAGATACTGCCCCCAATCAATTGATATCCAGGAAATTATTAAAAAACGCTACAAAATAAATGAAGACTTTATTTTTTCTCTTTCTACTCTTGAGCCAAGGAAAAATCAGGCAAGGCTTATCAAAGCTTTCAAAATCGTTAAAGAAACGTTTCCGAATCTCCAGCTAATTATTGGTGGCCGAACCGGCTGGGGTGAGATTCCTGAGGCGGTTGAAGGTGTTTCTATGCCCGGTTACATTCCGGACGCCGATCTCCCCGGACTTTACTCGGCCTGCCTGGCCTTTGTCTCTCCCAGCATCTACGAAGGCTTTGGCCTGTCACCTTTGCAAGCCATGGCTTTCCGGGCCC
>CAZGSP010000038.1:0-11526 GCA_964528565.1 uncultured Pseudomonadales bacterium | reverse complement strand
GCGCCTGCGGGGTTGGGGCATCTCCGGGTAACGGACGCCTTGGCGGAGGCTCGTCCCAAAGACACCCCCTACATCCTTCTGGGGTCGATAGACAGGTTTGTGACATCAATTCACCGGTTTACCAGCATCAATCCATTTGGAAAGTATATTTTTTTGAAATCCCAGTACGGAGTAATGGAGGATATTTTTACGAAGACATACCGGTATCTATTGGTAGTTACTGCCGGCGGAGTATTAAGGCAGTTAAAAGAGATAGTCCTACACAATCCGGAAAGTGATGATATTTGGGTGGTCGCAACTCACTTTGGCATGGCTCATCAAATCGGGGCGATAAAAGAGAGACTAATTAAACAAACCGGCAAAAACATAAAGCTGATCGTTCAGGTGACGGACGATACTTCCCAGCACATTTGGTGTGTCCGGGGAGCGGATCTGACCTTCGTTCCCAGCAAGTTCGTACAGTCTAAGTTTGAGCGATATGCCAAAAAACAAAAAATTGAGTTTGTCTCGGAGGTGATCCCCTACCCGCTCTCGAGTTTGCTGACAAAAAAATTGCCAAAGAGTCAAGGCGACCGGCAAAAAGTTTTTTTGGAAAAAACGGGAACCATTAATGTCGCGATCCCGATTTCGGGAGCAGCGGTGGGGCTTTCATATTTTTCGAATCTGATAAAAGAGATGAGAAAGTTATCCGACAGATTTGAGTTTTGGGTTGTGGTAAAGAAGACCCCGTTTACCGAGGTATTTATTTCTTCTCTGACTAACATGCCCAAAGTCAACGTACTGGTTGGTAATAACGATATCCAGATGATCGAACTATATGAAATATTGTATGAGAAGAACTTAATTCATCTGGAGATCACCAAACCAAGCGAGCAGGCCTTTAAATCAATCATTTATCCGGAAAATGTTGGAGGCAGTATCCTGCTTTTTTCCACGCCCGTAGGACGTCAAGAAAAAGAAAATATTCAGTTTTTGGAAAGGCACCGATTAATGCCGGTTACGGGATTATCGATTACTCCTAGGGCGATCAGGATTTCGCAGAATCCCAAGATAGCGGCAAAATTTATTCGCTGGGGGGTGAACTCCGGTCTATTTAGAAGGATGACCTCTCCAAATTTTAAATTTTCCAAGAAGTGTTTGGAGTCGGGTGAAATGGGACCAGACGGGGCAAAATTATTTTGGAAACATGTCGCTAAAAAGTTTGGAAAGTAAGAATGTAGTAAACTGAATCTATGGCTGCCCAGTTTTCGAAGATCTATGATCTAGTGCGTTTAGCGCAACTAATACCGACGGATGATCTTGACGCCGCGGCGAAGACAGCGAGCCACCTGAACGTTCCCCTTCAAGATGTTTTGATCGGCCGGAGGCTAATTCCCAAAGACAAGCTGGGAGACCTAATTGCCGTGAGTTTGGGGATTGGCTACATAAACTTGAAAGATGTTTCTATTCCGAAGGAAGTATTGTCCCTTCTTAAGGAAGAATTGGCTCAGGAAAGAAAAGTGGTACCCATCGGCAGGGATGGCTACATCCTTCACCTGGCCATGATGGATCCGTCAAATCTGGAAACGATAAACTTTGTGCGGAAGATTACCGGACTAAATGTGATCCCCTTTTTTGCTTTTGAGGGTGATATTAAGTTTGGACTGCATCAGTACAAATCCAGCCTGACGGAAAACTTTCAACAGCTCATCGAGCAGGTGGCCAAACAACGTCCGGAGAGTGCGACACCTCAAGAACTGGCCAGAGACGTGTCGATTATTCAGGCGGTGGGAAGAATGCTGGAGTTTGCCGTTATTGCCGAGGCTTCGGATATTCACATTGAAGCTTTGGCCGACAGTGTGCTGGTGCGTTACCGGATCGATGGCGTGCTTCACGACATGATCAGTTTGCCCAAAAGTCTTCATCCGGCTATTGTGGCCAGAATCAAAATACTGTCTTCTCTCAAACTGGACGAGACCAGATTACCTCAAGACGGTAGACTAAAGTTTGAGTCCGACGAAGGAGATGTTGTCAGTTTACGTGTTTCAATTCTCCCGACGGTGGAGGGAGAAAAAATAGTTCTCCGTATTTTGGAAAGTGGAGAGTTATCTTTATCGCTTGAAGATCTTGGTTATGACGAGAGAAGTGTAAACATCATTAAAAAAGCCCTTGACCGTCCACACGGTATGATCTTGATTACCGGTCCGACGGGATCAGGGAAAACCACCAACCTCTATACGATGTTGAATTTGCTGAACACCGGTGAAATAAATATTTCGACGGTCGAGGATCCGGTGGAAAATAGGATCAGAAGGATAAACCAGACCCAGATCAATAGTCAAATTAACTTTAGTTTTGCCGAAGGTTTGCGCGCTTTGCTGCGTCAGGATCCGGACGTGGTGATGGTGGGAGAAATCCGGGATCCCGAGACGGCGGGGATGGCGATTAATGCGGCCATGACCGGGCATTTGGTGCTGTCGACGCTTCATACCAATGATTCACCCGGTGCGATCCCGCGCTTGATAGATTTAGGCGCGGAGCCATTTTTGCTCGCTTCCACACTGGATCTCGTTATCGCTCAAAGATTGGTGAGAAAAATATGCCCCAAATGTCAGATGACACAGCCGATCGACCCAAAGGTCACGGCCTATTTAGCATCCAATATTCAAGATCCGATTGAAAAAGAGATGGTAATGAAAGTAATTCCCGGTCAAGTACGGACGGCACCGGGCTGTGACTTTTGTAAGTACTCCGGTTATCTAGGAAGAACCGGTTTGTATGAAATGTTCACCGTAAATGAGGAGATCAGACAACTAATTTTAGAAAAGTCATCGGCCAATAGTATCAAAACAGCCGCCTTAAAGGGAGGGATGCAAACTATGCTAATGGATGGGGTTAATAAAGTGGCCAGTGGAATTACGACCTTTGAAGAAGTATTAAGAGTAACAAGAGACTAGAATGCCCGAATTTGAATACACAGGCGTCAGCCGCGATCAGTTTAAAAATGGGAGTCTTTCGGCCGACACGGAATTGGAAGCCCAAACAATACTATTCGAACAAGGAATTACGGTGGTGAGTTTAAATCTGCGCCGACAGTTAAAGTTTGGAATTTTCAGTAAGTATCTTTCCCGGTTAACGAAAGAAATGAACGAGAAGATGTCTTCTCAAGAAAAAGTTCTTTTTACCAATCAGTTGTCGGCGATGGTGAAGGCGGGTCTACCCTTGATCGAAGCGTTGGGCACATTTGTCGATTCCAAAAGCACTTCCGGCTCGACGGCAGTCATCAATACCTTGATGCAGGATGTGCAGTCCGGCAGTAAACTTTCGGATTCACTCGCCCGATTTCCCAAAATATTTAGCCCAACATATCTCGCTATCGTGAGAGCCGGAGAAAACAGCGGCACTTTGGATGGCAGCTTGGAGTATCTGGGAGACCTACTTAAAAGAGAGAATGCTCTGCTATCCAAAGTAAGATCGGCCTTGATCTATCCGAGCGTGGTTTTGGCCGCCATGATCTCAGTCATGATTTTTATCAGCGTATCTATTATTCCCAAAATACTGACCTTTGCCGAAAGCTCCGGCCAAAAATTACCGGCTTATACCATGGCTCTGGTGAGCGTAGTGTCGATGTTAACCAAGTACTGGTACCTGGTTATAGCGGTACTGATAATGGTAGTGATCGGTGTGGGCATGTTTTTATCCAGCAAAAAAGGTAGCCGCTGGTTTGGCAAAATAAGTTTGAAGATGCCGATCATCGGCATGGTAATATCCCGGTACAACCAAGCCCGGTTTGCCAGGGTCTTGGCCGGTTTTTACAATTATGGAGTGAATGTCGTCACTTCGTTTGATATTTTGGCGGCGAGTCTTGGTAACCCGCTTTATAGCGATGCTTGTTTGAGAATCAAGGACCGACTGACTTTGGGGACTAGCCTGGCCGATGCGATTTCCGAAGAAGGTGAGTTGTTTCCCAGCATTATGACGAGATTAATAAAAGGAGCGGAAAAGACGGGCGTGATCGGCAACACTTTGGATAAACTGGCCCTTTACTATGAGAATGAATTGGAAAATATTTTGGCTAATATGCTTACCTTGGTGGAACCAATAATGGTATTTATTCTTGGTTTTGGAGTCCTCGGTCTCGCCATGGCAGTGATTATGCCTATCTATAAAATTACATCGACTTTAAAATGATCCGCAAGCGCTCCGGCTTTACTTTGATCGAGTTGGTGGTGGTCTTTGCGGTAGTGAGCGTGGTTACGATTATCGGAGTGATAGATCTTTCCCGTTTGCAGAGGATTTTTAAGCTTAGAAGTGCGGCCGACGAAATAAAGTCGCACATTCAGTATGGTCGTGAACTGGCGGTCGCCAATAAAAATGGAGCGGCATATAACGTAAATCTTTCCGGGTCCGTAGTAAAACTTTCCGCCGACGGAGCAGAGTTCTCCCGGTATCAAATTCCTACCGGAGTGAGTCTAAATCCGATTTCTTTTGACTGGAATTTTTCGCCGACTACAGGACTCTTACCGGCCTGCTCCCCCTGCCAGGTGATACTGTCGGCGGGTGATGTCTCGGAGATAATAAATATTCAAGCCAATGGCCTGGTTAATTAAAAAAGACGAAGGAGGGTTTACCTTGGTGGAAGCGGTCATCTCGGTCGCCGTTTTGATGGTGATGGCCGTCGGCGGAGTGGCGGCAAACAGACTGGCCACTTCGAGTGTGACAATAAACCAACTGCGGTCCAAGGCCAATGGTCTGGCGGTCCGGGACATGGAAATTCTAATGAGTTTGCGCGGAGAAAATTTCTTGGGATTAACGGTGGGAGTGTTTCACCCGGTATATGATGGTGTCAAATGGAGTCTCTCACCCGGTCCGGAGACGGTGAATGGCTTTACCAGATCAATTACCCTGAGTCCGGTCCAGCGGAGTTTGGTCTGTTTTACGGCGGTTTGCGAAGTAACGACACAGGGAGGAATAAATGACCCCGGAAGCTTGTATGCGGAAGTGAAAACCGCTTGGGTTCAAGCCGGACAGAACAAAGAGATAAACATCAATTCAATAATTACTTACTGGAGATGAAAAGAAGTACCGTTGGCCATTCGGGCTTTACTCTTTTCGAAACCTTATTGGCAATGACGATTGTTTCTTTGGTGAGCGTTACGTCGGTTTATATATTATTTTTGAGTCTTAATCTACGTGATTTAACCCTGGCCACTACCCAGACGGAAGAGTCGATGCGGATATTTAATCGGCAGTTGAGACAAGCGGTTATTGGAGCCAAAAGTGTCACCGGGGGGTCCGACTCGATCTTTACGAGGTCCCAAACTGAGTGTTGGAGTTTTGTTTATGACCCTCTCAGTAAGAATATTAAGTATTCCGAGTTAAAGCAGGAAGGGTGTACACCTGATCCGGACCCGAGTACTCTATTTTTCCCGTCATCGTCCAAAATCAACTCGATCGCTTTTACCATATCCGATATTTCGACAGGCGGACGGCTGGTGGGAGTAACCGGGACCATTCAAACCACCCTACCCTTTGACACTTACCAAACGACCTTTTCGGAGTCATACGTTAACTTAATAGATTAAATGAAAATTAACCTACGAAATATTATTTACCGGGGAGAAGCCAGTCTTGTCCTGGTTTTGATCTTGGGATTGGTGTCGATCTTGAGTGTTTTGGCCAGTAGTTCGATCTCGGTCAGCAATGTCCAGATAGAAGATACTATTACCCTTTCCAGTCAGGCCTG
Organism: uncultured Pseudomonadales bacterium; assembly: GCA_964528565.1. Taxonomy (GTDB): domain Bacteria; phylum Patescibacteriota; class Microgenomatia; order UBA1400; family MFAQ01; genus UBA10133. Next base: position 5,801 of record CAZGSP010000038.1, on the reverse strand, counting down.
GTATGCGGCTTGGTCCGGAGTGGATGAATTAATGTACCGGCTGAGAGCCCATCAAGAGTTTGGAGACAGTTTTACGGTAGATCTTTCACTTCCCAACGGGGCGACGGTATCGGCCACCATTACGGGAGATGATAACGAAAGGGTGGTCCGATCCTCGGGACTTATCAATGGCGTAATTAAAAATCTTGAGGTAACCGTGGCGTCGTCTTCCAGTAAAGCCAGTTTTGTCTTTGCGGCCCAGTCCGGTGAGGGGGGCTTTGAGTTGGAGGGAAATGCGACCGTAACCGGGAATAACGGGACCCCGGGGAATGTGTATTCAAACGGCTCGGTGCTGGGCTTAAAGGCCAGCACCGGTGTTGCCGGTTCAAGAATATTAGGCAGTGTCTGGGCAGTTGGCTCGATCGGAGGGCTTAGTTCTCCGGATTCGGGAGGGGTCTATATTCAAAAAAACGCTTGGGCAAACACCATGACGGCTTGTTTGATCGACGGAAATGTGAGGGCGAGTGCGCCACCGACAAACTGTCCATATTCCGGAAGTTTCGCTTTTTCATCTCCCCCGGCCAAAGCAAACCTAGCCAGCGTAGATGCGACATATTGGAAAAATAAAGCTTTAGAAGGAGGAGTATGGAATGGTGACTGTAATATCGGTGAAGCCGATGGTACGGATTGTGCCAACGGTACGTTCACCATCGGTAGTAAGGAAATTATCGGCGATCTAAACGTGCCAAGCGGGGTAAATCTGACGGTAACCGGACCGCTTTGGGTTAAGGGTGACATTAACATTTCGCAAAACAATATTCTATTTACCAGTGAGGAAACGGGTAAAAATTCAATCATGGTAGTTGCCTCCGATCCGGATAATCCCGTCGTTAAGGGAAGGGTTGTGACGAGTAGCAATGTGGAGTTCAGACGAAATTCTCAAGGTTCGGGAATTATTTTTATTTCGGAAAATAAGGGTGATGATTGTGCTACCTTACCGGCAATTGATATGACCAGTAATACGGCGACGGTGGTGTTCGTAGCCATTGATGGTTGTATCAACGTCGGGTCAAATTCCAATATCAATGGCATACTCGGCAAGAAAATTCACATTAAAAACAACTCAACGATTTCATACGACCCGAGTCTGGCCCGAGCCATTGTGGTTCCGGACAGTGGAGGGTGGAATGTTGTGAATATCCGCGAGTATTAGTAAGATGAAAGAAGGATATGCCTGCCAAACCGTCACTTGGTCTATATTTTAACGATTACTCTATTGAGCTGTCGCAGATTTCCGGTGATGGAGTAAGGCTGGAGCGTTTTAACCAGCTTTCTCTTTTGACGGGACTGGTGGTAAACGGAGAGATCAAAAACAATATAGCTTTCGCTCAAGTTCTGCAACAATTATTTTTGACGGCAAAACCGGGTCCGGTCGATCTTAATAACGACGTCGTTATCGGGGTTAACGATAGCCGTGTTTTCCTGAGTGAATTTGTGGTACAGAACATACCGGGGAAAAATATTAATGACGCAATCGATTATCAGGTAAGGTCTCTTTTGCCTGTTTTACCGACCGGGGTGGAAACCGATTGGCAAATAATCGGCCGGTCGAATGAAGGCCAGATCGAGGTTCTTTTAACAGCGATTCCCCGGGATATTATCAACAGCTATGTGTCTGTATGTACTTCGGTGGGTTTAAGGGTGGTGGCAGTGGAGCCGGCTGTTTTTGCCAATATCAGGGTGATAGATCAATCTCTGTATCATGGGAAGAACCAGCTTTTAGTCTACCTTGGAGAGAGCTTTGGTGTTTTTTCTTTTATCACGAGCGGGAATCCTCGCTTTTCCGACTTTTTACCTCAGTCGGAAATAGAAAAGAAGGGTAAGATTGTCCAGACGGTGTTGGCTTACATCAATTTTGCCAACTCGAAGCACCCAAACCGGCCGGTGACCGAAGTGATTATTTCGGGATCACTTCAGGGTATTGATAAGATTGCCACCGATCTAAAAGCCCAAAACATCAATACGGTTATAGCCGTGAGCCGTCTGGCCGATTCCCAAGTGGCAAACCACACTCTTCTTTACACTTCACACGGGTTAGGTTTGAAAACTTTTGACCAACAACCATCAATCAATGTATTGCCTTTAGATTTTCGTTTGGAGGCAATTAGACACAAACTTACCGATTCGTGGAAGAAGGTTCTTGCGGTATTATTTATACTCTCGATTCTTATTTTGGTTGGACTGACTTATTTATTTCAGCAGATGCGGGTCAACAAATCAAGGCTGATTAGGCTTAAGGCGCAGTATGACGAAACCTTAAGTTTACCGGCGAGTCAGTTGAGGATTAGGCAGGCAGATCAGGTGAATCAAATCACCGGTCAGTTACTGAGTTTGCGGGAAATTACCGGAGGTGAAGAACTGATTTTAAGAGAGCTGTCATCAATTACTCCGGAGGGGGTGACCTTTTCCAGTGTCGTAATAAACCGAAATTCGGGCATCAAAAAGTTGTCTGATAAGGGAAACTCATGGGTCATCACCGGCACGGCCGAGTCAAGACCGGTTGTTTTGGATTTTTACAAGAACCTGCTTTCGATACAGGGTTTTTCAGACGGAAAACTCTATTTTGGAAGCTTGGAGAAAGATATCGGTTTAACTTTCAGAATCGCCAATGTTGAAACAAAATGAAAACTAAATCACCCATATGGCACTTATTTTTTCTCGTAATCGTGCTTTTGGCAATCGGATGGTTGTTTTTCGCGACGGAAAAAATTATTAGAGAGGTAAATGTTTTGAAAGTGGAGATCGGGAGACAAGAGAATAACAATCTAAAGCTGGGAGAACTTTCCGTTTTACTGCCAACACTTTCCGCCGAAACCCTCGTATATCAAAAAACTCTGCCGGCGAATGAGGAGGAAGTGGCCACGTTTGTAGCTTTATTGGAAAGCTTGGCTAAAGATGCCGGCATGACGGTGCTCTTTCATTTTGACGATTTTCCGGGCAAGATCGACGTCTCCGGTAAGAAGTTTTATGGTCTTCGTTCCGAAATTACCCTGGAGGGAAGTTTCCAGAGTCTGACGACTTTTCTTACCCGCTTGTCAGAACTGCCCTATTTCTTTAAGGTGGACAAGATGATGCTACTGACACTCGAAAACAAGCCCGGCCTGAAGGCAATAATTACGGGATACTTAATGATGAATCCGGAAAAAAAATAACATGACAATAAAAGAACAGGAAAATCAGTTGGAGCTAAATATAAAGGCTGAAATTGTAGTGTCTGTCGTGATCTGGCTGGGTGTGTGCTTCTTTGTGGGATACAAATTGTGGACACTGCGTTCATTGCCGGAAGCACCTCTTGCCATCGGGATAAACGTCCCCACCATAAAACAAGACAACTTGAATATTTTGAGAAAGTCATTAAAAACAGTTTCCGAATCCAATTTACCCGTCGTACGCACGGAGCCATTTGACTAATTAATAAAACGGTATTTAATAATTAATAAACACGAAAGGTGGTGAGATATGAATGATAAATAAACTAACTAAAGGTTTCACATTGATCGAACTATTGGTTGTGATCGCAATTTTAAGTATTTTGGCAACTCTGGTGGTTTTGGCCATTAATCCGGCCGAAGCTCAACGGAAAAGTCGAGATACGACCAGATTGTCGGATTTGGCCACCATGCGCAAAGCTATTGATTTAGCGATTGCGGAGGGCGGCGCTCTATCCGGTACTGTAGCGATCCCGTTTACCGGGTCCTCGGCCGGAAGTAGAGATACGACCAGTGTTACCAACTATTTGGGAATGGATGTGTCCAAGTACCTGTCGGTACTTCCGATCGATCCCAGACAGAGTGCCACCGTGGCAACCACCCTTTCCGACGGTACGACCCAGATTGCGGCCGGAGGCATGGTGTATAGCTTTGAGAGTAATGGGACCACCTATGAACTTAACGCTTACCTCGAGTCCACCGCAAATGCGGCAGTAGCCCAAAACGACGGCGGAACATCGGCAACTACTTATGAAGTAGGAACCAATCCCGGTTTGACTTTGATAAGTCCTTAACTGGTTTGGCGTGTCCGAAACAAGGCCCCCGGTTTTTTCGGGGGCTTTGTGGTAGAATATAGGATATGACATTTTCAAACAGAGGTAACAACAGTTTTAGTGGAAACAGAAGTTTTGGCAGACGTGACTATAACGACAGAGGGACGGATAGACCTGAGCTTTTTGATGCAGTTTGTGCCCAATGTGGTGCCGATTGCAAGGTTCCTTTTAGACCAAACGGCCGGAAAGAAGTCTTTTGTAGCAAGTGTTTTGAGAATAATGGCGGCGGTTCCCGGGAATCAAATTCCGGAGATTCCAGACGCCCAAAAATGTACGATAACCGCGACGGAGGCTCCAATTTTGCCGATAGATCCTACGGTCCCGCTCAGGACAAACCGATGTTCCGGGCTACCTGCGATCAGTGCGGACAGAGTTGTGAAGTCCCTTTCCGCCCCACGGGGGGTAAACCGGTACTTTGTAGTAATTGCTTCGCCGCGACCAAGTCCGATGGAGGAAGAAACGCAGGTAAAGATAATAGCTCTGAGCTCGCCTCAATCAATGCCAAGCTGGACAAGATACTAAAACTGTTATCGCCCGTTACCGAGAAGGAAGCCTCAAAAGAGATAACTACCAAGATCCTTGAAGAGATAGAAACAAATTTGGAGAAGACTCCTTCAGTCGGGAAAAAGAGAACCAAGAAGGTAACCAAAAAGTAATTATCATGCAGGACGAAGTGAAAAAGAATTACGATCTGGTTCGGATACTGTTATTTCTGTTAATTATTGCCGTAGGCAGCTATGTCCTTGGGCTTATCTGGGCGGTGCTTGGGCGTTTCACGGATATTATCGTGATCGTCTTGGTTTCATGGCTGGTAAGCTTCTTGCTTGACCCGGTAGTTGACTTGATCCAAAAATATTTTAGGTTTTCGAAGATTATTTCCACCACGGTAGCGTATATCCTCTTGTCGGTATTTATAGTGACCATTGGTTTTGTTTACATTCCGTTAATTACGACCCAAATCCTGGCACTGGTGAGCCTTTTACCCGAATATTTAGGTACGGTAGCCCCGAATATTTTAAATAGCCTGAACGGACCGCTAATTTCCCAGATCGAAAACTCGTTGACACTAATCCCCTCTATCGCCCAGTTCTTTTTTTCGGCGTTTATCGTTCTAACGCTTTCCTTTTATTTTATTATTGATAAAAACAAAATTAACCGGGAATTTTTTAATTTGGTACCGAACAGTTGGCATGAAACGATGAAGTTCACGGAAAAAGTGATCAGTGATACTTTTATCTCTTTTTTCCGGGTGCAGTTTTTCTATGGTATTTTGATCGCCCTGATCACCTGGCTTGTCATGTTCCTCTTTGGGACAGGTTTTGCGGTTTCGATGGCGTTTTTTGCCGGTCTATTTGCAATCGTTCCCCTAATCGGTCCCCTACTGGCTCTGGCTCTGCCGGTATTGGTGGCTTTGCTTGCCGATCCGATAAAAGCGCTTTTTGTAGGGTTGATCCTCTTTATCGCTCAGCAAATTATTTTTAATGTCATCGGACCAAAGATATTGGGTAAAGCTTTTAGCCTTCATCCGGCCATTATCCTAATCTCTCTTCTGATCGGTCTCAAGTTTGGTGGAGCCTTTGGAGCCGTGTTTGCGATACCTGTTTTGGGGATCGGGGTGGTGATGATCAGGACCTTTGGAATGAGAGTGGCTAGAGCCTTAAGCAAGTCGAGATCAAAGTAAGCCACAAAAAAGCCCCCCCCCCCCCCGCGGGGCCGGCCG
>CAZGSP010000037.1:0-10752 GCA_964528565.1 uncultured Pseudomonadales bacterium | reverse complement strand
GGGGGGTGCAAATAAACTGTCTCAAAGATCACCAAAAGCTTTCATCCACCGTTCCGATCGGGGGTCGTGATTCGGGTGGCTCTCGGACCAAGAATCAACGAAGGCCTTATCGGCCTGAGTAACGTTCATGAAGCCGATCGTTATCGCCCCGTCGGTGATTTCCATTGTCGCCACCACATCATGATCGTGTGTAGCAATAACATGATATTTGCCAAGATCCTTACCGGCCTTGGCGTAATAGCCGGGAGGAAGGATGGCTTTCAGTTTTTCCTCTGATACCTTCTCATAAATGGGGATGCGAACGTATAGCACTTTATACCTCCGTTAACGATACGTCCATTCCTTGCCCTTCTTCTTTTCCCAAGGATCCGTTCCTGTTTACTTTCCGCACATAAATGGCTTTTATAATCCTCTTTCCAAGTATGTAATAATCGCCCCAGCGGTAGTGAACCAGATAAGCATTGGTGCCGGTATAGTGGCCAACATGCTTCTTTGCCTCACTTAGACTCGTAAACGGAGGAATAGCGTCAATCTCCCTTAAGCCCGTTTCCGGAGAAGTGTAAACATAAGCCCACACTTTCCTGTAGGGATTCAGCAGGACAAAAAGCATCTGAAAAGCATTTGCAAATTTAAGGGCTTCGTAGCTGTCTACCCGGTAGCGAATGGCGATCTGCCCATCGAAGTCTTCGATCCTAGCCACCTTCTTACCACCGGAAACTTCGAAAATCTCGAATTTTTTCCCTCCCATCCCGGCCTTTACGCCGTATCCTTGTGGAAGAGCTGCTTTTATACTCGCTTTGTCCATCGATCCATACTTCCAAGGAAAACCAATTGAATAACCCATGTATCCTCCGGTGAAAACTTTGAATGGTAATGAACAGTCCGTATTTTACACCGTTCTCGACCTCTTCTTCCGCAACAGCCTCCGTCACCGACTCTTTCGATTGTGGTTTCCTCACACAAACACCGCCCCGACCATAAGCAATACCGACAGCGCCATAAACCCAAAAGTCATCCAGGCGATCGTCTTATATCGCCTCTGGGTTTTGAAGCCGTCAACCACCCGGCTATCGTCCGCCATCTTGATGATAATGAATATCAAAGGAACGGCGATCACTCCATTGACCACCGCCGCGATATACAGCGCTTGCATCGTATTTACGCCGATCAAGTTCATCAAAGCTCCGATAAAGGTGGCGAGCAGGATCACTATATAAAATCCTTTGGCCTGCTTGAATTTTTTGGACAGTCCCTCTTCGATCCCCAAACCATCCGCTACCGCATAGGCCAAAGATCCGGCCAATACGGGGATCGACTGCAGTCCGATCCCGATCATCCCAAAAGCAAAAAGAAAGTAGGCAAAGTCCCCCGCCAGGGGCCTGAGCGCCAGAGCCGCTTGTTGAGGCGTCTCGATATTAAATATCCCATTTTTGTTCAAAGTCGCCGCAGTCGTCAGGACAATAAAAAAGGTCATTAAGTTGGAAAATATCATCCCCGTCTTCGTATCCCACCTCATGGCGGCTATCCGGCTCCGACTGGTATATGATTTTTGGCCAAAATCTGTTGTCTGAGATCTGAGATCTGAGATCTTCTCCTCCACCTCCTCCGACGCCTGCCAAAAGAACAAATAGGGAGAAATGGTCGTACCCAAAAATCCGACCATCGTCATCAAGTATCCCAAATTGAAATCAATATGAGGGATCAGGGTCATATACATGATCTCTCCCCAACTCTGCTTTACCATAAAGGCCGTGATCACATACACACCCAAAGAAAGTCCGAGCCATTTAAGGATTTTGGAATATTTTTTATAAGTAATCGCTATCTCCATCCAGACAATTAAGACCGCGGTGCTCACCAACCAAAAGTGAAACGGTAGGCCAAACAGCATTTGCATCGAAGCGGCAATAATCCCCAGATCGGCGCCGATATTGATAATGTTGGCAACCGCCAGTAGTGAGACGGCAAACCACATTAGCTTGACGGAGTAATATTTTTTGATAACCCCGGCCAGACCCTTACCGGTGACGAGCCCTATCCGTCCGCACATTTCTTGTATCGAGATCATCGCCGGTAACAAAAATAAACTCAGCCAACTCATCCGGTAACCATACCGGGCACCGGCTATTGAGTATGTTGCCACCCCACTCGGATCATCATCCGCCGCCCCGGTGATAAACCCCGGTCCGAATCGGCGAGCGAGTTTTTTTAGCTGACTCCAAATAACCATAAAATAATGATAGTACAATATGCTATCTTTGCCCATTGAAAAGGAGGCCTCGTGAAATTTCAGATCCCGGTTTATTACCTCAGGAATAACTCATTTGTTAATGCCTACACCAGTAAGCCCGGCAGGGAGCTGGGCCTATTCCGGATCAGAGGCGCCAATAAAGACGCTCCCCTAAAGCTGCACCAGATCGTCCTGGCCGATATCCGGGATGACGGACATACTCTTCTCGTAAGTGTTTGCCACGGAAAAACCCATCGTCTGGTCATCGAAAATGCCGCCAACCCCACTACTCGAGCCGTCTTCTCTTACAAACACGCCGGTGCCACCAAAAAATTCTTTAAGCCGGGAGAAATTCTCAGCCCACCGGAAATACACGTTCTCACCTGGGATGCTCTAAATCTTCAGGGCGAAAGCGTCACCGTCACCTTAACCTTAATTCCTCTTTTCGACGTCCACGGCTTACGGGTGCACTACTCCGCCTCATAGCACTATTACCCCGCCTCTGGCGGGGTTTTTGCCTAAAAAAAGTCCCTCACCATATAGGTAAGGGACAATACGTTACTGCATCGACCACGAATTCTCGAGGTTGCCAAGAAGAAGAGTTTCCGGCCCCGTGTTCCGGGCCAACTTGCCTCCGCGCTTGACTTTCTGTATCGAAAGTACGGTCAATTCATCCGGCTTCCATTCGCCGCGCAGGAAGCTGACGAAATAGGTGTTGTCGGCTTGATCGTAGTTTCCGATCATTTCCATTGCCGTCTCCAATAAAACGGTGGGGACATGATCCAACTGCCACCGATCCGTCTCCAGGACATAATAGACATATCCATAAAGGATCGTCTTAGGATTGGAGGCTTGGTACTTCAAGCCCCAAGCGGACGCAAAGTCCTGGCCTTCGGGAGTGTCGTAGAACGAAATCGCAACCGCGCCCTCGGCGATCTCGATACTGCCCACACTGTTGCCGGCGAAGGTGAGAACGTCATATTTTCTTCCGGAATCAACCGTCCTCACTTCATATCCGGTGGGAAGGATCGCCTTCAGCGAATCTTCACTGCCGTAATTTCCAGCAAATCTGATCTGTAACATTTTGCCTCCTTGAGAGATTGGCTATTTCTTACCCGCACAAGCCTCAAGGCTTGTGAGATTGATGAGCATCGGACCTTTATCGCGACCGGGGTGAACACAATCCTCGCTGACTTCCAGCTTGTGACTCGAAAGTGTCAGGAAGGGGCCGCCGGTCTGCAAATCGCCCAGTCTGAACGAGCACAAAAAAGACCCATTTGCGCGTTTGGGAAACCTAAATGCCTGGGCGAGAGCCACGTCCTGATCAGGATACCAACGTTCCCCAAAGAAGGTGTACGATCCATGCCACGGCACAAAGATCTGCCAGACCTCACGATCGGGGTTCTCGGTGGGATACTTTTCCACCAGGGCTTTCATAAACTTTTCCGCCTCATATTTGGCATGACCCTCCTCGATTGAAGTGAAGTGTACCTGTCCATTCTTAACGTTTGCATAGGCACAGATCACTCCAAAGCGTAAGAACCTGATGCTGTATAACCCCCCGCTTCCAATGGCTACTTCATAACCCGTCGGCAAAGCATCCTGAATAAGGGATAACTCGGTCCTTGGGACCATGGTGGCAGGAACTGCGAAAATGTTCATTATTCACTCCTCTTGATCCAAATTTGAAAGAACCCGTATATTGTATCAAATCAATTATAGGTCTTCAAGTCTCACTCCTCGCTATCGGAATCTCCGGATTTATCTGAGATCTGAGAACTATCATCTGAGATCTGGACAGGTTTTTTCCAGCTGGCCCAGGTACAGTTCGGATAGTCTTCGCAGCCATAAAAATCTTTTCCCGTCCGGGTTTTCTTCAGGATCACTTTCTTACCACATTTTTCGCATACTACTCCTTCGACATACTCAATATATGGAGCTTTGTAAGCACACTCGGGATAACGGTTGCAACTAAGGAACTTACCGAACTTGCCGTCCCGGATGACTACCTCACCGGTACCACATAGTGGACATTTCACCCCCGTCCCCGTCGTCGGCACCCCCACCCGGGCGCTCTCTTTATCCACTTTGAATAGTTTCCTGGAAAAATCCCCCCAGAACTTGCTTAACATATCCATCCAGGGCAGTTTTCCGTTTGCGATATCGTCCAGTGAGTCTTCCATCTTGGCGGTAAACTCGTACTGCATCTCCCTTGGGAAGTTCTCCAATAGGAAATCCACCACCGCTTTTCCGATCGAGGTCGGGAAAAACTTTTTATCTTTTTGATCCACATATCGGCGGTCAATGATGGTGGAGATGATCGCCGCGTAAGTCGAAGGCCTGCCAATCCCTCTCTTTTCCAACTCTTTTATCAAAGAGGCGTCATTAAATCTCGCGGGCGGCTGAGTAAACTTCTGCAAACTTTCGATCTTCTTCTTCGTCAGAGTTTCCCCCACCTTCATTTCCGGCAAGGCCTGAAATTCACTTGCCTGCCCGGACTTCGAAGATGTCGGCAGGTCTTTTGTATAAAGCTTTTTCCATCCGTCAAACTTCACCACGATTCCGTTCGCCGTCAATTCACACTCATCTGCGGAAACGGTGACTCTGGTATCGTCAAAAACCGCTTCCTCCATCTGGCAGGCCACCGTCCGACGCCAAATAAGCGAGTAAAGCTTCTTCTCATCCATTGCCATCTCCTGACCGATATATTTTTCCGGAGACATTTCAATATGGGTAGGCCGAACTGCTTCATGAGCTTCCTGCGCCACCACTTTCCCAGAGGTTTTATAAATTCTGGGGGTAGCCGGCAGATATTTTGCCCCGTAAGTTTCTCCAATATATTTTCTGACCGCTTCTATCGCCACCGGTGCCAAGTTGAATGAATCGGTACGATGGTAGGTAATGTCCCCCTGTTCATAAAGTTTCTGAGCAATGTTCATGGTTTTCTTCGCCGACCATCCCAGCACGTTCGCCGCCGCCTGTTGTAAGGTAGATGTTTTGAAGGGAGGGTGGGGTTGAGTCCTTCTTTCCGCCTTTTTGATATCGCTCACCACATAGTCGGCCACGTTGAGAATATTCAGTATTTCGGCCGCTTCTTCGGCTTTACCTATCGCGGCTTTCTTGGACTTGAATCGAGCGAGCTCCACCCAAAACTCCTCTCCTTTATCGGTCTTTACCAAAGCCCTGATCTGCCAGTACTCGACCGGAACAAATTTCTCGATCTCTCTTTCCCTCTCCACAATAAGACGTACTGCCACACTCTGAACTCTTCCGGCAGACAGACCCCGACGGACTTTCTTCCACAAAATCGGCGACAGTTTGTAGCCCACCAGTCTATCCAAAAATCTTCGGGCCAGCTGTGAACGGACCAAATTCATATCGATCTCCCTCGGGTTTTCCAAGGCTTCCAGTATGGCCTCCTTCGTAATTGAGTGAAACGCTATTCTTTTAAAAATTATTTCTTTCTTTTTCTTCGTCTTGGCTTCTTTTAGTATTTCCATCACGTGCCAGGCAATCGCTTCTCCTTCACGGTCCGGATCGGCCGCCAAAATAACTTCGTCGGCTTTGGCCGCTTCCGCTTTTAGTTGGCGAACCGTTTCCTCCTTTTTATCCATTAGTTCATAAGTCGGCGAAAACTCAAACTTGTCCTCCCCCAGATCCTTTATCTCAATTCCCAGCTTACTTTTCGGCAAATCGCGGACATGACCCATGCTGGCCAGGATCTCAAAATCGCCTCCCAAATACTTTGAGAGGCTTTTCGTCTTTGTGGGTGACTCGACAATAACTAGTTTCACTTTCTAAAATATACACGAAATAACAAGGATGCGAATTGTACTACATATCAATTTGACCAAAAAATAGCCCGCTCCTGTAAAAATGAAAAAGACCCAGCTTTGGGAAGCTGGGTCATATTTTACGGGTGGCGGCAAGAATCTCGGTGGTCAAACCAGATGCGAAATTCTTGCCGCCCGATGCGGCGCAGGCACGCGAAGCACGAAAGGCTGGGCTCAGGGCGATTGTTATCGACCCACAGCAAGCCGGGTGCGGCCGAAGGTATTTCGGGGGCCGCGGAGCACGCGCTTCAACACCAGTCGCCACGAGGTGGGAACCAAAGTTCCCATTTCGTGGCTACCGGCTAGATAATCAATTTTCAAGATTCAATCTCTCGAGAATAGTGAGTATTATACCCCATAACACGCGATTTGTCAAGAGGTTAAAAAATGACCCGCTGTAGCTATAGCTATAACGGGTCGAAGAAATAAAAATGCAGGCTCAGCAGGGCCGCCGAATCCGCAACAAGTAATAATATACCACCGTAACTACATTTTGTCAAGTATATAGGGTAACACTTCCTTCGCTACCGGGGCGGCTACCGCGCTCCCCTCGCCTCCTTCTTCGATAAGAATCGTGATGACTACCCAGTTCCGAACATCACCGCCTTTGGGCACCACCACGCTTGTCCAGGCGTTCGAGAGAGTCTCTTTGGCACCCTTTTGGGCCGTTCCTGTCTTGCAGTAGATCGTTCCTGCGAACTCAAACAAGGGGAAAGCCGTTCCCCCCGGACTGCACGTCTCTTTCATCCCCTCCAAAATCACAGCCACATTTTTCGGACTAAATTTCTGGTCACTACAAGGCACACTTCCCACGAGCATCGGGTCACAGCTCAAACCACTGACCGCCTCCGCCGTCATGCGGTTTATCTGGAGAGGCGTCGCCATCAAGTCCCCTTGCCCGATAGCCATATGGTAAGTATTTCCGAGAAACCACCTCTCCCCCAAGGTCTTTTCCCGCCAGTAAGGTGTCGGCACAAAGCCGTCGGACTCTCCGGGCAGATCGATGCCAGTTTTTTCTCCCAAACCAAATCTTCTGGTCCAAGCAATGAGTGAGTCGGCTCCTAGTGCTTCCCCCATTTTGTAAAAGAAAATATCGTTACTTCGGGAGATAGCCTTGACAATATTTACAGCCCCTTCCGTCCGGCCGTACTTATCCAGATACCAGTTGCCAAAGCGGTAATCACCTATCTTGATCTCTCCCGTATCTTCGATAGTCGAATTGCGAGTGATCTTTCCCTCTTCCAGAACTCCCATGGCGGGAACCAATTTGAACACCGATCCGGGAGCAAAGTCTCCGGCCGTCGCCCGGTTGAACAACGGTTTAGCGACCGTATCATTGATCAGACTGTCCACGTCTTTAAAATCTCCTCCAAAGTCACTTCGCTTTCCGTTGGTGATAAATAAGTTTGGGTCAAAAGAAGGCACACTGGCCAGGGCAAGTACTTCCCCATTTACTTTGGCAATAATTATTACCCCGCTTTTGCCGATTTCTTTAAACTGATTTTTGATAGCCAAAAAGGCCATTTTCTGCAACTCCAGATCGATATTGGTCTGAATATTCTTGCCCGGTACCGACTCTCTTCTATTTATCTCCAATTTGTTCCGGCCATCTGCGGTTTCTTGAACAACCGCTTCTCCCGGTTGCCCCATTAGATCGTTTTGATAACTTTTTTCCATACCCGCCTTACCCACTGTTGCTTCCGGATTACACACCGGACAATCTTTCAAGTCATTTTCGTTTGGTTTCCCGAGATACCCCACTATCGACGCGATCGTCTCCCCGCCGGGATAGTGCCGTACGGTTCTGCCCTGATAATCTATATTCATCGCCATCGGTTTGCCGTTTCTGTCGGTTATTACCCCCCTGATCGGCTCCAGTTCCAGTTTCCGGATCATGTTTCCCTGTGCCAGATCACCAAAGTGATCTCCCATAAATACCGTCAGAAAAAATATCCTGGATAAGATCACGGCCAATACCAAGATCAAAGCCGTTTTTGACCAAAAATAAATCCTGTGATTCCCCATTATTAGTAGTTGATCTTAATAGTTTCCGAACTTTCAAACCATCTGACCGCCACCGCCCACGCAATTACCACAAAAATCGGGTCCCAAAGACTCCAACTGAAACCAAAAACCTTATCAAAAACCAAGTTGGCCACCAGTGAAACAATGAGCATTATCCAGCCGGACTCTCTTCCTGAGCTAATGATAAAAGACAACGCCCCGACAATTACCACCAAAAACAAGCTGGGCATCCCTATCGGCATGTGATAAAGACCGGATATCAAAATTCCGACAAACACCGACAGCCAGTAAACTCCCCGCCAGTCCAAGAGGATCAATAAGAAAGGCCAGAAAAGCCCCAGTCCAAACACTCCTTCCCCAATGATTACCGACAGTAATACTACTGATACTGCTTTTATGATATTCTTGGATTGCTTCTCAAACATGATTAATTCAATAAAAATAAATTTACTTCTACTGCCGCTATTATTTGCCATTCTTCTGAGTATTGCAAGCAATCTTGCGGTAGGAAAAAGTCTGGACTCTCTTTTCTATCTCGTTTTGACACCGATCACTTCTCCTACTTCCAAACTCCGTTTGTTTACCGAAAGCAAGATCGGCTCCCTCAAAAACATTTCGGGTCTCGAAAGACAGAACCGTGAGCAAAAAAATCAAATCGCCGTCTTGCTGTCCGAAAACGAGTATCTCAAACAAACCATCGTCGACAAAAAAGTAATCGAGAATCTGCGAAACTCCTTCAAACAGATCATTCCGGTCAGGATCTCCGGATCGACCGGAAAATTTATTGTTTCCTCTTCTTCTCCTTTGGACCAGGTAAAGCCCGGTCAACCACTCGTCTCCGGCAACGTCCTGCTGGGTACGGTCTTGGAGGTCAAGGGCTCCGCCGTTACCGTCACCCCTCTCGATAGCGAAAAATCCCCTTCTTTCCCGATCCGAACCGCCTCGGGCCAAAAAGGTTTCTACAAGTACTCCGACAATCATGCCCAAATTACCGATGTCCCCAGTCAGTACCCCATTATTCTCGGAGACTTCATTTTTACCGAAGCGGGTGAACTCTTTCCGGGAAATCTGATTGTCGGCAAAGCCATTCGGATAACCACAATAAGCCAGGAACCTCTGCAAAAAGCCGAGATCGACCTCTACGATACTCTGAGTAACAACCCCGAAAATCTCGCCATCATCACCCAACCCTGATTTAACCAAAAAAATCCCCCCTGGAAAAACCAGAGGGGAAGTCAAAACAGATCTGAGAGCTTACTCAGCGGGACCGGTGCCCCAATACAACCTACAGATGAGAGGGCTTGTGCCCATCCAACCTGAGGTACAACGCCCGGAAGCGGATTTACCCTCAATCATCAGTTCGTAGGTGACATCGTGCAAATCGCCCCAAGGAAGGGTGTTGTTCGAGTGCCGAACGATCTGAACTTTTTCGACTGGCACTTGAGCCAGCTCCGAGAAACGCACAACCGAATCATCGTCGGTGACGCGATTTGGCATGTCTGTGAGCATGCTAATGCCCAAGATGACGCCAATTACCAACACATACGCAACGATTGTAGCCCAGAAATCATCCATGTTTGTGCTCCTTATAAATTCAGGGATTGTATCAACGTTCAAGAATCAAGAACCCGGATATTCTACCCCAAAACCACAGTTTTGTCAAGCATTATAGGCTAAATAGAGACTACCTCAACCCGCCGACGACACGTACCTTGGCCAGCAGTTTGTCGTCTTCCAGCACTTTGGCACAGCCCCGGACCACTGCTTCCATGGGCGTATCCGTCACCCACACCGGCATACCGATCTGCTCGCCAATGAGCTTATCAAACCCCCGGATCAGTGAACCGCCTCCGGCCATCACCATCCCCTTTTCCAGGATATCGGCCACCAAATCGGGTGGTGTTTCTTCAATGATCAAGGCTATCTCCCCCAGTATTTGATTACAAATCGGCATCATAGATTCGCGGATCTCCACACTGTCGAGCTTCAAAGACTTCGGCAGTCCGTCCTCCAAGCTCCTCCCGCGCACTACGATCTGCAAGGGATTCCCCTCTTTTTCCCGTTTCTGCGGGTAAGCCGATCCCACCGCGATCTTAACTTCCTCTGCGGTACTTTCGCCCAATAGCAAGCTGTACTTGAGGCGGACAAAGTTTTGGATCGCTTCGGTAAGCTCGTCCCCCGCCACGCGCAGGCTCCGGTTCAGCACCAAACCACCCAGAGAGATGACTCCTATCTCACTCGTACCTCCGCCAATATCACAGATCAGCTGTCCTTCGGCTTTCTCCACCGGCAGTCCGGAGCCAATGGCCGCCGCCATCGGTTCTTCGATCAAAAACACTGCTCGTGCCCCGGCTTCCAAAGCGGCCTCCTGCACCGCCCGGCGCTCCACCTCGGTCACTCCGCTGGGAATGCCGATAGCCACTCTGGGTCTGGGTATCTTGAACCCCAGACCTTTGTATAGTTCGTGAACTTCGACAATATAATGCTTCAGCATCGCTTCCGCGGCATCAAAATCGGCGATCACTCCGTCACGGAGCGGCCGGACCACCTCGATATTGGCCGGATTTTTCCCAAGCATCTTCTTGGCCTCATCCCCCATGGCCAAGATCTCTTTCGTCTTCATGTGTCGCGCCACCACCGAAGGCTGACGGATCACCACCCCCT
>CAZGSP010000036.1:0-13732 GCA_964528565.1 uncultured Pseudomonadales bacterium | reverse complement strand
CGCTCCATCTTTTTGTGGCTAGAGAAGGCACAAAATGTCTTATAGTCTTGCTATTTTGGAGTTTTTGTGCTAGAATACCGGCAGTTTGAACCCACTTTGACATTGAAAAGGAGCGTAACAAATGAAGAAAATTTTTGTCTTCACGCTGGTCCTGGTTCTCCTGGCAGGTACGTTTACTCCGGCCTTTGCGGCCGGCACAAAACCGGTAGAACCGACGCTGGTTGTTTCCTCTCCGGAGACAGCCTATGCCGGTGAATCCTTCGCCGTGTCGTTTGTAGCAAAGAATGTCGGAAAAACCGCCTGTTTGTTTAATTGGCGGGTCGTTTTCCCGAAATCGGTTGTTGGCGATGTCACGATCACGGCAGGGGCAAAAATGCTTCAGAACCAATCCAACGCCAACAATTGGGTGTTTTCCTGGAAGAAGGGTGGTTTTAAGCCGGGAATGTCGATCAGAGTTGAATTTCGAATTACCTTGAAAGGTGACATTAGCGGGGTTCAAAACCTCGTGACCGTCGTCTCATCCAAGGGAATCAAACTCGGCTCAAGGGTTATAAACGTTTTGAGCCCGAGTCTGGTTTGGACGATCTCAGCACCGGATTCGATTGTGTATGGTGGCCGACCATTTTCAATCGTACTAACAGTCGAGAACCCTTCTTTGGTGGATCTTCCATATGATGTAATGATGGAAGTGTTCCATACCGCCACCGACGGCTCTTTGAAGCTGTACTGGGTGGAAGGCAATTCCACCAGTATCAAGGTTTTCTGGCAGGGCACTGTGCCGGCCGGGGAATCCAAAACCTTTAACTTTGAGACAGCTTCGGGAAAATATCTCGGGGCAAATCGGCTGGTTGAACTCAATGACCTTACGGCCGGTGTTCAAATCCTTTCACACGACTATCAATTAGTCGTAGGAACGGGAATCCCCTATGGTGAGTTGAAGGTAACCGGTGTAAACGCAGGGCCGATCGAGCCGGGGGATATGCTGGCGTTCGAGTCCTTTTACTACGGTCCTGTGTTGGGACAGTTTCAGGTGACTCGAGTTGACTCGAGTTGCCCGATCCAAGGCTTACCTCTTGGTTCGACCAGCCGGTACGGCATCACGTACTATTACACTCTCCATTACGTGACTCTCTTGCCGATGGAAAAACCGGCAGGGGTAACCGGACCGTACACGGTCACTTGCAATGTCACCTCAACGTTTAATATGTTGGGGGACATCAATACGAAGTACCACGGGACGGGTTCGTTTGAAGTTACGATCCCGTAGTTCTGTTTCTAATACTGGCCTCCAGCAATGGGGGCCTTTTTTGTGCTGTGAAGCAAGTGGTGTATCATCTTTATATATATGGACAACAAGAAAAATGAAGTGGTTTATGCTTTTATCGATAGTCAGAACCTAAACCTGGGAGTCAGAAACGACATCAGAACGGCAGATGGAAAGCATTTTCGTTACAAGGGTTGGAACCTAGACTTTGGAAAATTTTATGAATACTTAAAAAGTGATTTACATGTTCAAAAGGCCTTTATCTTTATTGGATATATGCCGGATAATCAGGAATTGTACGATGCCTTGAAGCAAGACGGGTTTGAGCTAATATATAAACCTATTCTCGAGATACTAAACAAAGAGACTACCGATATCAAAGTGAAGGGGAATATCGATGCCGAGATGGTGCTACACGCCATGATAAATTTTCCCAAGTACGATAAAGCAATTATTGTCTCCGGAGACGGGGACTTCTTTTGTCTGGAAGAGTATCTGGAACAGCAGGGAAAACTGGGAAAAATAATCGTGCCCAACAAGTGGAATTATTCTTCTCTTATTGAAAAATACTCGAGCTATTTCGTAAACGTCAGCGATCTCCGGAAAAGGCTCAACTATTCGCACAAGAAACAGGAGCCAAAAGTTGAAAAAAGTAAACCGGAAAAATCCCAACCCAAGCCGGTCGAGCCGATTAGGCCGAACGACGGCAAAGGCCCGCGCTATTTTGGAATGTAGATGTGCCTATTCGGGGTTGGGTTTTGACATTTCCGGCCAGCAGTGATATCCTATAGCCCATAGGTAATTCTTTGAAAATAACTTGATGGAGGCGTAACGTGAAGCAGTCATTACTAAACTTAAGGAACAGGCTTCTCACCGGACGGGAAAGGCATCCCTGGGATCACCACTACCAAGTCAGGCGTTGTGATGTAAAGCCTGGTTTAAAAGTGATCGTCGGGATCAAAAACATGCTCGTAAACGCCGCACCCCACATTACAAAAGACTCGCAATTTCTGGACGCACTCGCTCATCCGGAGAAATATAATTGGTTTGGTCAAGGCAATATCAGAATAGGTACTGTGGAAATGATCCATCTGATATTTACCTCAAATCCCTATCTCAAAGGCGGCCACTGGTTCGCTAAAGCAACAGATGAGATCTATGGCGGGGAAGCAGAGTACTCTCTTTTCGCCCTTGGTATAGTTCCCGATTACATTTTTAATCCCAATCGAGAGGGTCTCGATCCCGCCGGTTGGAATCCAAACAGTGAGCCCCATTTTAATTAGATGTTTTTTGGACAGGTTAAGATTTTTTAAAGTCTCCCTGTCCTTTTTTGTGGTTAAAATGGATAAGGAATTATTTTTTATCGATTCCGGGTGATGACCGGAATGACGGGGTATGAAATCCGAAAATAAAAAGACGGGAAACCGGGGAGAAGAGATGGCGGCGGAGTATCTTTTGAAAAAGGGTTACGAGATAGAAGAGAGGAACTTCCGTACCCGATTTGGGGAAATAGATATTGTCTGTTGGGACGCCCAAACCTTAGTCTTTGTGGAAGTAAAAACAAAAATAGGGCATGATTTTGGGGAACCGGAAGAGATGGTAGATAGCAGAAAGCTGGCGCAGGTAAAAAGGATGGGGGAGGTCTACCTGTTGGAAAAAAGGTTGGATGTCCCTTGCCGAGTGGATGTGGTGGCGATTGTTCTTCTGGAAGACGGGAAACCGGAAAAATTGGAACACTATCAGGCGGTATATTAGGATAAAATAGGATTATGATGCAAAAAACCGTTGTCTTGGTAAAACCCGATGGACTTCAAAGAGGTCTCGTGGGCCAGATTATTTCCAGATTTGAAACAAAAGGTCTAAAATTGGTGGCTATTAAGATGGTCCAGATGACCGATGAGATGATCGACAACTGGTATGCACACCACAAAGAGAAAAGTTTCTTCAAAGATCTAAAGACATTTATGTCTTGGACTCCGATCGTGGCGATGGTTTGGGAAGGGCTGGAAATTATTCCGGCCGTACGAAAAGTTGTCGGTTCGACAAAGGGGCGCGAGGCAGAGGCTGGATCTATCCGGGGAGACTTCGGTATGAGTGGTTCGCAAAACCTAATTCATGCCTCTGATAGTCCGGAGTCGGCCGAAAAAGAGATGGCCATAATTTTTAACGCAGACGAGATTTTTGGCTATCAGAGCGGTATGGACTGCCTGATTTACGGCAAAGAGGACTTGAAATAGACTCCCGGATGGCAGAATCACTATGGGATTGATATAATATCGGGGTAATTTGAAAATCCAGCTTGAGGAGGAACGATGAAAACTATTCTAAGTAGGATGTTTGGTAGGCCATTGCGGTCTGTTGATTCGCCGGTAAGGATAGTAAACCCTTGGCCGGACGGAGCCGACACGGTGGACATCTTCATGTGGGAGTCCATCGGGGATTTAAAAAAGGGAGGGCGTTACGTTTTGTCCCGAGAGGCGTTTTCGAAGGACGATGAACCCGGGTACTTGGCCGCGGGGATGAAGGGATCTTGGTCCGAGGCCTCTCTCAAAGAACTGGTCATCCAGGGGAAAATTGCAGTTCTGCCTAATCAGGACAAGAAAACCTTCTCGGAATAGTGAGCGAACCGGCTCCTCTTAACAGAGGGGCCTTTTTGTGAAAAATAACCTTTTGGCGGATATTGGGGAGTTAAATTATTGACTTATAATAATTCAGGTGATATATTCATGGCTAAAGCACTTGAAAATTTAAACAGGAGGCTTGGATGAAAAAATTAGAGTTGTTGGTGATAATGGTTTTGTTTTTGGTGCTGGCTAGCTGCGCGTCTGCCGAACAGAACGATGCAGTGTCGACGGTAGTTGTTTCAAATACGGTGGAATTAAGCGTACCTGTGGAAACAGGTACAACAACAAGTACTGTGGAGCCTGTCATTGTTCCGACATCAACAGTGGTGCCAACCTTGGTATATGGAAGTGACTGGAAAAAGTGGCCAATAATACCTGAGGCTATTTCTCCTGCGATGAAGCTTCTATATCAAGAGGGAATCAAAGAGGGAAACGATATCCATCGATTTAGTAAAATTGGAGATTGTCAAAACGTCCCCGGGTATTTTTTGGCTAGATTTGATATAGAAGGGGGGTATCTCCTTCCCAGCGATCAGCAGTATTTGAATGAAACTGTTGTTTGGTATGCTGAGTCTTGGAAAAGATTTCCACCATCTGTTCATGGGGGTCAAAATATCGTGGGTGTTCAGTTGAAAAATCCATTGATTAAGTATGATAACAATGGCCAGGATCAGTGTAAAAAGGGCGAGTCGTATCTTGACTGTGAAATAAGACTGTGGAACCCCAGCGTCGTGGTGATTTCTTTTGAAGAACTTTGGACCGGAGAAACCGATGTTTATGGTCAAAATATGGAGAAATTGGTTCTGTATCTTTTGGATAAAAAGATCGTTCCGATTTTGGCAATGACGGCTATTAATGAAAAAGCTAATAATGGGATTTCTCAACTTGCGGCTAAGTATCAACTACCGGTCTGGAATTTGTGGAGTGCGCTACAACCATTGAGTGGTCATGGCATTTGGGATGGATTCCACCTTACCATCTGGGGAGACATATTTGATTTTACCGTTAACGATAAATCTGGATGGCATATGCGTAATCTAACAGCATTGCAAGCCATTGATGTTGTTAGGAGGGGTTTGGAAGATAGATAGATTGTATAAAAAGGGAGATATTTTTTGTAAAGTCGGGGTGCGGAGAATTGAACTCCGTGTCTCTTCGTCCCGAACGAAGCGTGATACCGATTCACTACACCCCGAAAGAATGATTTATTATACCTTGATAAAGGCAACTAAGAAGAGAAAAAAGTAAACCCCGCCGGAAGGCGGGGGGGTTTATTAGATAGTATGTTGGGTGAGGACATACTGCTCAAGCGAAGAAAGGAGAAAGGCCTCGAGGACGTACACTCGGTCAGCCTTTACGCCTACGGCGAGAGGATCGCCCAGAGCAGTGCGACCGGTTCCCATAATTTTCCATGGGGGAGCTTCAAAAATAATGAATATCTCACTCTCTTCAAAGTACCCATTTTCCAGGACCCACCTAATTTTATTACGTGCTTTTTCGGGCATACAGCCTCGATTTTCGGCAGTAATAACTATTTCTTCCATCCGGAATCGATCTCTGGATATTTTGGCCAGGTGGAGAATCGTATTCTCGTATTGCTCAAGGAATACGTCGGGCAGGTCCGGCTTGATGGTCCAGATAACCGTCTGAATATTATCGATTCGTGCCAGTGTCGGTAGGACTCTGATCGAAAATTCATTGGAACCATTGAGCCGTAGTACCATAAATGCCGGCATACCCGTATCCTTCTTCATCCAGCCCAAAAAAGAGGGGTCGAGCAAGGGAAAACCAAGATTTAACATCCGCAAGGCTTCTTTGCCGCGATTGATCTTCTCTTGAAGAAGGGGTATGTCTTTATCGACCGCTTCAAAAGGGAAAAACTGCCCGGCCCTCAGCCTGCTGAGACGGTCCTCCAGCTGAACGAGGGCTTTTTCGGCAGCTGTGGTTGAAGGGGGGTGAAGAACCATACTGGAAAGAATGCCGGCGATAGTAGGCGTGCCGGCAGGAGGAATTCGAGTTTTGACTTCCATGGAAACTCCTTGTGTAAAAGAACTGGGTAAATAAGACCTGTAATATTATTATACCACCGGAACGAGGGTGTCGATGCCAAGAGTCGAACTGGGGTAGATGTGTCCCGAGCCAGAATCGAACTGGCGGCCTACGCGTTAGGAGTGCGTTGCTCTATCCACTGAGCTACCGGGACGTGTTTTATTAAAGAGATGAGATGCCCTGCCTGGTAGCCTATCAAACTGACCTGCCTGCCGGCAGGCAGGGCTACATCGACATAGGTATATTTTACTATTGTTGGGGGTTAAAATACGGGCATGGGAATTGAGTACGATCTAATGAACGAGCTTGGCCGGGGGAACTGGATCGACGCGATCGCCGGAGAGGCGGTCGTGTTGGGATCGTATCTAAGGGATCCGGAGCTGGTGGCTCGCGGGACCGAGCTCGCAGACATGGTCCGAACAATTAAATATGACTGTGATGATTTTTATTTGGTAGAGGCAAGGGCAAAACAATTGGAAGCGGAGATTGTAAAGCTAAAACAATCCAAAGCGTGCATAGTTTTCATTGATAAAATTTGTTTAAAGGAAGAGTTGTATGGCAAGGTGGATGATGAGTGGGAGTTTGATTTTATTTTGGGTGAAGGGCGCTACGAGATACGGATGCTGTTGCCCACCTATCGAGATAAAGAAAAGCTAGATGATCGAGAAAAGATGTTGGCTGAATCAAAGGTGCTCAGTCTGGTGACGGAACGGGAGACAAAATCACTTACCAAGGAAGTGGTGAGAAAGTTCTTGAGCAATCAAGAATACATTACCTCTTTCTATTATGATGGCGAGCGCTTGGTAAGAAGAACCATCGACCACCAACACAATCCGGCAGACAGATCGGCTAGAGGGCATCTGGATATTTTTTACTTTGATGATTTTGACACCGCGACCAAGGCGTGGATGGAACTGAGAAAAATTACCGGGTAAATATAAAAATACCCCGCAGACGGCGGGGTAGAACTCGTTGAATTAGAAATCGGAACCTCCCCAGTTATAGTCCTTTTCGGTATTGGTAAAGATGGCTCCGCATAATGGGCAATGGCTGTCCCACCCATTTGCGTCAGGGATAGTTTTATGGCAGTTGCTACATGAGTAAGTACCAAAATCGCCGGTGTCAATGATGTAGATTCTTCTGGTGGCTGTTTTAACCGGTTGGTTTTTTTGTAATACTTTTCGTAATCGGATTATTGCCGCCTTCAGCTTATCTGACATGGGACCTCCTGTTGGTGGGTTTGAAAGAACGGGATTATATTAGCACAAGCTACTTCAGATCAAAAGTGATGAGGTTGTACGTATCCGGCTTTTGATTGATGTTTGTCAGAAGGACGAGCTTGCCGCCGTCGGGGGAGGTGGCCACAAAACCATCCAGGGGAAGAACATAAGTGACATTGACAAGGTTGATGCCATCGTAGTCGACGAGGTTAACTCCGTCCGTGTTCGTGACAATCAGCTGGCGGCTATTGGAGTACCAGGTAAGGTTCGTGGTTAGCCGGCTTTCGGTCTGGGCCTTTAACTGGCGGATGGAAGCGAGACTGGCCGAAGGGGTGGCGGAAACGGCCACGATGAGGTTCTTGGTCAGGTTGGCCGAACTTGTGGCAAAAGCAAGATGATAGTTGGTACCTTCTTTGAGATCAAAAAGATAAGTTTGATTTTTGACAAGATTTCTGGTTTCCGGAGTGGAGTTGATATTCGGAAGCGCTTGGCCGATCTCGTTTTCGGGAAGTGAAGCGTCTAATAGTGCGGTGTAGAAGACCTTTTCTTTATCCGGCGAAAAATAAACGTTGACCGAGTTCTTGGTCAGAATATCGATCATGTACTTGGGGAAAAGATTCAGAGTAGGTAGATTGAGCTTGGCAAATTGGTCCTGCCACTCACTAATGATCAGGGGGAGACGAAGGGTAACATCGGACATGGTCCTCGCATTCATACCTTTGGTGGAAAGTAAATACGCGGAGGAAATTTTCTCGGTTTGTTTGGAGTTTTTGGATGCAGGAATCTTGTCGATGAAAATGGCGAGAATTTGAGAGCTATCCGGCGACCAGATAAGTAAGGCTTGGGAGTAATCCTTGGGGGTGTTTTCGGCGATCTGAACATTGGAGGAACCGAGCAGATTACCGGAGAGTGAGTGAATATAGAGACCGTTGGCAATATCTTGCGGAGAGCCCTTGAGGACGTAGGCAACTTTGGTGCCGTCGGTGTTTAGAGCTACGTTTCTCACCTGATAAAAAGTCAGGGGAGAGGTGGCGGTGATGATAGGAAAGAGGCGGGCGTCACTGGCCGTCACGAGCTCATTTTTGATCGGGAGGGTTTTGGTCCAGGGGTGGAAACCGTCTTTTTCGATCTTGACGGTATAAGTTCCGGGCA
The DNA here is from genome assembly GCA_964528565.1 of uncultured Pseudomonadales bacterium. GTDB lineage: Bacteria > Patescibacteriota > Microgenomatia > UBA1400 > MFAQ01 > UBA10133. Next base: position 5,423 of record CAZGSP010000036.1, on the reverse strand, counting down.
GGAGATAAAGCTTGTCGTCGGTGACCGTGGTGAGCTTGTCGTTGATGATCACTCTGGCCGACTTGGGGTAAGAGGTGACGCTGAGGAGACCGGTCCCGCTTAGTGAGCGGTTTTGGAGGTCCGGGCGGTAGCCTTTGGCAAATTGAATAGCCACAAACGTGCCTGCGATGAGGAAGAGGATAATGAGAAGGTTTATCAGCAGACGTCGGCTCTTTGGATTTCCGGAAACAGTTCTATGCACAGATACATTATACCAAGTCTCTTCTTATGTTTGGGTGAGTTTACTGATAGAATCTAGGGCATAGTGGGATTTTCATTTTATAAAAAAATCGCGATCGATTTGGGAACGGCTAACAGTCTCGTTTATGTCGTGGGTGAAGGCGTGGTTTTGGAAGAGCCGACGGTTGTGGCCGTTTCGATAAATGACGGGAAAGTACTGGCTGTCGGACACGAAGCCCAAAAAATGCTCGGCAGAACACCGGGGAATATCAAGGCCAGCAAACCAATGCGTGACGGGGTAATCGCAGACTATGCCGTAACCGAAGCGATGCTAAAGTTTTTCTTGCGTAAAGTAGGGGCTTACGGTTTGATGAAACCAGAAGTAATGATCTGTGTTCCCGCCGGAGTCACTCAAGTGGAGCGGCGGGCGGTCTTGGGCGCCGCCATGGAAGCGGGGGCAAGAAACGCATATCTTATTGAAGAGCCTTTGGCGGCGGCAATCGGTGCCGGGGTGCCGATCTCCGAACCTTCGGGAAATATGGTATTGGATATGGGTGGTGGAGCTTCGGAAGCCGCTGTAATATCGCTAGGAGGGGTGGTAACATTCAAAAGCGTCAGAGTAGCCGGAAATAAAGTTGACGAGTCGATATCGAAGTATGTCAGAAGGAAACACAATTTGGTAATCGGAGAAACTACGGCAGAGACGATAAAAATTAAAATCGGTTCGGCGACAGCATCGGGGAAAGAGGAGACGATGGAAGTTACCGGCCGCGATAGTATTACCGGACTACCCAAACAGGTTCATCTCTCGTCCAACGAAGTATTCGAAGCCATGAGAGAACCGCTGGGGAAGATAATCCAGATGTTAAAGACCGTTATGGAGGAAGTGCCTCCGGAGTTATCGTCGGACATAATCGACAAAGGAATCGTGATGACGGGAGGGACCGCTTTATTGAAGGGTTTGGACCGACTGATCACTCAAGAAACCGGTGTTCCGGCCTTTGTGGCAGAGGATCCAAAAAGGTGTGTAATAAAAGGTATTGGGATAGCGATTGAGAATCTGGATATATATTCCAGAAGTATAAAGAGATAGTATATAAATTTCCTCTGCATCAAGATTAAGTGAGTATCCTAGCACACTGTAGTAGAAAGTGATAATTAACGGTTTATACTTATTTACGAATATTTCCGAATATTGATATAGGTTTATATTAATAAAAGGTATTGTGAGAATAATATTTGTTATATTTACCTAATAAAGTGAGGAAATAAAAACCGGTGATCTTCTCAAGTTTTTGGATATTTTCTCATTTTTTGAAACTCTAAGTGATTGTGTCGGAAAAGTTTACGTCCGGTGACAAGTATATATTTTCGGGCGACCGGGTCACTCTACACTATAAAATATATAGAGGAGCGATTTAGATACCTTAACTACCGACGGAATAATCACACTTCGTGTTATACCCCTATTGGTATGTGAACTATTTTTATTATTTTTCTTTTTATACCTCATGGGGGTAAGGTATGTATTGTGTCCGGAGCGCATTGGATTTGGATGCCCGGGGGTGGGTATGCATTTTTTTAAGCCTTGAAGCCCTATGTCGAGATGCTTTGTCACTTACGGTATGGGTATGGACATGAGAGTTTATGGTGATTTTTGACTGATTTATGTCAAATATTGTCTTTAATTCCCTTTCAAATATTACATTATATAGGCACAAAAACCTCTCCAATAGTAATATATATTACATAACGATGTGAAACATATATTATATTATTATTATCCTTGGCCCTTTCATTATGATCTATGTTGTGCCTGTAAGATCTTTTGGCTTTTAAGGACACTTATTGTTTCTGTTTTGGTACTATATTTTCAACATTTACGGCTATTGAATGTTGTGAAGGAAAGGGGATTCGGGTGATATTTTGTGTCTGGCCGTTGAGGGATTTTTGGCCGGATTTGGGCCCGACATGCGCCAAATGGCAAATTCTTGATGATGTATTTTGATATTGTTTTTCGATTTACCGGTTAATGAAAGAAATATTACGGTAGGGTATTTTGCCTTCGTACATACTATATCAAGCAAATATAATATATAAGATTAATTTTTATGTATTTTTGATTGTTCGGAGTTGTTTGAAGACTATATTAGGGAGGTACTGTAGATTTTAATACAAGATTGTAAAATAGATATTTAGTTTATTGCCATATTTTGAATATTGACCATAATATTCGAGTAGATAAGTTATACAAAAAGACTGAAATAGTTGTGCCATTTGTTTGATTGGAGATGACATAATAGGTTATTTTATTTGAAAAATCCCATTATTATATATAAGACCTATTGGGAAAGCCTATAAAACAGTCTATTTTTATTAAAAAATCCATTTTTTGGAGGTTCAGACGTTTTATTGTCGACCAAAAGTACTAATATGGGAGGTTTCCGGGTATGGTAAAGCGGTAAAATTGTCGGATGTGTCGCAGGAAAGTGAAAAATACCCCGTTTAGCAGGTATCCATGGGAAGTGATAATCTCGTGCGTAAATTTGGAATTTGGTAGACGGCTGGTGGGTTGGGAAGTTCTACTGCTAAAATAATATCATGAGATCAAGGGTTTTGGATATACAAGTAGACATATTGAGCCGAGCCGATTCTTTGGAGAAAATTGAGCAATGGCTACTGGATAAGCCGGGCCGGCCAAAAATGGTGGTGACCGCTTATAGTGAGTTCTTTGTGATAGCCGGCAAGGATAAAGAGTTTGCAAAAGTAATGAAGAGTGCCGATCTGGTTACCCCTGACGGTATTTCTGTCTTGGCGGCGGTTGATTATTCCCATAAAGCCCGGGGGGGTGTGTGCCAAAAAATTGTCGAAGGTTATAGGGTTGGAAAAAAAATCCTGTCCGGAAAGATGGGAGAGACGGTTACCGGAGTTTGGCTTTTTGAAGAGCTGACGAAAAAGGCGGCCGAGCGAGGATGGAAGGTTTTCTTGCTTGGTGGATGGGATGAAGTGAGCGCACGGACCGCCCAAATGCTTCTAAAACGGTTTCCGGGACTGCGGGTGGTTTCGGATAGCGGAGAGAAACTGGTTGGGACGGATATAGAGACAAATAACAGAGTAATCAAAAAGATCAACGCCTTTAAACCCGACCTTTTGTTTGTCGCCTACAATCCGGTCAAGCAAGAAAAATGGATCGCCACTCACCTACCGCAGTTGAAGGTCGGGGTGGCCATGGGTGTCGGCGGGACCTTCAACGAATATCTGGGGGAGTTCAAGAAAGCTCCGGTGTGGATGGAGAGATCCGGTTTGAAGTGGCTGTGGCGGGTGATGGTCGAACCGAGAAGGTTCGGGAGAATAATCCGGGCGGTTTTTGTGTTCCCGTGGCTGATATTTAAGGAAAGCCTGTAACATTGTTTTTCAACGTATTGTGATAGAATATCGCCTGTCGTACGTTGACTAACTCATATAGGAGGTCGATTTGATGAAACGCGTGGTGCTTTCGGTGTTCTTGGTTTTGTGTGGTTTGTTTGTGATGATTTCACCTGTCTTGGCCGGTGACGGCAAGGTGGTTGTCTGCCATGCCACCTCGAGTGACACGAACCCATATGTCAGGATTGAGGTGTCGGTAAACTCGATCGCTTCTGCAGCCGATTGGTTCAACGGTCACGGCGGACACCCCAATGATACTTGGGAGGGTTTTACCGCCCGAAACGGTGATGTCATCGCTCCTCAGGGAAGCACGGATATCTGCAAGGATTCTCCGGTTGAACCCACGGAGACTCCCATTCCTCCGACGGCTACACCCGAGCCGCCTACCGAAACGCCGATTCCTCCCACCAGTACGCCGCCGGTGGTAAATCCGACGCCTACGGTGGTTGGCCCCACCGGGACACCGGTAATTCCGACCAGAACACCCCACGGACCTCGTCCGACACACGAACCTGTCTCTCATCCAACAGGGGCGAGTGGCGGCTCATTCTTGCCTATCCTGGGACTTGCCTTGATCGGTTTCGGGCTACTGTTCTTCCCTTGGAAAAGGGTCTTAAACTAAGTCTTTTTGTTCGTGTTTGGGAGCCCCGTAGAAATACGGGGCTTTATAATATCGGAGAAAGAACGTTAACAAGTTTATGAGGAGGTCCGGATGAAAGTATCGAGGGTTTTTCTGAGATTAGTAGGTCTTGGCTTTATCGTTGTGGCTATCATGTACGCTCTGGCCGACTACCGGGCCTCAAGAATCCCGGCCGTAGTTCCGGTGGTTGAAGAAACGACACCGGTTGTCGAAACACCGATGACGGAAAGTCCGGTACCGGCCACAACTCAAGTCGTGGCCGTCAATCCACCGAATCCGGTGATCGAACCCGATTTGGTACAAAAATATGTCCTGTCGGCAGTAATTGATCTCGGTTCGGGAAGATCGACAACTTGGTCGATCCGTTTGCCGGAGGGTGGGGAACTTCCGGGGACCTGGGCAAAGGCGATTTCTTATGCAGATGGCGACGATAATTTACCCGTTAGTCCGTTCAACGTCCACGAAGGAACAATTTACTCCTTATTGGGAGACACGACGGTTATCCGTGCACATTCAGGACGACTCAATTCCAACTGGAATCTGTTTGCATCGAATCTGGATTTGTATTTAAGGAATAGCTCGGATGGCACGGGCTTGTATTTGGCTGATGGTGAATCTAAGATGCAACGGCTTATTGGTACCACGGCGTATTTATGCCAATCCGATACCTCCATTGAGCCCTTCACCTTCTTTGATCCGACGAAAGGTTGCCCGGGAGAAATTCTGGAACTTCAACTGGTCGCCGGCGCGATCGTAACCCGAGAAAGGGTAGCCGAATACGATTTGGCTCTTTTAAATCTTAAGTCGTGGATGATGATCAATTATCCCGGCCATGGATTTGAAGATCTGGATCCCGCGAACGGATTTATCCTGATCACGTGTGTTCAGAAGTATTTGGATCAGCCAAGTATTGATGGAGTCTATCCAATTTACAACCGTGTCGCTTTGGGTTTCCGGATCGTCGAAGCGGGAAAGTAACTACTACGAGCTTTGAGTGCCGGGGTTGATCCCCAACATCCACAAAACGGACTCTTTTTTGTAGCGGCGGTCACCGCGGGAGTTGATGCGGATGGCGGGAAGTTTGCCGCGTTTACCCCCGCGCTTGATCGTAAGGGTGGAAGCGCGGAGGAGCTGGGCA
>CAZGSP010000035.1:0-12853 GCA_964528565.1 uncultured Pseudomonadales bacterium | reverse complement strand
GAGCGGCGCCGGTGCTTGTAGGGACAATGTTCGTGGCGGCGGCGCGTGATCGACGAAGATCCCGGTGAGAGTTATCCTGTAAATTTTGATCGTCGGTGTAACCATGAACCGTAGTGAGCATGGCCTTTAAGATGCCGAGTTTTTCATGGAGGATGTCGGCGACCGGTGCAACACTATTGGTGGTGCAGGAAGCATTGCTGATAACGGAAATAACATTTACCCGATCTTTGGCAAAAATTTCTTTTTCGTTAACCCCGATGACGGCGGTAGGTACCCCGGCTCCTTTGGCCGGAGCGGAGAGGACGACCATTTTAACGCCGCCGCAAATGTGAAGTATGGCTTTCTCGAGAGAGGTAAAGGCGCCGGTGGACTCGATGACGATTTCGGTCCCGTATTTATCCCAGGGAATTCTGGAGGGATCTCTTTGAGCCAGGACAGGAATGCGAAGATCTTTTTTGGGGTGCTTTATAAACAGGTAGCCGAGGAGAGGATTGGCATCGGTGACGGTATCCGGTTTTTGAATTTCCTCAAAGGAAATGTCGTAAGGAAGAGGTCGGTAGGAAGTATCATATTTCAAAAGATAGGCCCAGCCGGCGATCCCTTGAGAGCCGGAAGTGTTGATGGCGACCAGATTGGATTCGTCGAGGTGGCTTTCGAGCCAAACGCGGGTAGAAGTGCGGCCGATACGGCCAAAGCCGTTGATGGAAAAATTTATCATAAGGGCAGTAATATGTAACTAATTAAACTGTAGCACAAGGAAGAGGTGGTCACAAAAAAGCCTCACCGGGGTGGTGAGGCATAAAACAATAAATTTATTTTCCGTAGAAGATATAGATGGCAATCCGTAAGATGACTCCCGCTATGGCCGCTTGCCACCAGATGACGGTGATGCCAAAGATGGGCAGGACGAAAGATCCTATGAGCCAGCCGGCGATAGCCGCAGGAAGCAACAATAAAAAGCTGCCCGCGATGAACATGATAGCGGTAACGGTCAAATTGCGTGCATACCTACCTAGCCGGGAGCCTGAATGACGAAAATGGTAGTAGTGCATTTTTCTCCTTGTTAAAGAATTTGGTTTGTTCAACCAGTGTAGGGATTTTACCACAGTTTTGACTAAAAATCAGTACTATGGGGCTAGTTTTGAGGCTAGTGTTTGAGGATGTCGAGGAGGGGGTGGGTGCCGGTGGCCAGAAAATCAAGCATAGCACCGCCGCCGGTGCTGACGAAGCCAAAATCGGTGTATTGGAAGCCGAGATCGGAGATAGCCGAAAGCGTATCGCCGCCGCCCAGGATAGAGAAGGCGGAGCCATCTTTGAGGGCTTGGAATACCGCTTTGGTGGCTTTGGCGTGGATACCATCCTCATACATACCCAAAGGACCGTTCAGAACCACCGTTTTGGCCTCGGAAATGGCTTTGACGAAGAGGGAAGTGGTCTCTTCGCTTATATCCAGGCCGTCGGGCGTGAGTTCGTCGGTCCGGGCAAATTTGCCTCCGAGAAGGACCAGGTCAAAAATAGGGGTCACTTGCCGGATAATTTCGAGCTTGTCCGGCTTGGCTCCCGAGGCTAAGAGCAGGGTAGGGCGGGCAGGAGCCTTCAGGATCTTGTCTAGGGTGGCGATCTCCCGATCAAACTGCAGGCCGGTCCGGGTGGAAAGAAGTTCGGGTATTGTTTGGAGGCTGGTACAGGGACGGTAATTGGCAAAAGCTTCGTAGACATACAAATCGGCTCCGGCGACAAGTTCTTCCGCGAATTCCCTACTAATGGATTCTTCTCTCGGGTCGAATCTTAAATTTTCCATTAACGACAGGGGGAGTTCCCCCTTCCAACACTCCCCTGGAGAATAACCCGAAGCAATAAACGATATTTCTTGATTTATCAATCTTTTTAACTCCTCTCGTACCGGAACGAGGCTAAAACCGGTTTCTTTGGCTTCCGGACGACCAAGGTGGCCGATGATGCAGGTCCGGTGGGCATTTTCGAGACACAGTTTGAGCGTAGGCATCAGGGCTTCGAGCCTGAAGAGATTCTCTACTCTACCGTCCTTGATGGGCACATCGAGATCGGCTCGAAGAAGGACATTTTTACCCTTGAGTTCGGTGGCTGTAAGCATAAGTAGAGTATACGATAACTTGACTTTAGGAGGGTTGATATGGTATGATACCGTTCGCTTGAGTTGTCAAGCATTTTTTGTACCTACGCGGGCTTTCGCCCGCACCTATGATACGAATAAAACCAAAAATCGGAACATCGAATCCCCTCTCAAAACTCTTCAGACCGATGTTCGAAAAAAAGAACCTCAAAGCCGCCTTGGGCGGTATCATTTCGATCACTACCCTGGCCTCAGGTATGTTTGCGTTGCCCGGAGATCAGTCCGTAATGGCCTCGGTGAACATCCAGCCCTTCGATGAAAATATTGTGATCGAAACCAAAAGAAGCATGGTGACTGTGGTCCCCGATAATACCGGCGTGTCGCAAAACTTCCATATGGGGCACCCCGGCTTGGACATCACGGCTACCTTAGGATCCAAGATCTATCCCCTCAAAGACGGCACGGTCGTCCTGTTGAGCTCTACCAGATGGGATTATGGCCGTTCGGTGGTGATTGACCACGGTAACGGCATGCAGACCAGATATGCCCATATGGGAAAAATCTTCGTGGAAGAAGGAGAAAAAGTGACTACCGACATGGCCGTAGGAGAGATTGGTCTGACCGGAAGAACTACCGGTCCTCACTTACATATTGAGGTATTGAAGAGCGGCCGAGCGGTAAACCCCAGATCTTATTTGTCTCTGGCTAAGGCTAAATAACGATTTCAACAGTTTTGTACTAAAATTGAATTGATGTATCAATAGTTTTTCCTGTGTGGAAAACCTACTTTTTTTGTGGATATGTTGACTATTGAGGCGGTCGTGGTACACTATAAGTTATCTAATCAACGGAGGAGGTTGCTTCGAAATTGCACGACTATTGAAAGTCGATATTGCCCTAGCCGAAAGAAATAGGGTTATCACGGTCCTCTACCCAATTTCCGAAGAGGCAAAACAGAAACTCGGTCGCCTGGGATTAAGGGATATGGAATCGGAAATCCACATGCCGGCTTATTTTGTGATAATAAAGATCGATGATGCCATACTATTTTTGAAGATCAAATATGGCCTCGATCTGGAACCAATCAATACCCAAAAGAACCCCCCCCCGCGGGGGGGTGTTCTTTTTTTGTGCTTTGGTTCGGATCTTATTCCATACCCATTCCCCCCATGTCGGGCATGGCTGGGGTTTTCTTCTCCTCCGGAATGTCGGTGACGAGACACTCGGTCGTAAGGATCATACTGGCGACGGAAGCGGCGTTCTGTAAAGCGTAGCGGGTAACCTTGACCGGGTCTAGAATACCGGCTTTGATCATATCTTCGAATTCGAGTGTCAAAGAGTTAAACCCGTAGGATGGGTTTTTGCTTTCTTCGACCTTTTTGACCACCCAACCATCGTCGGCACCGGCATTTTTGGCCAACCAACGAAGGGGTTGCGAGAGAGATTGTTTGACGATCTCGATACCAATTTCTTCATCCGAGTTGTCGGACTTAATATTCTTCAGAGCTTGACCGGCACGAATGAGAGCGACTCCGCCCCCGGGAACAATACCTTCGTCGATCGCCGCCTTGGTCGCTCCGACGGCGTCTTTGACTCTCTCTTTGAGTTCGTTGAGCTCTACCTCGGTAGCGGCACCAACTTTGATGACAGCGACACCTCCGGCAAGCTTGGCGACTCTCTCGGCCAACTTATCTTTATCAAATTCGGAGGTAGATTTTTCCAGCTCGTGACGAATTTGTTCAAGGCGGGCTTTGAGAGCTTTTTTGTCTCCCTTGCCACCGATGATCTGAGTGTTGTCCTTGTCGGACCAGACCCGATCGGCACGTCCAAGATCTTCGATGGTAACCGAGTCCAGCTTGCGGCCGGTATCTTCGGAGATCAAGGTTCCACCGGTGAGAATGGCGATGTCCTGAAGAAGGGCCTTGCGGCGATCTCCAAAAGCCGGGGCCTTGAGAGCGAGAATATTAAAAGTACCGCGCATCTTGTTCACCACTAAAGTAGCGAGAGCTTCACCTTCGATGTCGTCCGCTATGATGACAATATTTTTACTGACCTTCATGGTGTTTTCCAGGAAAGGTAGAAGATCGCTAATGGCGGAGATCTTTTGATCGGAGATGAGAATATACGGATTCTCGATGACCGCTTCCATAGCGGCGGGGTCGGTAACAAAGTAAGCGGAAGCATAGCCTTTATCAAACTGCATGCCGTCTTTGTGCTCGATCTCAAACTCCATCCCTTTTGACTCTTCGACGGTGACGACACCATCGCGGCCAACCAGCTTTAGAGCTTCGGCAATTTTGGCGCCAATTTCGGGGTTTTGAGCCGAGATGGTAGCCACCGACTGCCAGTCACTTTCGGAGAGATCGGTTTTTATCTTTTGAAGCTGTGCCACTATGGCTGTAACGGCTTTGTCGATGCCCCGCTTCATTTGCATAGGGTTAGCTCCGGCGGTGATGTTTTTCATACCGGCGAGAACTATTTGCTGAGCGAGAAGGGTAGCAGTCGTGGTACCGTCTCCGGCGATGTCGTTCGTCTTACTGGCGGCTTCTTTGACAAGCTGAGCACCCATGTTTTCAAATGGATCCTGAAGCTCGATCTCTTTAGCTACGGAAACACCGTCGTGGAGAACGGTAGGAGCACCCCATTTCTTATCGATAGCTACGTTCCGACCTTTTGGTCCGAGAGTGGTGACTACTGCTCTAGCTAATTTGTTGACACCGCTCACTAATTTGGTGCGGGCTTCTTCAGCGAAAAGGACTTGTTTGGCCATAATTATTTACTAACAATTGCTAATATATCGTCGAACTTGAGGAATTGGTACTCGGTATCACCGATCTCCACTTCGTTGCCTCCCCATTTCTTGTAGAGAACCGTGTCCCCCACTTTGGCGGGTGAACTTACTTCGACACCACGATCGTTAATTAATTTGCCACCGACGGCAAGAACAGTACCGTACTGAGGTTTTTCTTCGTGAGAATCGGGGAGATAGAGACCGGAAGCGGTCTTCTTCTCTTGTTTGGCGGGTTCGACCAGAAGGAAGCCGGGGGCCGGCTGTAATTTTTTGACGGTTAAAGTGTTAACCATAGAAAGTAAATAAAATTGATAATCTGCTTGTTGAGTATATCAGAAAACTATCACTCAACTACCTCGATTGCTATTTTATTAAAACGGGAATTTTTGTCAAGGGGTACTCAGAGGTTCGAAAGAGTCTATGGTTTCGGTGTAATGAGTGTATATCTCCGTATTTTTATAGGGAGTTGGCGAAGGGGCGATGGAAAAACGGAAAACTTTATTGTCAATCAAACCATAGGTAGCGATGGTGGTGTAGTCGGCGGCGAGAAGGATCTCTTCCCTCTCAATTGCCGGTAGACCATAAAGATTAGTTGACTTTGAAGAAAGAATTTTTTTACCGGGTTTCCCTTCCCAACCGGTAGCGTCTATTTTGTCCATGTCAGATAGAAGTTCTTTTAAGCTGTCTTTGTTCGCATCGAAAACGTTTACGGTAAGGATGCTGCCGTCGGGGGCTTGGAACTGGTCCTGCTGCTCTAAATTGTTGTCGAATTCGATCTTTTTCCAATCTCCGGGGATGGTGATCCGATAGGCACCGGAGCTACCGATAACCGTCTTCGTGGTCAAACCGGGAGTCGGGGTGGGTGCAGGAGCGGGGACGGTTTGTAAGAGCTCAACTTGTTTTGAGAGGAGCCGATATTGGTAAAAAAGGCAGGCCGTTGAGCCAAATAAAACGATGATAATGGTCAAGAGAAGAAAGATCAAACCGGAAGGTGTTTTTGGATCGGTAACCGGGATCGGAGTGGTGGCTTGATCGTTTTCCATTTATTCTAAGATGACGATTTTTTCAAGGATGTAGTTGAATTCTTCGAGGGTAGCGCTGTCCAGATCTCCAAACGGTAGAGAGATGAACCCGATGGAGGTTGCGGTACTAAACTGCCCCCCTTGAGGTTGCTCACAAACCCGGTAGCTTTGATCCTCACCATCGACCGGAAGAGACTCCGCCCAGCGCCAGATTAACAAATCTTTGTAGACGGAACGAAAATCACCGAAGCGGGTGGATCTTCCCTCGATATTCGAGTTGTTTGGATACAGACAGACGGTTCCCTCTCCTTCGTTCTGAAGAATGGAAAAGGAAATATTACCTTTCTGGAGAGTGAGAGTCGAAGAAGCAAGATTTTTCCCCACGACTTCGGGAATATTTTTGTACTCTTTTATCGACCAGGTGGTGGGGTAGTAAATCCGGTAGGAGCTAAAGAAAGAGACCGGGGACTTGACCGTCATCATGTTCCACTTTAGATCGAGTAAGGAAGAAGGGGTGGCGGTGGGAGCCGGAGGAATCTCGATCGACGGGCCGGCAGTATTTTCGGAAAGTTCTTCGCCGGAGGTGGGCTCAAGAGTAAGGATGGTTGTCGGTTCCGGCGCCGGAGGAGCAATATTGCCTGACAAGGGAAGAAAGCGGTAAGCCAGAACACCGAGAAGGGCGCCGAAGAGAATCAGGGCTATGCCGATGAGGAAGGTCCGAAAGAACGAGGGACTGTTGGTCTCAGTAGTCGGCGGGGGCGGAGGAGCCGGGGTTACCAGAGTCGTCGTGGTGGTCACCGACGGGGGCGGAGGAGCTATTGGAGGAAGCACCGGGGGTGTTTCTACCGGAGCCGCGGTCCGATCCGATCCCCATGCCAGGGGCGGAGTGTAACTGACTCCCGTATCTTCGACGGTCGTCTCTTCCACCTCGCTTAGAGAGTCCTCCGGAGTTAACATTAAGTCTTGGTTTGACGGGTCGCTGTTCATCGGATCCATGGTTTGTTGGTTGATTGGTAGATAGAAGACCTTTTTCGGAAAGAAGCCGAAGGAGGTTAGTGATCATTCTTAACCGGCCACCGGTATTGGTCTCTTTAATTAGTTTATACGCTTCGTCGTAATTTAGCCATTTAACATCATCAAATTCGGTGGCGCCGATCGTAATGTTGGTATCTTTAGCTTCGGCAACATAAAAATAATAATACTTTCCCTTCATGACCACCGATTCTCCCGAGTCGGTAACCAGATCCCTTAACCCTTGCTTGCTAGGTGGAAACTCGATTTTATCTACGGCGATCAGTTCTATTTCTCTGTTACAGGTTTTGACAAAATCTTCGGTAACTTCTTCTCCCATTTCGAGGAAAAAGGTTTCCTTGATCGTCTTTTTGTTGTCCACTCCCCCCTGAGGAAGAGTCCACTGATTAAATGATTTTTGGTAAGTCAATAGAATTTTTTTATCATGTAAGAAACAGCCAACGACACTGGGGCGAAGACCCTGTTTCCTCAGTTCGTCCAGTTCCTCGAGGGTTGGCTCTTTGAGAGGGGTTGGGGAAGAGATCTCAGGCCCACCTGCCGGACGGGCAGATCTCGGCTCCCGGATCTCAGATAACGGTAGTGTGGACGGGCTACCGGAGGGAGGAATTTTGAAAGTATTGGGTTGGGTGCGGGGTGGAATGGGAGGAAGTTGGGGAACATATGCCGTTGGGGCTGAAGCAACCGGTATGTTTGAATTGACGAGTGCGGGTTCTCTTAGTGCTTTGGGGACGTAGGCCGGCTCGGTGTATCTCTTTGGTGCCGGGGTCATTTGTGAAGTGACTTGGGACATATCCATCGGCTCGATCTTCCGATAATATTTCTCATAGGTTGCCTGCAAAACCTTTTCCTTTATGTGGGTATAAGTGTCCGGCATGGGTAACGCGTTAGCGGAGAAAGGCTGGGTGATCTTAAAATCGATCGACATCTTCATAGCCAGTTGAAATTTATCCAAACCCACCAGATCGTCCGCGGTATAAAGATTATTCAGCTCTTTGACGATCCTGTCGGCGTCGGAGGCACCGACCACATAACTCATGACGGTACCGACGTTACCAAAGATGGCATTTTGGATATCTTCGGGTAGCTGGGCAATATACTGATTGGCCAGGATAAGCCCCAGTTTGTATTTTCTGGCCTCGGAAAGAATTTTGACGAAAGATGAGGTGGCAAAGTTCTGGAACTCGTCTACATAAAGGAAGAAATCCCTGCGTTCTTCTTCCGTGACATTGGCCCGATTCATGGCCGCAATTTGAATTTGAGAAATGAACATGGCTCCGAGTAAGGCGGCATTGTCTTCACCAATTTTTCCTTGAGGAAGGTTTAGGATGATTATCTTGCCGGAGTTCATCATGCCCTCAAAGTCAACTGTGCTCTTCGGATGGCTGATAATATCTCTGATGGTGGGTGAAGTGACAAACTGCCCAACTTTGTTCAGAATGGGGGCTATGGCTTCGGTCTGAAACTTCTCGGAGTATTTGTCGTACTCGTCTCTCCAGAAATTGATCAGGACCGGATCGGTCACGTGGATAAGACATTCTTTTTCCCGGAAATCACGATTGGTGAGTATCCGAGGTACATCGGAAAGGGTCGTTTCCGGTTTGTAGACCAACGTCAGTAAGGTGTTCCTGAGGATGTATTCGAGGCGAGGACCCCAAGAATTTCCGTAAAGTTTACTAAAGATAGAGACGATACTGGAAGCGACCATCTCTCCTAGCGCGGGATTCCTGACATACAAAGGATTCAACCAAAATGATTTACCGGGAACCGAGGGATCAAGATAGGCAACGTCGTCAATCCTGTCCTCGGGAATATAGTCCAGCAGTTTTTCGGCTGCATCCCCGTGAGGGTCAACAAAGGCGACTCCCTCGCCGTGCTGAATATCGTTGACCGCCATCCGGCCGATCAGAGTGGATTTACCGGTACCGGATTTTCCGAGGATGTAAGTGTGACGGAGGCGATCTATCCCCTTCTTCATACCGAAGACCGCCATGTGATTCTTGTACTCGGTCTTGGCAAAAAAGTTGTAGAGATGTCTTTCACTTTCCGGAATATTTTCATCGACAGGAAGGTTCGTGGGTGCCTCTCCTTTGAGTGTTTTGCCCCAGGCGATCCCTTTGATAGGGGCGAGCAAGATCCCCGGAAGGTGGAAGATGGCGGCTATTTCGCCATAGTTTAAGTACTGATACTGATTTGAGTATTTGGCAGACCGATCGATCATCATCTGACGAAGTTTGGCGAGTGACCCAGGAAATTTTATCTTCTTCAAAGCCAGACTGTTGCCTTCCGAAAGGGAGTAGGTGCCAAAGGCGGCTGCCAAGTGAGAAAGAAGCTGATTGGAAGTAGAAAGATTGGGCGTGATGGCCGCAAGACGAATATCACAGGCATAAGCCTGAAATAGCAATTTTTTTTCGATAATGGCCTTGTAGGGATTGGGTTTACTCTTGGCCGGGTCGGTAGCAGTAGCCGGGGTAATGATTTCAAGGCTGGCGCGAACGGATTTTTGCCAGTTTTTTGGAGCGGCAAAAAGACAGATCTGGACAATGGCGGCTTGACCGGCCGGGATCCTCGCCAAGCTGCCCAGGATAGAGGCCATCTGATCGACCTTGTCATCCAAGGTACTATTCAGAGAGAGGTGTGACGGTCCCGTAAGCGCCAGCTGACCAATAGCGGCCTGTCCATGGTTGAGCCAATCTACAAGGTAGTCTTTCATGGGGGTGATCAGCGCAGTCGGATATTGAGCGGCGATTTGGGCACGAACCAGGTGTTCCATGCGTTCCGGACAGGAAAGAACAAAGAAGGTGGTTTGGTTCAAGTTAACCATCTCAAGACAGATGGTGTCATAGGTTCCGAGCAGTCTGTCCATAAAACCGGCTTTGAGGGAAGTCTTGAGGGAAGATAAAAACTCGACGAAAGCGGCCTGCCCGGTCAGCGAATCTTTCGCGGGACGAATCTGCAGAACAGAGTATTTGGGAGCGGCCATAATTTAAGTATATAAAAAAACTAGGTGCCGGACGGAGCAGAAATGATACTCTTCCCGGTGCGATTGGCGTCCGAGTCTATGACCTTAACTTCCGAGAAAAGAACGTTGTCGATGATCAAGGCACTATCCCGGAAAAGTTCGTTGAGTTCGCTCTTGAGTGAGGCTTCGATCTTGGAGCGCTCGGAACCGATCTCCTTGGAGTCGAACTTACTAAAAGCAGAAGCGATCCGGCTTCTGGAATAGGGACGAATTACTTTGGAAACGAAGTTGTCCCCGATATTTTCCCAGAGAAGAGGGGCATTTGCCTTATCCAAACGGAAAAGGATAGAGCCTTCGATGGAGATCGTTTTATTGTCTTTGGTGGTGGCGATCACCGGCTCGTCTCCAAGGGCTTCCTTGATGGAAAGATCAAACCCGTGCCTGATGGTATATTCGAGAACCTGGGCGTTGAAAAGCTTGGCAATCTGCCAAAAAGGGATCTTGAGATGAAGACCGGGGCCCCAAACACGCTTGAGGACTCCGGCTCCCCGATCGTAGACACAAGCGACGTGTCCGGGGGGAACAGAGATAAAGAAGCCTCCAACGACTTCATCTACGAGAAAAGAGACAACCAATTTATCAAAATCAGCCATAGCTTGGTCTATTATAACCTTTTTTAGGCCGTTTCGGGGGTGGTAGCAGGACCCTGATGCCTAAAGGAGTAGGTGAGGAATAAAGCCTGCCTGACGAGCCTGACGACGATACCGAAAGCCAGTGAAGTGATAAGGAAGACTTTCTTGCCGGAGGGCAGGAACATAAAGATCAGAAAGCTAACCACGGGCAGGATGATGACCAAAGAAACAAAGTCCTTACGGGTAGGTTTGACCGGGGCGAAATAGAGATGAACTATTTCGCCGAGGCAGATGATCAGTGACTGTATGAGATTGAGGGTGCTGTTGGTATGGGACAGATCGTATTTTCCCAGAAACATCAAGTTTATCGGCTGACGGACGGCAGGCATAAATTTGTAGAGAAGGTGCATGTCGGCTTCCTCCAGACCGGTAGTAAAAATACGATAGAGAATCAAGATGATCACTACCTGGATAGTGGTGGTAAACACTTCGGAAAATATGGCTCCGGGGCTCTGGCGCATTAGTTTTCTGATCTCATCTTTCTGCTTGACAGGATCGTGGGCGAGTTCTTTTTTGAGTTGCTTGACCTTAAGAGATACCCGGAGCTTTTCTTCATCCGATTGATCACCAATAAAATCAATGGGCAAAAGGATGAGACGCACCGCAACGGCGAAAAGAATCACGGCGATACCCATGTCCGGCTTGGAAAATAGCTGGCCAACCACCCAGTAGAGACCGACAAGAATGTTGAAGAAAGGCTGATAAATGTAGAGAGTAAAGAGGTCCATGGTCAAGGTCGATTATAGACGCTAAACGGTTTTCAAATGCCGATCGATCTTTGAGGCAAAATCGGTGGTATGAAGAAAAGCCGAGTGAAGATGGACCGATTCGGTGGTCTTTTTGGAGTACATATAGAGGAATTGGATGACAAAAAAGATCAAATTAAGGGGGGCGAGGAGGAAAGTAAAGATCTCAGATCCGCCTGCCGGACGGGCAGGTCTCAGATCTCTGATCCCAGAAGTCGAAGATCGTCCGGCAGTGAGAGCTTGATAGGCGTTGGCAAGATATTTTTTTACCCAACGGTTGTGATAAAGAAACTGCCGGTAGGTGTTCCCTCTGTCCAAGAGAGGTACTATCTGAAGCACTTCGTGGGCAGTGTAGAGATTGCGTTTTTCTGTGGGAACAGAGAGAGACTGAGAGTCGAGCCATAGGTTTGGACAGAAGGCATTAGCGGCTTTGGCGTGGTCTTCTCCGGGATACCGGCGGCGAAAGAAAAGAGTAATTAGCAGCAGTACCAGCGGCCGAACCAGCCAGAGAGTGTGGGGCGAAGTAATAATCAGGAGATCAATGTCATCATCCGAGCGGGAGTTGCCGGCGGCGACCGACCCGGTAAGGGCCACCAACTTAAGACCGGGAACAAATCTCAGGACGTTTGTCATGTTTTCGGCGTGTTCCGTCTTGGAGCTTGAGAAACGGGATACTTGTGAACGGAATTTTTTCTCTTTGGGAGTCAGCGACCGGGTGAGAAAAGGCTTGATCGAAGAGAAAGGAACCGGTTTATCCGTGATGAGCCAGTAATGGATTTCCTGCGGCGAGAGGGGGAAGTGAAAAAAGTCTGCATATTTGACGGTAGCCGAAACAGCTTGACGGGGATTCATAATTACGGGGTGGGCGTAGCGGTAGGAGCCGGGACCAAACCGTATTGAGAGAGAACTTGAGTGAAACCGCTATTTAGAGTGGTGACAGTTTTTGTATCTTCTTGATTGGTGGCGGTACTGTTTATGGCATCTTCCAGATATTTAATGAGGCGGGAGTTAAGGGCTGTTTTGGAGTCCTGGGTCATGGATGCAGTGTAGAAAGTACGGGCCGAATTTAGACTAGAAATAAAAGGGGCAATCACGGGGTTTTTTGAGGCGATCTCGGCTACGGCTTTGTGCGCCGGAGGTTGAGGAAAGCCTCTGTCTTGCGTGGCAGAGTCAAAAAGAATTTGTTGGGCATTGGCCGACGCCAGGAAACTAACGAATTTCCAGGCTTCCTGAGGATGAAGGCTGTTTTTGGCGACACCTTCAAACCAGATCGAGGCCCAGTTTACAGGATCGATGTCCGGAAGTTGAGGAACGGGGACGACTTGCCAGGAGAGAGCAGGATTGATGGTTTTGATGTCCCGGGCAACCCAACTGGGGGCGATGATCATGGCTACCTTTTCGTTGGCAAAAGCGACCGTCGATGGTGGAAGTGTGTCATCCCAAACTTGATGTTTGATAACAAAATCGGTGTAGTACTTGAGAGTAATACCGACTTCCGGGCCTTTGATATCGGTAAGAG
>CAZGSP010000034.1:0-40559 GCA_964528565.1 uncultured Pseudomonadales bacterium | reverse complement strand
GAAACTTTTTCATCCCACCTGGACACAGAGGGTATGCCAGACCCTGATCTGATTATCCGCACCGGAGGAGAACAGAGGACTTCAGGATATCTCCCTTGGCAATCGGTTTATTCCGAGCTATATTTCACCCCCACTCTATTTCCCGACTTCACTCCCGACAAGCTGGTAGAAGCTATCAACGACTTCTCCCACAGAGATCGCCGCTTCGGCGGGGATTCCACCCCAAAGACGAAATAGAATCTCATCGGTCGCATCTTGGGTAAATCCTTTTCTTTCAAAGTTATGACGGATCTGTGTATAGTCTCCCACTAACGGTATCGATCCTCCTGGATATTTATAAACACTTATCTCCGACCCCTTCAATACTTTTTCTTTTCCTTCAAACCTCATCCTTGTTGGTTGTTCCCGCCAGTGTCTTGGTATTTCCATAAACTAAATACTAAGACCCTCTTTCTCCCAAACACTCTCACATTTCCCTCTCCACCATATATCGTGCAATTCCCTCCAAGTAATCTATCGCTTCACTGTTCAGACCCCTTCCCCGTAGTCCGGCCGCCGTTTCTGTCGCCTTCTCGGCATAATTCTTAGCCGCCTCCGTCGAGTATTGATATGCTCCGCTATCAAGGATCGCCTCTTTTGCTTCGCTGATGGCTTGTTTATCCGCTTTCTGTTTCCCCCAAACCCTCATCAAACTTTGTCTCTGTTCCTCCGTCCCCATTTCCAAAGTTTTTACCACCAGTAAAGTTACTTTTCCCTGCAACAAGTCCGAGTTGGCCGACTTTCCCGTCTTTTCCTCCTTCCCAAACACTCCCAAGATATCATCCTGCAACTGAAAGGCCACTCCTCCGGCCACCGAATATTTACGCAAAGAGTCCATCACCTCTTCCGGCAAACCGGCCATCGTCCCCCCGATGAGTAGTGGATTCTCAAAAGTATAAATCGCTGTTTTGGCCCTGTGCAGATTTACGACTTTTTCTTCCGTCAACTCTCCCAATCTTGGTAAACTCACATCGTAAGCTTGTCCAAAGGCTGTATTGGTGATGCTACGAAGCATCTGTCCCATCATTTTTGTGACGATTTCTCCATCGGCACCGGACCTTAACAATCTCTCAAACCCTAGACACAAGACAGCGTCTCCGCAATTAACTGCCATGGTATCTCCGTAATGGTCGTCATCCTTACCAAAAAAAACTTGAGTGGTGGGTCCTCCTCTTCTCACCAAATCTCTATCCATAAAATCATCGTGCATCAGCAGGGCAGTGTGAACCAGCTCCACTCCTTCCGCCGCCTTCCAAACCCGATCGTCTATTATTTCTCCTCCCAGTCGATAGCCGAAACACACGAAGCCGGCCCTCACCCTTTTTGCCGACCGGAGGTTATGCTCTTTGGCGTGCAATAGTATTTTCCGGACCAGTTCCTTTTGAGTATCATTAAATCCGAAACCGCTTTCAATCTCCTCGTTCCAATACTTCTCCAGCCTGGAATCTGCCTCCATTGCCAGATCGGTCAGTTTTTTCTTTGCCCAAGATCCAAGCTTGTTTGTATCCATGTCTCTGATTTTACTGTAAAATAATTCTATGATTATCAAACCGGTCCTGGCTGTAGCGCTGGAGGAGCTTTATTCACCGGGAAAAGCTCTGGGTGGTAGTGGAGCCAAGCTTTCCAACCTGATCAACCCCCTTATTTCCAACATTCTTATTATTTCCGGCATTATGGCCTTTATTGTCATCATTCTGGCCGGTTTTAGTTACATCTCCGCCAGCGGAGACAAGGGTAAAATCGAACAGTCCCAGAACATGCTAAACTATGGAATACTGGGGTTGGTTCTGGTAGTCCTTGCTTTCTTGATCACCAGGATTATCGGCTCCGTCTTCGGTTTTAAATTCTTTTAATACCATGATCAACATTTTTTCATTGTTTATCAAAAGCGCCCACGCAGTCGGTAGTACCGTGATCGGCAATATAGACCTCCCCGCCGGCATTCCGAAAGAAACCATCCAAACCACCGAAGTCATTTCTGCCCTTGTCAGGTTCATTGTCGTCATAGCCGGACTTTTTGCGCTGTGGCAGCTCCTTACGGGAGGACTCGCCTATATTTCCTCCGGTGGAGACAAAGGCAAACTCACCGAAGCCCAAAACAAAATCACCATGAGTCTTGTCGGTCTCGTCATCATCGCCGCCAGTTTCCTCATTATTGCTCTCATCAGCAAGATCCTTTTTGGAGAATTTAACGCTATTTTGGCGCCCAAATTAAAATCTATTTAAATCATGTTCAAATTTATTACCTCTGCTCTGGCCGCCACAGATATTGAATTGGGTCCCGAAGTCGGTGGAGTGGGTCCTTTTCAAACAGGCGTCAGCGGTGATGTCCAGTCCGGTCTGGGAACTCTTCTGTCAAGCCTCATCACCACCATCACCGTGGTCGGCAGTCTGGCTTTCGTCATCTATTTCACCATGGGTGGTCTCAAATGGATCACCGCGGGTGGAGACAAGGGAAAAGTTTCTGAGGCTCAAACATCCATGACCCAAGCCGCCATTGGCCTTGTCGCTATCGTCGCCTCCTATTTTATTATCGGCATCGTCGGTGCCGTCCTCGGTATAGACATTCTTAATCCATTTACCACTCTAAAACTAACCCCTTAAATATTATGGCCATTCAGCTCATCCGTCCGGTCTTTGCCGTCAACGAAATTGTAAACAAAGCCCTCTCCCCCAATATTCCCCAGGATCCGGGAGGTGGCCTGGCATTTTATATCGCCACTCTCTGGAAAACCGTCGTTACCGTAGGCGGTATGGCCTTTATCATTTACCTTGTCTGGGGAGGAGTTGAATACCTTACCTCCGGTGGAGACAAAAGTAAGACCGAAGACGCTTCAAAAAAAATCACCGGTTCGCTCATCGGACTCCTCATCTTGGTCGGCTCTTATGCCGCCACTCTATTTATCCAGTCGGTCTTCAAAATTAACATCCTCAAGCCCGTGTTTCCCAGCGCTTTATGATCAATAAACTTATCTCCCAAGCATACGCCGCCGACATCGTTTTACCCATCGGCGAAGAAGCCACCAAAAATAACTTCTTTGGCTATACCTGTATTGGCCACCTGGTCAGTAACGGAGTGAGCGCCGTATTTATTATTTCCGGTATCGCCTTCTTTGTCTTTCTCGTCATGGGCGGACTGCAATGGCTTACCTCCGGTGGAGACAAGGGGAAAGTCGAGTCCTCTCAAAAGATGATCTCCGCCGCCCTCATCGGTCTGGCTATTGTCGCTGCCAGTTATGCTGTCTACATGATCGTCCTTGAGTTTTTTGGCATTAACTTAGACGCTCTGTGTACCGAAAACCCTCTCGGTAATTGACAAACACAAAAACGGGTATAATACTAAACTAGTAGGTAGAATAAACAATTATTAAAAAACAAAAAATATGTCCCTAATTCCCCAAGCTCTTGCCGCCGCCGGATCCATTGGTGTTCCCCAGCCAACCGGTATGAAGATCACCGACATCGGTGTTCTTATCAGTAGAATTATTTCCCTGGCTTTCATCGTCGCCGGCATTCTTACCTTCGCCTTCCTGGTTATGGGTGGTGTCGAGTGGCTCACCTCCGGTGGAGATAAAGGCAAAACCGAAAACGCCCGGAATCGCATCACTGCCGCCGTTGTCGGTCTCGCCATCGTCGCCGCCTCTTGGGCTCTCATGAAACTCATCGCCTACTTCTTCGGTGTCGATGTCTTCGAAGGCAATATCAACATCCCCAAACCCTACTAAGTATTTGGTATTAGAAAAACAAAAATCCGTCGAAAGGCGGGTTTTTGTTTAATATATAATTACCCTATGTCCTTTCAACTCGTCTCCCAAGCATACGCCGCCGGCAAATGGACCGGAGAATGCGTCGGTCAAAACGCTGGCGATGTCAACGCCACTGATGTCGCTTCCATTATGGGCATTAGATGTCTACTGGAAAATATTCTTTCTCCCCTTCCGGCACTTCTGGCTCTCGTCGCCGTCGGCATGCTCATCCTGGCCGGCATTCGTCTCGTTACGGCGGGAGCCGAACCGAAAGCTATTGCCAGCGCTTGGTCTATGTTTACCTGGGCCATTATTGGTCTCATTCTTCTCGCGGTCGTCTGGTTGGTATTGGTACTTATTGAAAACTTTACGGGAGCCAAAGTTACCCAATTTGGACTCTAAACTCTCACCCCGATACCAAGTATAATTATTTTAGTGAAGAAACTTTTCTCAATTATTTTGTTACTGTTTTCCTTGTTTCTTGCGGTAGCAAAAACTTCTTTTGCCGGACCAAAAGTCATTCCCGGCACCACTCCCGTAATCACCGGTCCCAATCCCGGTCCACCAGTGGGCGTTGCTTGCGGCAACACCATGTGTCTTCCCAATGA
Source organism: uncultured Pseudomonadales bacterium (assembly GCA_964528565.1). Taxonomy (GTDB): domain Bacteria; phylum Patescibacteriota; class Microgenomatia; order UBA1400; family MFAQ01; genus UBA10133. The sequence goes on along the minus strand of CAZGSP010000034.1, from coordinate 36,166 downwards.
GGTCTGTATCCAGTACCCTCAAGATCTCGATCAGCACTGCGTAGATAAATCGATTATCGACGATCCCATCACTCCTATTGGGGATGATCCCGACGTCCCCGAAGATTGCTGGAAGCAGTTGGGATCGCAAAATGGCATCTTCCCCCCCAACAGTGCTTGCTGGAATCATATCCAAAATACTCAGGTAGATATTTTCGAGTATGAACGTACCTGTATCTATGAACCGGTTGCTCGTTACACGACCGAAAGATATCTTAACTCTCTCACTCCGGACATCGACCAACCATTTACCAAATGTGGTATGGGTGACTCCGGTCCCGGTGGTCCCCCGGCCCCTGGAGGCACCAACCCGGAATGTACCGTCGCCATGCTTGTTTACACCGATGTCCGCGAAGCCGAAACCGGAAGCTACGGTCCCAGCCCGGACACGGAAGCCAGTTACTCCGCCGATTTTATCGCCCAAAACTATCTCTACACGTCTCTCTTCGGTCGGCCCATGGATCTTTCGGAGAAATACGACCCCCAAAACAATGCCGACAACAAGGGGCACCCCACCCGCGAAGCCTACCGCACCTATTGGCGTCTGCTTCCGGCCTCCAACCAAGCCAATCTCCGGTCATTCATTCTCAACATGGCCGACAAAGATCAAATCGATAATATAAATTTCAAATATACCAACCGGAGCGGTTTTGAAAATGAAACCAATTTTAAAAAACTATACAAAGCCTTAAGCAAACAAGTCATTCTCTTCTGGCACTGGCCATTTATTCGCGTTGGTTGTCTTACCGATTATCCGGTCTGTCCGGAGTATGCCCTGGCCACCGGATCTCTAAAATCATTAGGTAAAGAACTAAGTGAAATGGCTGCCGATATGGATCTGGGTTCTCTGGCCGAAGCCGCCATTAAAGTTTACCAAACTGCACTAAATGCTTTTAAAGGAGACCTCGACGGTGCCTATGCCGCCTTTGTTCCTCTGGATTTTGATAGTACCCGTAGCTACATCGTCAAAAAGAAAGATGAAACCGAAGAGGTTTTGTATGAGACAAACCCCTGGCAGTCCCGACTTATCGATGGATACAACGCCTCTCGTTATCTAAAAACCGGCAACAAGCCGGATCTGACCAATGTCTCCCGGGAAAATGTTCCTTACGTTGGAGCCATCTATCAAGGCCTTCTTTCTCCCAAATTCGGTATGCTTCCGGCACTTCAACCCCAGTGGATCATCGACAAATATGCTTCCCCTAGCGGCATCTCCGATTATCGAATTGGCAATACTCCCCAGAGCCTTCCCGAAGTGAAGCTGGCCCAAAAAGGTTTCCGCGAAAGAATCGAAGAAGAGGCTGTCGCCATCGTTTCAAATCCGTTTGGATGGCTTTGGAATAAGATAAACAATTTATTTACCGACGATGAATTGAAGAAGGTCGGTTATACCGATAATGAAGTTGACCTTTTAAATAAAAAGGTCAGAGACGGTTACTACAACGTCGCCTGTCCTCTCCCTGTCAGTTATCACCTGATAGCCCCCAAAACCGCCGCCGGCGACATAGGAGATATTACTCAATACCTGGAAGGGTCCGATGACCACCACCAAATAATTCATATAGCCGGCGACAAACTTGCCTGGAACTACAATCCCTCTTGTCACCCTCCGGAAGAGAAAGAGGTTTGTGACAACAACGGCTGTCACACCGTGTATGACTCTTGTCCCATTAACGAATGGGAGGGAAGGTACAAGGACCCCGGTACCGGTATGTGCTGTCGCCGCAAGTGGTCCGTCGAAGGAATAAAACACGGGAAAACCCTCAACATTCTTAACAATCCAATACATGCCGATATTAAAGAAGCGGTGGTCAACAACGATCAATACTCTTTTTACAAAATGATCCTTCCTGACGGTGTCGACAAAACCGTCGACGCGAGCATCGATGCACCCATTGCCAGAAACTTTGTCTCTTACCGAAGTGGCACCGTCGATATAAGTAATACAGCTACTGCCCCAAACGGAAACGCCGAAATTCTCAATCCGGCCGAACCTATTAATCGAGTTAACAATTTGGCCCAAGATTCTATACATCTTCTCCAAAACTGTTGGATGGTCCCCAAACAAATGCAAAACTCTCCTCGTTGTATTCCCTTGCCAACCCCCACCCCAGAAGAGTCGGACGAGTGTCCTGCCGTCGAAGACTCAGCCGTGGATGCCAAATTCCTGGGTACATTCAAGTCCCACTTTATCGGTCTTGCCGACTCCTGGACCACCTCGTGCGCGGGTCCGGATAATAATCTGGCCGAAGAGTGCTATAACTACGTGGCGAGTGAAGCAAAAAAGGCCGGCGTCAATCCGGCTTTTGCCCTTACCATGTGGCTCGAGGAATCCGGCGCCAGTAACTACTGCTATCTGGGAGAAACCGCCCAGGACTTTGGTATCAATCTCTCTGACTTATACCAAGATATCGTCGGCCAACTCGAAGTATTTTTGAACATGGCTCAAGAGAAAAAATGTTCCGACGTGCCTGGGTTCTTTGAGCCCATGCACGCTTGGTTGAGTAGATTCCGTGCCACCGATTTCAAAAACCTGTGCGACTCATCCAATCTCTGTGGTACCGCCTACACTTATGGCGGAACCTGTAACAACAACGGGGTCGACGTGACTTATGGTGGAATAATAAACATCTGGTCTATGGTCACGGGAGGCTGTGTTTCAAATGGTCGTTTCATTTTAAACTGGCCAACCGACATGACCTGTCCGTAACAGAATCATTTCTCTTGTTCTGTTTATTTCCTCATCCTCTTTTTCCTGTATAATTTTTTTAGCTATGTCCCGTCTTCAAAAATATCTCAGATTCATATTTACTACATCGTTCATAACAATTTCTCTTGTCATTATCCCCTCAGCTAGCGCGGCCACCAACATCCTCGGTATCGAAGGAGCAAAGGGTCCTCAAGATTATGTAAAAGAATTCTGTGATAAACGTTCCGGGGACCTTATGAATCTCGAAACTTGGTACTCCGGTAAGTGTGGGGTAGGTATTGACACTTTGAGTGGTGATGGTGTTGGTTTTGTCGATATCGTCGTCCTTCAAGGTATGGAGTGGGCTAGTGCTTTGAATTTTACCAATCCATCCGACAATTTTCTGGACTCCATAAAGCATTCACTAGAAATGTTCGAGAAGCTAAAAAACACTCCCGTCACCATAAATACGAACATCAGTGATCTCGCTTTCGCTCCCACGGCACCGGGAGGTCTTATTGGAAAGTTAGGGAAATTCACCACAAGCTTATTATCTTCGAGACCTGCAGGTACAGCAGATTATTTAACCTATATTGCCTCCAATCTTCGAAAACATCACATTATTGGCGATACGTATGCGGCCGGACCAGGCTACGGTTTTACCGCTCTCGCCCCCATCCTTCCTCTTTGGCGCGCCTTCAGAAATATTTCTTATATGTTATTTGCTATTGGATTCGTCCTCTACGGTATCATGATCATGTTCCGTGTTAAGATAGACTCCAAAACTGCAGCCACCATCCAGCTCGCTATACCCAGGCTTGTAGCTACTCTCCTGATGATTACTTTTTCCTATGCCATCGTCGGTTTTCTCGTGGATCTTTCTACCGTAGCGGACGCAATGGCCATCAATGTCCTGAAGCTTGGAGGCCCCGATGCCATACTCAATAATGGTGGTATTGGATCAGGGGCAGGAGATATTTTAATCAGGCACGTCAGCGGTCAAGGAATGCTTGGTGCTTTCGGATCATTTTTCGTCAACATGCTCGTCGCCATAATGGTATCTCCTTTTGTCTTATTTAATCTAATCATCGGAGGACTTATGGGTATCGTGGTAGCAATTTTAGAAATGTTTATAGTGAATTTCTTTGGAATTGTCATAGCATTTATTATTATGTTCGCAGTTGCTATCTCCTATTTCAAATTAATCATGAAACTTTTCCAGGCTTATTTCGGAGTGATTATTAATCTGATTTTTGCTCCAGTTATTCTTCTCGGTAATCTTTTCCCCGGCTCCACTTCTTTTAGTGATTGGTTAAGAGGTATCTACGGCAATCTAGCCGTCTTTCCCGTGGCGATATTCTTTCTCACCCTTTCATACGCACTTATGTGTCAACCATTATTATCCCTAGCGGCCGAAGGAGGTATCCTTGCCGGATTAATAACATCCGGACTGGAAAATCTTCTTGGGGTAAACCAGCTTTCCACCTTAAGTAATATCTGGACACCGCCACTAACCATACCCGGAAGTGTTACCCCTGGCACTTGGACCGGTTCCGTTGGTAGCCTTATGCTTGCTACCATAGGTTTTGGGTTACTAATGATGTCCAGCAAGTACTGTGAGATGGTTGAGAAGGCACTCAAGACACCACCGTTCCCCTACGGCGCCGCCATCGGCGAAGCACTTAAGGGTGGAGTCAATCTCCAAGATAAATGGGCTCAAAGTGGTTACAAACTTCCGCTTCCTAAATACACGAGTGGAATCTCAGGAAAAATGCAAGAGAAACTCAAAGATGGGACAAAGGTAAAACCGGTGGTCGATGAGATTGCCAAAACATAACCCAAAATAAGTTATCGCTGAAGCTTCATCGCCTTTTTGGCATTTTCCCAGTAATTTCTCGGAAAAATTCCTGTCTTGTCAGGTTTATTGGCCGCTATGGCCAATTCTCTTATCTTTGCTGAGGCACGCACACCCGCACTCCACCACCACGGATAGTCTTTTGGATTCAGATCTCTCGAAACCTTATCTATGACATCAAAACAACTTTTCCAAAGCTTGTCTACATAGCTAATGTAATTCCGTTTATTTCTTAACAACGGTTCGGTTTTTTCGGAATCCTTTCCCGTCCAAATATACCTATTAATCTCCGGGGTTTGTACATTCGTAGACATCAACAATTCCGCCTTTTCTGATAAAACGTCCATCGATAAAGGGTTCGGATTAAGAAAGTTTGCTACCGAATTTTCATGCAAGTATGCTTCACATGCCGTAACCGTAACACTTCCAACCCATTCATCCACACTTTGCCTCTGTCCCGGTATCAGAGAAAACTCTTCCGGAATCATTCCGCCGCTAACAATTCCCGCCGCACTCATTGACGTCTTCCAGTGGACAATACATTTAGATTTAAACTTTGCTATCTTATCCAGATCCGCTCCTGGGGTCATTACCTCTTTTAAGGCAATTAATAGGTCTAATGCGGTTTTCATCTCCAGGATTCTAGTCTCAATGTCGGTGGCAATTTTAACTCCACCCAATTCCGTCACATTTTTGGTTAACGCTTTCCATTCTTTATCCAGTTGCTTCTCTTCAGTGATTTCGACCTCAGCTCTTTGCCTTTCTACAGCCGATCCTGTCCTCATGATCTCGGCCCTTTCGTTGTCTCGCTGCAAACGTGCCCTTGCCCCCATCCTGGCCAATTCTTGCTTCCTTCCATATATAGCCATCAATTCAGCTTCAGTCCATCTGACATTTACACCATCTACAGCAAAACCCCTTTCGGCGGTTTGAATCCATTTTTCCCTATTGGTCTCAAAAGTCACTTCGATCGATCTTTGGGCACCGGAATACAAATTCTCTTGGACCCTCCATTGAAGCCACTCTCCCCTCTCCAAAGCTCTCAATCCACCTCCGGACAACCCTGTGGGTATCAAATGGCTTGGATAGTGTTCAGACAACCAAACTTCAACTTCGTCCATTGACGGTTTCTTCCCGGTAGTTGCCATTCGATACTGAAAAAAAGCTTGCACTGTTTTTTCTCTATCTATATCCACCTCTCTCATTTTTCGTCTTTTTGACTCCCCATGGATCATCAACAAAAACGGGTCAAGGCTAGTCCCCTTTGTATCGGTAAAGATCAAATTTGACATTGCCATTCCAAAAGCTACCTCACCAATATACTTGTTAATGCCTAAACTCTCATAGAGTTGATTTTTCTTTTCCTGAGCCACTCCTACATAACCTTCCCAATAATCATTGGAATCAAAAAAATTCTTTAATGCCAGCATCGCCTTACTAACCTCTACTTGCATATTTACCCTTCCAATCTCCGGCAGGGTGACCCATCGTTCTCCTTGTCTATTACCTTGCTTATCATAATCCCCCTCAAACCAATCTTCGGTATATTTAGGCACAAATAAACCCGAACGTAATCCACTGGATGTAATATCCTCCAATTTGTTAAGACCGTTCCATTCAGTCACCACATTTCGTATACTTATAAAGTTATCCAATCCCAGCTCTTTTGCTATCTCATTTACCCTTTCCCTGACCAAACTCAATTTATCCTGAGGAATACCTAATTCAGTAAATAAATAACCGGTTTCACCAAACAAACCTTGAGTTATAGCCTTTTCACCGTTTGCCCCTCTATCAAAAACACCTTCCAAACAATAGGTTCTGATCAAATCCTCCTGCGCGGGTGATAATTCTAATTTATAATCGACAATTTCCTGCATTTTTCTTCTCATTTCTTCTGCTCCCACGACACCTCCGAACCTATCAAGCCATCTTTGAGCGGCTTCCTTTTGGCGTACTGCATCAAAATTTCCATAAACCGGTTCAGCCTGCCTCTCGGCTTCAGTAAGACTTATTACCGGTCGCGCCACCAAATCCGGTGATTCAAGCATTCCTTCTACCGATCTCAGTATTCCGGCAGGAGCGAGATCTTTAACCATTTCTCTCCTTAAATTCTCAAGAGCCTGTTTTTTGCTTCCTGCAGAATATCCACCAATAATTTCTAAAGTAGCGTCAAGTTTATTTTGCCATTTATCACCTGCGGGGACTGGTTCGGCTACTCTTACTGCCTCACCCACTTCTCCTTGCTGAGGTAATTGTTGCTGTTGATTTTCACTCCCAATCTTACTCGTATCGACGCCCATTCCGTCCAAAACTACCCTCGCTTCATCTACGGTCATTCCGCTTCTCACACTATCCACTCCACCAAAAACTAACCTCCTCGCATCGGCAATCTTATTTCTGGTTTCTCTATCGGAGAGCCCATCGACTTTTATTCTCTGCGTTCTCAGTCTTTCGGTAGCCTCTCTGATTTTTTGTTTGTCTGCCTCAATTTGATCATTGGTTCGTGTACCCTTACTATGATCCTTTGGGTCTTTCCACACTCGTGGTGCCCGAGACGCTTCTAGTAAGTCTTTACCGAGCCCGTCATACCAAGCCTTCCCTTGCACGGGGGCTTTTTCTTTTGGCTCCGGCATTCCGACAACTCCTCTTGCCGTATCTAGTGTTTCTTCAGGTTCTTTTCCCTGTTGTATCTCCACAGGCTCAGCTGCCATTTGTGTGGTGGCAGCTATAATCTCAGAATCTGGAACGGGACTACCCTTTTTCAGCTTTCTAGCCATATCATCCAATTGTTCGTCAGAAAATTCTGGGGTGCCTAGTTCGCCAAATCCAAGTGTTTCCATGTTATTATTCAAAAATTGAAACTAATTCTATCCAAAATTATACCAGTTTAACTCCCAAATCCGCCAATCTACTCTTTTGTTCCGTCCAGAACTTGGCAATTTTCCCGTCAGGATCAACGGCTTTATCTAAAAATCGTTTATTTCTCTGGATTCTGGCTAGCGCGACCAATATCAAAAACTTGTTTTCTCGTTCTTTTGCCGGAAGTGCATTAATCTCAGCCATCATAGCCTCCCATTTACCGATCTCTGCCGTGCCTTTGAGTTCTTGAAGTAACGGGTTCTCTTCCGACAACAAAACCCCCGACTTTTCGGCAGTCTTTTCAACAGGTTCTGTATTCCCCGCCATCTTGCCCTCCTCCGATCCCGGCAAGTAAGCTACCCCCACATGGTCGCCTATACCAATACTGTTCAAAAATGTGATTGCCTGTTCTCTCGTACCCCAAATTTCCCTCGCTATAGGAGACACTTGTCCTCCCTTCAAATATTCGTATGCCGCCCTCAACCTTTGCCTGATATCATCACCCTCAGTGCCTTCGTTCTGAGACAGAAGTGGAAAATTTGGGAATTTACTTCTCAATCTTTTCATCACCTCCTTGCTACGGTTAAGTTCTTCTCTTGAAAGGTGTTTATCCAAAAACGAAGCAATTTTCAAATCATCCAAGATCCCCTCATACCAAACCAAGTTTTTGGTTTTTTCGGCTTCTTTTTCTGTCTCAACAATTTCCCCTTTTTCTTCTTTTTGTTTTGGCCCTTCGATATAATTCTTTACTCCCTCTCCAACCCTTCCTTTTTCTCCCGTCATTTCTTTAACAATATCACCCAAGCCGATCTTTAACTCGGTACCGTCTTTTTTGATCAGCATGTTTCTGACCCTAATTCCATCTTTAAATTCAAAATCAATTTTATTATCCGCCACTACCATAAAAAACATATCTTCCGGTTTCCAGTTTATGTATCCTTCAAAGCCCATGAGCTTTGCCGCCCTGGCCGTCAGAGGAACAGTTCCGCCAATATCTACCAGAACTCGTCCATACTTTTCTGTCTCCAGGACACATCCGTCTGCCACCAACTTTTCGATCGCGGCAACAGATCGGTCTACCTTCTCTTGAACTTTTTTTATCCATTTATCTACCTTTGTTTCACCCTCTTTAACCTTCGAAAAACCCTTTGTTCTTATCGCTTTTTTTTGTTTATCAATCAACACTTCAAGAGGCTTACCTCCCATCTTAAAGAAGGTGATTATGTCCTCTCCGGTGAGAAATTCCTGCAATCCATATAAGGATTGGGCAAATTTATTCCTAAAAAAATTTGGCATCTCATCTCTCGTTATCGTGCCCGGGATCTTTCCGCTGTCTATCGCGTTTAGAAAGTCAACCGCTTTTTCATAAGCGGCTTTCCCTTCCAGAAGTCCTAATCCAACTAAGGCTTTGTACACTATCTCTGCCGCGCTTTGGCTGGCATCGTCACCCTCTCCATGATGATCGATCCTGGTGGTTACCACCCACTTTTCCTCTCCGGGACTTCCGACTTGATTCAGCTCTACAAAAATACCATTCTTACCTCCACTGTCTACCGTCACTTTTCCTACGGCATGTTCACCCTTTTTTACAAACTCAACACCCGGGCTTTTTATCCCGGCTTCCCTCATAAATCTCAAACAAAGTTCTCCGTCTGCATCGGAATACTGCAACATTCTTGGTGGTTGACCCACCTCTTTCGAAGCCTGTTCTATTCCATGCGTCGCCAAATCTTTCCAAAAATGTCGCGCCAATGCTTTAAAAGTCTCTCCATCTTTATCGTCCCGAAATACATCCAGATTTAATTCGATCCGTTGTTTTTCAATAGCTCTTTCTCCTCCCTTCATTACCGGAATCTCTAGTTCCAATGTTGATCCTTCGGGAGATGTGAGAACTCTCGCCAGAACATCGAAGGCCATTGCTCTCTCCAAGATACTTCCCGCCTCATTGCTTGAAAATCCCATTTGTTCCAGCTGGACAATACTTCTCGTTTCAGCGTTATTATTAACAATCTCCTGCCCCCCGTTCTCTTCAACTTGGGCTTGAACTTCCAGCATCTCCTCGTCTCTGGTTTTGGCTTCTCTCTCCCTTTTCTCTTTCTCGTCTTCTTCATCGGTAAGAACCTCAGGCCCATCATTAACAAAAACTTTAGGTAAATCTGCCAACCCCAACTTTTCTTTTTCTTTTTGTTCCCTCTTTTTCTTGGCTTTCTCCTTACCCACAGTTTTACGCAATGACTGATGCATTTCGGCATTCTCTTGAGCAAGTTCAAATTGCTCAGCAAGATTCTTATATAAAAACCTTTTCCAATATATCCATCTCTGATTGCACAACAAAAATTGCATCTCGCTCTCATCTTAGCATTTTCAACATACTGAAATATATTATATTTTTCCCAAAACCAGCTGGACACGATATACTTAATTTAGACTTCACACCTCACTATGGCCATCCAACAACATCCATTACCGCAAGATATCAGCTCCTACCGCTTCCGCTTGATCGGAGATATGACTATCAAGCAATTTGCCTCGCTTGGTATTGCCATTGTTTTGGCTATCGTCGTTTATAGTCTCCCCCTTCCTTTCTTCTTCAAATATCCACTCTCTTTCCTTTTCATTGTTCTCGGCGTCGGTATGGCTTTTGTCCCGGTTCAGGGACGGTCTCTCGATGTCTGGATCCTGGCTTTCATTCGATCCATCTACTCCCCGACTCAATATATATGGAAACGATCGGAAAAAGTATCCGAAGACATGGCTCTTCCTACCGGGCCGAATGCCGGTACTCAAGCGGTCTCCAACGCCCGCATCGAACTTACCACCGGAGCCGTCTCCACCCCTTCCGTACCCATGACTCCCGTTGTTCCCGTCACCCCGGCTGCCGTCCCGGAACCAACACCCCCGCCCCTCCAAGCTTCCTCCGTACCGTTACCCATTATTCCTGAACACGCCATTTCTCCGGCAACCCCTCCCGTCCCTGTCCCCACCCCGGTTTCCGAACCCCCGGAACCTCCGATAAATGCTGGTCCGCCTCCGGCAGAAACCCCACCCACGGTTCATCTCCCCATCCCCTTCACGCCCACCTCCCCCAATACCTTAGTCGGTCTTACTCTTACTCCGGAAGGGAAGATCCTTGACGGAGTCTTGGTGGAGATTCAACACAATGGGCTTACTTCCCGGGCCACCAAAAGCAACAAACTCGGTCAATTTATGTTCGCCCGGCCTCTGGAAAACGGCCTCTATCAAATCCTGGCGGAAAAAGAAGGCTTTTCTTTCTCTCCCTACTCCCTGGAGCTCACCGGTGCCATTATCCGTCCCCTAAAAATTCAAGCGCAATAAAATGGCCGACAATATAAAGTCCTCCACCCAGGAAAGTCTCGATATTTATACGATCAAGAATCATCTCGTCTTCTTGAAGGATGGCTCCTGTTCCCTTGTCCTCAAAACCACCGCCATCAACTTTAACCTTCTCTCGGAAGAGGAACAAGACGCTACCATCTATGGTTATGCCGGCCTCTTAAATTCTCTTTCCTTTTCCATTCAAATTCTCATTCGATCTCAACGGAAAAATATTTCCGACTACATTAACCTTTTGGACAATCGCATCCAAGGAACACCTTCGCAAAAAGTGAAGGAACAGCTTCTCTCCTACCGTCAGTTTGTCAAATCTCTTGTCAAGGAAAACCGCGTCCTCGAAAAAAAATTCTATGTCATCGTTTCTTTCTCGGCTGTCGAACTGGGTCTATCCAAATCCTCCTTCAACCCTCTATCCAAGTCTCCCCAAAAACCACCCTTTGATCTGCAATATATCGAAGAAAAAGCCTCAATGGCTCTTTATCCCCGGCGTGACCACATTATTCGACAGTTCGCAAGGATCGGTCTCAAAGCCAGCCAACTAACCACCAGCGAACTGGTAACCCTTTTTTACACCATCTACAACCAAGGTAGCGTCACTCAAGCTATTACTCCGGGAAGATCCAACGCCTCCTAAATCAGAATTGTGGATTGGTTCTTAATCTTCAGTTATACTTAATTTATGGCTTTGAACCTTTTTACGTTGGGCAAAAAACGAAGCTCAGAAGAACTGAGTCCCGCCGTCGCGGCGGGAAGCCCTGCCATACAAACACCACCCGCGCCAAGCACCAAAAACTCCCCACCAATCACCCCACCGCCGGTAAGCCAAAAATCAACCGCCTCCAGTCAATCAATCCAGGACATTATCGCTCCTTCCGCCATCGAAGTAGATTTTTCTCATATCAAAATCGACGACGTCTTTGTCCGCACCCTCTTTGTCACCGGCTATCCCCGTTATGTCTCGGCCAACTGGCTCTCCCCCCTGATCAACTTTAACCACTCTCTGGATATTTCCATGTTTATTTATCCAAGCGACTCCAAAGATACTCTCGACAGTCTTCGTCGGCGCATCGCCGAGATGGAAGCCGAAATCAACACCGATATCGAACGCGGACGCATCCCCCGTGCCGCCACCGAAGCCGGTCTTGAAGATGCCAAAGTCTTACAATCCCAACTCGTCAAAGGTGCCGAGAAATTTTTCCAGTTTTCACTCTACATCAGTATCTCCGCCGAATCCGAAAAGGAGCTCGATACTTCCACTGCCCAAATTCAATCCATGCTGGCTTCTCTCTTGATCATCAGCAAGATCGCTTCTCTCTCCATGGAAGACGCTTTCAAGACTACTCTTCCTTACTGCAAAGACAAACTCATGCTTACTAGAAATATGGACACTACTGCCCTGTCCACCACTTTTCCTTTTACCAGTTCCGAGCTGTCCGACAACCAGGGAATCCTTTATGGCATTAACGCTCACAACGATTCTTTGGTCATTTTCGACCGTTTCTCCCTCGAAAATGCCAATATGCTAATTCTGGCTACCTCCGGTGCCGGAAAGTCTTACGCCGTCAAGCTCGAGATCCTCCGTTCTCTTATGTTCGACTGCCAAGTCATCATTCTCGATCCGGAAAACGAATACGAGATGGTCACCAAATCCGTCGGGGGCAACTATCTTTCCTTCTCGGCCAGTGCCTCCCACAAAATAAACCCCTTTCAAATCGCCCGCCCCAAAGAAAGTACCGAAGACGAAATGGGCTACAAGTATCTCTTCCTGATGTCACTTTTGAAGATCATGATCGGCCAGATGGACCCCATTGAAGAAGCCACCATGAACCGAGCCTTGGTTCTTACTTACCGCCAGAAAGGAATTACCGAAGACCCGGCCACTCACACCATGGAACCTCCTCGTATGGAGGATCTCTACCGGTCTCTCATCGGTATGGAAGAAGCCGTCAGTAAAACACTGGCCGCCAGGCTCGAACGATACGTCATGGGCGCCGTCAAGGGTATTTTTGATCAGCAAAGCAATATCGATATCAATGCTCCGATTACCGTCTTTACCCTTCGGGATACGGCAGACGAGATCCGCCCCATTGTCATGTTTATGATTTTGGACTTTGTCTGGAACGAGGTCAGGAAAAATCTGCGGAAAAGAATCCTTGTCGTTGATGAGGCTTGGTACCTCATGCGGTATGAAGACTCAGCCAAAATTCTTCAAGGTTTCGTCAAGCGCGCACGTAAGTATTACTTCGGTGTTTCCATCATATCTCAAAATGTTGACGACTTTCTTAGTTCGGCTTATGGCAAAGCCATTATTACAAACTCCGCTCTCAAACTACTTCTCAAACAGTCATCGGCCGCCATCAATCAGATCTCCGAGGTCTTCTATCTCTCTCAGGGAGAAAAACAACTTCTTCTCTCTGCCGGAGTTGGAGAAGGTATTTTCTTTGCCGGCATGAACCACGTGGCCATCAAAATTATTTCCTCCGCCGACGAACACGCTCTGGCTACCAGTAAACCGGCCGAGATCCTTGAAAGACAAAAACAGGACCGGCTCCAAGCCGCCGCCGAGGCCGCTTCTCAGGCAAATCCCGAGCCTCCTAACCCCTAACTATGGCCAACTACGACAAAGAAATCTACGAGCTCGGACAAGTTTATGATGCTCTCGGCGCAACAATTACCGAAGAAAATCAACAATCTCTTGGTAAATGGTTTGCCATTGGTTCCGGCTACTATCATAGATATTTTCAAGAGGCCAAAAAGATTAATGAATATTACGCAAAGAATAATGAAAGACTAGAAAAGATTAATGAACAAAACAAAAAGATTAATGAACAAACTAAAAAGATTAATGAAACACAGGCACTTTGGACCGTACATCTAACTGAGGATAAAGCTGTAGATGCAAATAACTTTCATCAAAGTCTTTCTAAAGTAGAGATCCTGGAAATAATCAATTTTTACAATTGGCGATCAAGTTTACCTGAAGAAAAAGAACCTGAGAGAGAGAAGGAACAAAAGGAAGATTCCACCGTTCCTGCCACGCTTGAAACCATGGTCGCTAGTTACAAAGACTCCCAAACCGACAAGCTCGAGGCCGACACCACACACACCGTCGCCGACGCCGTCAAACGCGCCCGGAAAACTTGGGAAGCCAGAAACCGGACCGAAACAATTCTTAAAAACCGAACCGAGAAACAAATAGAGGCAGAAGATGATTATTTTGTTAAAAACGTCGATCCAAAAAGTGAAAGTCGGCAAGACATCTATCGAAATGTTGAAAGTGTTGCCCGCCAAGCAGTCATTGCCCAAGCCGCAAATCTTGGAATAGGTCTAACTCCCGCCCAGATCAAACAAGCAACCAATGATCTCACTTATCTTGGTCTTACGGGACAAGTCGACCTTACAAATTTCCGCGACCTCAACATAGTCTCTCAGCTCACCTTTCGTAATCTGGAAGGTGTCACTTTTACTTCTCCCCTCAATGATATTGATCATGTAGTTCAGGCTTGGCAACACGAAAATGAGATCGCTCCCTATACTGAAAAACCGGATGAATTAGCCAAGCAAATAGAAGTAATAGACGAAAAATCTCAACAATACTTCGCCACTTCAACTAAAAATTTTCAATTTAGATTAAACAAAAATCTCGATCTGGACAATGAAATGACTGCGGCGGTGATTGAGGCCCACAACGTTCAAACTGCCCTTCTTAAAGTTGCACCCAACGCCGAGCATCCTCGAGAAGCCACTCCCTTGGAACTACATGGAAAAGAGCTGGAGGTCCTTCTTCGAAAAGCCGATCCAACCCTTTTGATTAATGGTGAAGGATTAGAAGAACGAACCGCGGCTGTCCTACTAGTCACCAAAAGTGGTAATAGAAACATCAGTCCGGAAGCACTCAAGCTTTTTGGTATTGGTCTGGATACCGCCGGACTGGACAAAGCAGTGGCCAACAATCCGGCTCTTAAAGCGTTCTTTGAAACCGAACAAGGTAAATCAGTTTACCAACAAGTACATTTCCAGTTAACCAAAATCCAAAACTCGAAACTCGGCCGGGAGATCGCGGGTAACATCAAACCTCTTTCCGGAATTTCCGGTAGTCTGACAAATTTCTACAATAGGAATCCTGCTCTTCAGTCTGCCACCAAACTGATTCTCGATCCCGGTGGCACCGTCCGGTCATGGGTAAACAAAAGAATCGGAACCCATATCGGCAATGAACTTCTGAAGCGAACCGGAAGTGCCCTGTCTCAAAAACTAGGAAACTTTATTCTCAAAGAAGGACTCGGGCAAGGAATTAAAAAGTTTGCTTCCGAAGCCGCCAAAAAAATTGCTCTGGAAGCCGCCAAAAAAATCGGTGTTGCTGTCGTCGGGGATAGTTTGGTAGCCACCGTCGCCGCCGCCCTAGGAGTTCCTACCATGGGAGTTAGTCTTATCATCGGAGCCATCATTATTGTTGCTCAAGTTGTTATTGACACTACCATTGGTCTTGCTAAAAAAGGTCTGGATAATGTCTGGAGAGAGCTGGGGTGGGGAGACAAATTCCGCTCAAGAGATCTTATTCTTCCCGTCGCCGCCGGAGGAGCTGTCGCTCTCACAGCAGGAATAGCTTTTGTACGTGGATTAATTATTATCAGAAGATCTGTCCAGGTAGCCGCCGTCTCTGCCCTAGGCATCATTATCGGAGCTATCGCTGTTATTGTAGTGTATATAGGTATCGCCTTTTTGATTGCCCCCATTCTCTCCACCCTCGTTCAATTCGATAGCTTGGAAAGAGTTGATTATGGACTTCCAAGTTTCCCCGGTATTATCAACCCTCCAATAACCGACTGTACCGAACCTTATGAACCTCTTTCGTTTCCTAACACTACTTCAAACAGTACTGCTAATAAAGCTTGGGAAATCGTTAATAAGCTCGAGAGAGGTTTTTGGTGCTATTGGAACAACTCTCCGGATTATCCCGAACTTTTTAATGAAGAAAAATTTGCCTCCGATCCAAATCCTGAATATCCAGGATGGGTTAGCGGTTGTGGCGATTGTCTGTTTTGGTGTACCCATCTCGTTAATAAATCTTATGATGCAAACATGTCTTTAAACGCCCAAGGTATGGCTGATGAATTTAAATCTCAAAATAAATATCTCACAAGAGACACCGCTAAATATACAAATATCCTTCCTGGAGCTGCTGTTTTCTTTTATGTTGAAGGAGGACCAAACAGAATCAATCATGTAGGAATTGTTTACAGTGTCAGCGAAGACGCAATTGTTTTCGTCCAATCGAATTCATCAACAAAATACGGCACTATAACTGTTGGATTAGATGGAATTCCTCAAAATCTACCTTATGCTGAGGTAAGTGGTTTCGGAGGTATACTCAATAAATAGATATGATAAATCGTCTATTTAATTTTCTTAAAAACCATAGAGGTTATCTTTATCTTTCCTTAATTGTAATCTTCTTTCTATTTCTCTTTTTTGTTCAAGCAATTCAAACCTCAAAAAATCGAACTGTTATTCCATCTGTTCCCTCAATAATTTCCATTACACCCACGATAAAACCAACCGTTAATCTCAATGATTTTTCCGATCAAGCAAAAAATGAAATAATATTTAATGCCGCATGGGATAAACTTCAAAGAGACTACCCTTGGTATAAATATTTACCCATTGTCCAAAAAGACTATGTTATTGTTTACGACTTCGATAAAAAATCCTTTAGAATCAGAATTACGAACAAAAATGCTTCCGAATCTCTCAAAACAAACATTATCAACGAGGCAATCAATTCCCTTGTAAAAATCGGTGTGGATATGACTAAGTTTACTTATTACATAATAAATTAGTCTTGCACCCTGACCGGCATCACCACCTGAATCCAGCCGTCATCATCTTCTCTCTTGAACACGCTTGGTTTGAGTTCTCCCTCCGTCTCCCAAACTACCCTCTCCGCGTTGTTTACCGCCAGATAATCCAAAAGATATCTGGCATTGAAAGCAACCGTCAAACCTTCTCCTTCGATCTCGGTTTCTATCTCGGTCGAGTTACTTCCCAACTGACTGCTTTCCGCCTTGACGATAAGTTTCTCTCCCTCGATCGTCATTTTGACGATATTTGCATTGTCCCGTGCAAACAAATTGGCTCTTTTGACGGCTTCTAATAGCTCTTCCCTGTTAAACACCGCCTTAGTTGAGTAAGTATTCGGCATGATCTGCTGATAGGGAGGAAACTCCCCTGCAATAAGACGGGAAGAAACCTCCATGTCGGCAATAGTAAAGATGACTTGCTGATTTTCTTTGTCAAACTCGACCCCAAAACTATCTTCTCCGGTTTCAGCCAGGACTTTGGAAATTTCCTGCAAAGATCTCGCCGGTAAAATAAAACGGGTACTCTTTTCGATACTGGTTTTTTCTACCTCAAGCTTATCGACCGTGAGTCTGTATCCATCCGTCGCCGCTAAGATTGTTTTATTTTCCTCCAATTCCCACAAAACACCGGTTAACACCGGACGGGTATCGTCCCGTGCCGCGGAGATACACACCCGATCCATTTTTTGCCGGAACTCACCACTCTTCAAGGTTATTTGAGTTTTCTTGGCTCTGGGAATACTTGGGTAATCTTCAACCCCTTGCCCCATGACCTCGGCATTGATACCTTTCGAAGATACAGTCAAAGTGTTTTTGTCGATGGAAAGTGTCACTGTCCCCACCGGCAAACTCGCCACCAGTTCTCCGAACAGCTTGGCCGGGACTACCATCTCACCTTCTTCATCAATCTTCGCCGGCAGTTTTACCCAGAAACTCACCTCCAGATCGGTCGAGACCAAATTTACTTCATTCTTGGTCACCTTCAGAAGCACCCCCGAAAGGATCGGCAACTGAGGACGCACTCCAATCCCTCGATTCACGATTCCCAAATATTTCTTTAAGTCGGTTGCTTGTACGGTTATCTTCATTGATTCCTATTGTATATGGATTAATTCCTAATTGGCTATTAATAATATATTTATCTTAAATAAAAATAGTAGTAGTTAGTAATAGAGGTGGTGGACAAGTGGACATCGGCTTTGTCCCCTGCCTGCTTTATCTGTTATTAAATAATTATCGATTTTTGTATCCGTCTTTTTGATCAATAATCGGTGGATCCTCTCCCGAACAATTACTGACAACTCATTTTTCTTGTGGATTATTTTCTGAATAACTTGGCAGTTTATCCACCCGTTAATTAATAATATAAGACTTCTTCACAGTTTTCCGAGATATCCACAGAGCGTGGATAAGATGTGGATAGTTACGTGTATAAGGCCTGCTTCAAAGCCATTACTTTACGCCTGATATCCGTATTTTTCTCTATTTCAAGCTCCATTTTTTCCACCGCGTGCATTACCGTAGTGTGATCCCTGCCTCCCATGAGCTCGGCCACCTCCGTCAAGTTTAGTTTCAAAGTTTCTCTCAAAATATACATCGCAATGTGCCTTGCTACCACGAGATCCGCCTTACGGCTCTCTCCCAAAAGGTCTTTGTTTCTAAAATCGAAGTACTTGGCCACCGTCGAGATTACTTTGATCGGCCGGACCTTAATATCTTTTACCGAACTGGCCGGCAGCCCCATCGTTTTTTGGACCATTTCTTTGGTGAGTACTCCCCCGTCAATACTGGCACCGGTCGCCAACCGGACAAATGTTCCTTCCAGTTCTCTTGCATTGGTAGTGAAACTATTGGCCATCAGCTCAAACGCACTATCTTCAACCTCCGCGTTTATCTCCAAAGCCCTCTGATGAAGAATTGCCAGTCTCATCTCGTAGTCCGGTAGTCCGATATCTACCATCATGCCCCCGAGAAAACGGCTCCGGAGTCTATCTTCGAGCCCCACTATTTCTTGTGGCTTTCGATCGCTGGTCATAATGATCTGCGCCTGCTTATTCGTCAATTCATTGAATGTATGGAAGAACTCTTCCTGGGTAGAGTCTTTTCCTCCAAAGAACTGAACATCATCGACCAGTAGAGCTCCTACCTGGCGGTACTTCTTTTTGAAAGCATCGGTCATCTTTGATTTGAAAGAACTGACCAGGTCGTTCGTAAACTGTTCGCTTGTCACACACACCACTTTTCCGACTCCTTTTTTGACTAGCTCATGGCCGATCGCGTGCATCAGGTGAGTCTTACCCACTCCAACTCCCCCGTAAATAAATAGTGGGTTGTGTCTCGTCCCGGGGTAGTCGACCACCGCTTTTCCGGCCGCAAACGCCAAACGGTTTGAACTTCCCACCATATACGTTTCAAAGACATATCGCGGGTTTAGATTGGTGCCTGTCTGTTTGTTCTCTTCCGGTACGGTAAACAAACCCATACTAGTTTCATTTGTCTCTCCACTCTTACTTTCTTTCTTGCCGGACTTGGTTTCTTTGATAACCTCCACCACTTTTAGTGCCACATCACACTTCTTCTGAGTAATTTTCTCGGCGGCTTGCTTAATAATGCTGTAATACTTGGTTTCAATGGTATTTCTGAGGAATACCGACGGAGCGATCATCTCTATCAGAAGTCTCTCGCTATCTATGGGGGTAATCGATCTGATGGAACATGGCTTGATAAAGCCCGCAAAACCGGCCGGAGACATCGAAACACCTAGCTCCCCGCAAATACTTTGCCATAATTGTTCACTGTCCATATGCCCATTCTCACTACTTATCCACATTTTTACAACCCCCAAATTACCCAAAAAGAATAATACTATCCACATCACCTTCCCGCATGTTAAAATGACCTATGCCCAAAAGAGTCTACCAACCCAAAAAAGTCAAACGCATCAGGAAACATGGTTTTCGCATTAAGATGTCTACCGCCGCCGGTCGAAACGTGATCCGCAAACGCCGGGCCAAAGGCCGAACCAAATTAGCGCTCTAAATGCCACTTCCGGCCACAAACCGGCTTCCCTTACGCAAAGAAAGAGATCGCCTTACCCGCGAGGGTAAACCTTTCCATACCCATCACCTTACCCTCGTCATGGCTCCGACCACCTCCTCTATTCCCCGGTTTTCCATCCTCCTATCCAAAAAGACGGCCAAACTCGCCGTCGACCGCAACCGGATTAAGCGGGTCACTTCTGCCATCCTGGCCGAACTCCTCCCCTCACTACCTCCCGCCGACTACCTCATTATCCCCAAGCGCTCCGTCCTCGACACTCCTCACTCCGACCTCCTCTCCGACCTGGCCTCCCTCCTCCCCAAGCTCAAATAATAACCCTAGTTTCGAGGTACTCTATTTTCTGGATCCACTCCCATACCTATTATGGTTTCCTTTATCTGTTCCCCACTCTCATATTTAATTCCTCTAATTTTCAATTCCTTGGCTACTTCCAGATTCTCCTCCGAGTCATCGATATAGACACATTCTTCTCCCTGGAGACCATTTTCTTCCAACAAATTCTTATACGCCTCCGGATCCGGCTTAACAAACCCCGTCTCCCAAGAAAAGTAAACCTTATCTGCCACTTCGAACAGCTGCGGAAAGTTCTTCCGGTAGTACCCTGTTCTCTCCCTGAAGTTATTCGAAAGGATAAAAATTCTCAAACCCCGGTTTTTTAGATCTCCCGCGAATTTCAGCATCTCCTCGTCAATTGTCTCTCCCGAAAAATAAAAATCAAAGAACTCCGGTAGCGGCATCCCCAGCAGATCCAAAAGAGGTGTCCAAACTTCCTCACCTCTCCTCTCCGGATTCCTCACTTCCTTTAGGATCGGCTTCATGACTTCATAGATAGCATCGGCGTCTTTCCCCGTCTTTTCCGCCAACCGCTTACTAAAAGACTCACTCTTTAGGAAAACCCCGTTCAGATCAAATATTACCGCCTTTATTATTGTCATTTGTCGCGTATTTCTAAATAGCTTCTAAGACTGTTTGCTAAAACAACTCTTTCTTCAGGAGAGGAAACTCTAGTGTCCAAAATACTACTATGAAGCTCATCACCGGAATATCGGGGATAAATATGAAAGTGATAGTGAAAGGCATGCTGGTCTCCGGCAGGTTCGTTATTCTGCATCGCTGTTATTCCATCGCAATGTGTCGTTTCCTTGACTGCCAGGGCTACTTGTCTTGCCAGGTCAAAAATACGAGCTCCAATTTCTGTGGGTAAATCATACAAGTTCTCATAATGCTTGATCGGAACAATCAGCGGGTGACCACCGTTCTTGTCGAACTTGGAACTAATAAAAGCCATCACCTGCTCGTCTTTGAAAAATATATCCGTTTGCTTGATCATGGTCTCGCCATTCTCAACCCCCTCAACAGCCAAACAGATCGGACATTGGTAGTTCTCCGAAGCATGGTTATGCATATGCTAATTTTATCAGATCTCTTACCTTGACTTCGGGTATTTTATGGAATAAATTAAATATATGCCCAAAAAAATAATAGATCCTACCAGAATCGCAATTTTCCAAAAGAAAGAAATTCGCAAAACCATATACAAAAACGAATGGTGGTTTGTGATTACTGATATTGTGGTTGCATTAACCGAATCTGTTCAGCCCGATGGATATATTAAAGATATGCGACGCAGAGACGAACAGCTTTCCAAAGGGTGGGGGCAAATTGCCACCCCCCTTTCAATCGCCACCAGTGGGGGTAATCAAAAGTTAAATTGTGCCAACACAGAGGGAATCTTTCGCATTATCCAATCCATCCCCTCTCCAAAAGCCGAACCATTTAAACGCTGGCTAGCCAAAGTCGGCTACGAACGAATTCAAGAAATCGAAGATCCAGAACTAGCCCAAAAAAGAGCCAGAGCTATTTACAAAGCCAAAGGCTATCCAGACGGCTGGATCGAAAAAAGAATGAGATCGATCGCAATTCGAGAAGATCTTACCGAACAATGGGACATTCACGGAGTCAAACTCCAAAAAGAATACGCCATTCTCACGGCTGAAATCTCACAAGCCGCTTTTGGAGTCACTCCTTACCAACATAAAAAGATCAAAGGGCTTGAAAGACAAAACCTCCGAGATCACATGTCCGATCTGGAATTACTGTTTTCCATGCTTGGAGAAGCCTCCACCACTGAAATTACCAAAACGGAACACCCGAACGGATATATCGAAAATAAAAAAGTCTCTCGGCGAGGTGGCAGTATAGCTGGGGACGCTCGAAAGAACCTCGAAAAAGAAACAGGCAAAAATATCGTCACTCCTAAAAACTTCCTCCCGAAATCAAATAACCACAGAAAAATTTCCTGAGGATATAATTACCATCGATGCTTTCCTTTTACCAAAAATATATCTCTCCCTACTACCACGCCCTTGGTCACGCCATCTTCGGCAACTCTTTTGCCTGTCGCTTCTCCCCCACCTGTTCGGAATATGCCAAAGAATCTTACCGCCGCTATGGTATCATTGTCGGGACCAAACTCTCGGTAGGCCGGCTCCTCCGCTGTCAACCTTTTAGCAAAGGCGGAAATGACCCTGTTCCACCCCGCCGGGCGGCGGGGCCTGCTAAAATCAAATAACTATGCTCGCGCCATTAAACTACATCCTCTACCAAGTTCTGATTTTTTTCTACCATCTCTTTGGAGGCAATCTTGGTTTACCCATTCTTGCCATCACTCTGATCACCAAGTTCATCACCATGCCTCTCGTGATCCCCTCCATGAAGTCGGCCAAAAAAATGCAAGCCTTGAAACCGGAACTGGATAGACTCAAAGAAAAGCATAAAGACAAGAAAGATCTTCAGGTAGCTCAGATGGCACTCTACAAAGAGCGCGGTATCAATCCCGCCGCGGGCTGTCTCCCTCAGATCGTCAATATCATCATTCTTATCTCTCTCTATCAAGTTTTCATGGATTTCATCAAACAGCCCTCCATTGGAGGAGTCCTCGTCAACCCTCATTTCCTTTATCTGGATCTTACCAAGCCCGATCACACCTACATTATGCCCATCTTGGCCGGGCTCACTCAGCTGATTTTCTCTCTTATGATGCAAGCCGGGGCAGAGTCTCATGTCCTGAGTCCCAAAAAGAAAGACGAGAAGAAAAAAGAGGAAGACAATCTGGAGATGGCTCAAAGCATGACTCAGCAGATGGTTTATATGATGCCTCTCATGACCGTCATTATTTCCTTGAACTTCCAATCCGGTCTTATCCTTTACTGGGTCGCTTCTACCATCTTCTCCATCGTCCAGCAGTACTACTTCTCCGGGCTGGGTGGTCTCAAACCCATCCTTCTTAAATTAAGAGTTATAAAACAATAATTAACATGGACCAATCAAAGGTTACCGAAATTCTTTCCAACGTCTTGACTCAACTGGAGCTAAGTGAAGACCAAATCAACATCGAAGTCGCAGACGAAGAAAATATCAATATTCTTCTCACTCCCCCCGAAGATGCCGCAGGTATCTTTGTTGGCCATCATGGTGAAGGTCTCGCCTCTCTGCGTATGATCTTCTCCCTTATGATCTTCCAGCGTTTTGGCGTCTGGCCCAAACTCCACCTCAACGTCAACGACTATCAGGAGCGTCGGGAAGACTCCCTGAAAGAACTGGCTCAAAACGCCGCCGACCGCGCTGTCTCTCTTCAAAAAGAAATCATCCTCCCCAACCTTAGCTCTTTCGAACGCCGCATAATCCACTTATTCCTGGAAGGCTACAAAGGCGTCCGCACCGAGTCCCGTGGCGAAGCCCCCTACCGCCAAATGGTCATCATCCCCACCGCCGAATAAATTTTCTTTAAATAGCGATCATAGCATAGGAAATTCACCGCAGACCATGTGCCTTCAGGAAATTATCCGGAGTCGCAAAAGCAGGGTATTTTTCTGTTAAAGAAAAATTTTTGCGACGAGGCTAAAACAACCGCGAATCGCGGGAATGAGCGGATTGTGGTTTCCACGAAGGGATATGGTCGAGAGGTGATGCTATACCTGACTAGGGTACAATCTGATTAGTGTTTTCAACCATCCTTCTTCAGCTAATTGTCTTCTTACTCCCTACCCAGTTGGGTCTCCATTTCTGGCCGGATTTTGCACGAGCCGCCGGTATCAAGGTGGACTACCTCTCACCCACCCTCTA
Source organism: uncultured Pseudomonadales bacterium (assembly GCA_964528565.1). Taxonomy (GTDB): domain Bacteria; phylum Patescibacteriota; class Microgenomatia; order UBA1400; family MFAQ01; genus UBA10133. The sequence goes on along the minus strand of CAZGSP010000034.1, from coordinate 12,321 downwards.
CCTTACCGACATTCTTTTGGTCGCCTTTATCCTTCTAAATCTAAAACCAATTTTCCATTGGCTAAGAAGTCATCTCCCTCCCACCATTATTTTCTTGGCTTACGTCCTTCTTAACTCCGTCTTTGGTGTCTCGCCGGCGAACTCGATATTTTGGTGGTTGCGGTTTCTCCTCTATCTCCTCTTCTTTCTTACCCTCCTACTTAGAAAAGTCACCTGGTCGCAGATAAAAACTTCCTTGTTGATCTCTACCATCTTGGTTATCTTCCTTCAAGTTTTGGAAACCACCCGACAGTCTTCCATCGGCGGACTATTTTACTGGCTGGGCGAAAGAACTTTCTCCACCTCCACCCCCGGGCTGGCCCATCTCTCTTTCTTTGGCTACGACTTCGTTAGGGCTCCGGCCACCTTCTCCCACCCGAACTCCCTTGCCGGTTTTCTTCTCGTTGTCTATTACCTGCTTCATATCAAGAAGTCTCCTTTGTGGCAACGGCTGGCAGTCTTTCTCGGCCTGATTCTGACCTTCTCCAAAGCCGCGCTTCTTGCCTTCGTCTTGGTCATCTCCTTTCATCTCGGTTCCCTTGCTCTCATCGGTTGCTTCCTTTTGATTTCCGTATTTCAAATATTTCTTCCGAACCTACCAGGCTTGTTTCCCTTTATCTCCGATCGTCTTTTCCTCCTCGCTCCCGTAAAAGATATCTTTTCCTCATCTCCGCTACTAGGCGTGGGACTTGGCGGTTTTATCCCCTCTCTGGTCAGCCATCTACCCGGCTCCTTTCTCCTACCGGCCAAGATTCAACCGGTTCACAACCTGCCTCTTCTATCTCTCTTGGAAACCGGCATTGTGGGCCTGATCCTATTATCGGTATTGATCAAAAGGAATCTAAAAAGGATCCTAAAGCCTGAAGTTCTGGCTTTGCTAGCGCTCATCATCATTACCGGCGCCTTTGATCATTACTGGTGGACTCTTCCCCAAAACAAACTGATTCTTATTCTCGCTTGGGCAATTTTGCTGTAAACTATGCCTATGCCAAAAACCATCGATCTTCTCGAAATCAACACCGACGGCGGCTCCCGTGGCAATCCCGGCCAAGCGGCCATAGGGGTGATAGCCAAAGAAGGTACCCACAAAGTTTTTTCCCTTTCCGAAAGAATCGGTGAGACTACCAACAACGTCGCCGAATACACGGCTGTTCTCCGGGCTTTGGAAAAAATTGAAGAGGATAACGTGTTTACGGAGAAAATTCGTTTCGTCCTGGACTCCGAACTGATCGTCAAACAAATCACCGGTCTCTACAAAGTCAAACAACCCCACCTTCAAGTTCTTCGAAAAAAAATTATCGATCAGACCAAAAAACTACGAGACTCCGGGCAAATAAAATTGATGTCCTTTGTCAACGTCCTCCGGGAAAAAAACAAAGAAGCCGACAAACTGGTGAACGACGCCCTCGATAACTAAGTCATACTTTCTTTTCACAGACTCATAAATAAAATATCGGTCTCTTTCCGCGCACAAAAAATTATGTGGATAAGTCTAATTAGAGCTAGCTATAAATTTTCACATGTAGAAAGTATGTACAAAAAGACCTTAAAAGTACGCACGAACCATAAATAGTTGTAAGTCCAAAAACACAGACAAAAAAACGTAAGCACTTGCTACAGAAGAAATCGGCAAAGTACTAATCATCTATACTAAATTAATGCCCATTAGTAAAACCCAAATTGCCGTCTGGAGCAATAACTCCTTTTTGGAAGATTCCTTTGTGGGCCAAACCTCCTCTGCCGATATTGTCTTTTCCTCGCACAAGGAATCAAGAACGGAACCTTATGTTCTGGCGGTCATTGATACTTCCCGGGATCTAAATAATATCAGTCAAAAATTAATCTCCATCTACGACCGGTCAAGACAAAGGAATCAAAAATTGACGGTCATCCTTCTCCATGGAAAAAATATCGATACGGAAAAGAATCTCTACTTTACTGATCTACTAAACAACCTCGGTGCCGGAAAACCGCTTCATCGCCTGGTGATCGTCAAAGATCTGTTCCAGGCAAGTCTGCTTTACTCCGAAACATACTTGGAAAACTACGTTCTGGAAGCTCTCGGTTCGCGAAAAATTACGATCTCGACTAAGGGAGAAAACTCTTTCTTCCCGGTATCCATGGCCGATCTGATTGAAAGCCTCAAAAAAATTTACTACCTTCAGAATACGGCCGGGAAAATTTTTTGGATCATGGGGGACCCTGTTACGGACTTGGAACTCGCGTATTTGATCAAAAAGAATTTGGAAGACTCGGAAGGACCTGAATTTGAGATTGAAGCCACCGGTCCGGATGATCACCCCACACTTGATCCGAACTCGCTCGGGAACCAATCAAGGGCACAGCTAAACTGGGAGCCAAAAAATGACTTTTCGGTCGATCTGAAAGAGGCAGTCCGGCGTGTAAATGAAGATCGAAGTCTCTTATTATCCAAGCTTCATCATGTTCATCAACAGGACAAGCACCCCAAACTAAAAAAGATTGAGAAAGTTCTCCATTCGGTAAAAAAAATCGTCGGACGGTTAAAACCCAAAAAGGGGACAGTCAAAATTGAAAATGGTCCCGAACTTATCAAGAAAGTTGCCGAGTACTCGATAGCGGCCATTCTCTCGATTTACCTCCTCGTATCCCTTAGCTATATTCTCTTTACGGCACTATCACTTAAGTATCTGGAAAAGACAATATCGGATCTAAGGAGGGGAGAAACAACGCTGTCAGTAACCGACTTAAACCGGTCAAAAGTCTTTTCCGGAATTGGGAAAGACAGCTACTCGATCGTCTCACCGGTTATCTCATTCGTTGCCGCCAATGTTCACGAGAAAAACTATAATCTCTTTGTCTTTTTGGACTACTCTCAATCCAGTTTGGAAAGCCTACAACAAACCTATCAGCTGGCGGAAAAGATATACCGGACGGTCGGGAAACCTTCTTCGGGGCAGTTCTATCAAGACTCAAGTTTGGCCCTAAGTTCCAATCTAAGTCATCTATACGAAAACCTTAACCAAATAAGCCTATTGACTAGTCAAGGCAGGTTACCGCGCATACTCGAGGAGAAGATGGATTCAAGTATTGAATTTAAGAATCTAAAGCTTGTTGAACAACAAATAATTGACCTGATAAAAGCAGCCGAACTAATTCCTGTCTTCCTGGCGGGTGACTCGGCTAAGAACATAGTCATTCTTTTCCAGAACAGTCAAGAGATTCGAAGCACCGGAGGCACACTTGATTATATTTTGGCCCTTGTCATGGATCAAGGTAGGGTAGTCTCAAAAAATATCTATCGCAGTGACGAAATCGATTCTTTGGCTGTGGGGGTAATTACCGCCCCACCATTGGTCAGTCAGATCACCGGAGTAGAGGATTGGAAAACGAGAGACCTGAACTACAATCCCGACTTTCCTCAAACAGCCACCAACATCTCTTGGATACTGGAAAAAACTCTTAGATTTAAACCGGACATCGTCTTAGCGGTAAATGATCGTCTGATAGGCAATCTTCTGTCGGAGGACAAGGGAATAATTCTGAACGGCCAAAGTGTCACCTCCGAAGTCTTCCAAAAAGAACTTTCCACCACTTCTCCATCCGGTTTGTATCGGGACCTGATCGGCTACTATCTCGACAGTATTCTGGAACATAAGCCTTCACTGGTCTCCCTTGGTAGGGTCATTGCCAAGCAGTCCGAAGAAAATCAAATTCTATTTTGGTCATCCGATGAAAGCATCGAAAAGTCGATCGTCAATCAAGCTTACTCAGGTTCAATTTATCCCCACACCTGTCACTCCGGACTATCCGGAAATAGTCCGTGTTTGGCCCAGACAACCTATTTCAATGAATCAAATTTTTCACTTCTTCCTCTAACCGGGAAAATGCAACGGAAAATCTTTCATAGAGTCTGGATCGAACCAAATCAGGTCCAACACGAGTATCAGGTTCAGTACCAATTTACCGAAGAAATTCTCAATCAAAATCGGGATATGAAAATGATCATTCAGCTATATTCGCCGGAAAACTCGATCTTGGAAGGGATAACCTTGGATGATAAGAATTTATCACCTCGAATAGCCTCGGAACAACAGGACAATCAAATGGAAAGATTCCAATTTCCAATATCGCTATCCTACAATCGGACACACACCCTGGTCATAAAATTCAAGACACCTCAATCTGAGCCAAACAAACTTCCCTTTACCTACTCCCTGACGGAGTATCACCAGCCGGGTACCGTAAACGGGAACGTCGAGCTGATCATCAATTTTCCCGAGGCGGCCCGCCCGGCGGCAATCACCAGTCCGGTCTCATCCGAGGCAAACCGTCTTGGTGTGGTCTTGCCGCCCAAAACCACTACCTTTGGTGTCGGTTTTGTTGCCGGAGCTCGGTAAGAGTTGAGAAAAGCCTCTTCGTAAGCTAAAATACCTCTCATGAACAAATATGTCTTAAAAGCGGAAAAACGGATTCTTACCGGCAGTAAAGTCAAGAAACTTCGTCGCCAGGGAATAATCCCCGCCAATGTCTTTGGACACACTGTCAAAAGTCAGGCTATTCAAGTCTCTGAAGTCGAATTTGCCCGGGTATACAAAGAAGCGGGTGAAACTAGCCTTATCTGGCTCAAGGTTGAAGGTGAAGAGAAGGAAAGGCCTACTCTCGTCAAAGCTTTGACCAACAATCCGATTACCGGCAAGAAATACCACGTTGACTTCCATCAGGTTAACCTCAAAGAGAAGGTCACCGCCAATGTGCCTGTTGAGATCATTGGTGAGTCTCAAATCGTCAAGGACGGACTGGCTGTCTTGGACATAAACCTTCATGAAATAGAAGTCGAAGCCTTACCTACCGATATTCCCGAGAACGTTACCGTCGACATCTCCACCCTTGTGGCAATTGGCGATAGTATCAAACTTGCTGATCTTAAGGTTCCCACCGAGGTTACGGTCCTCACCGACCTTGAAATGAGCGTTGTTGCTCTGGGAGCTCCTATGAAGGAAGAAGAACCTCTGGTCGAGGAAGTGGCTGAAGAAGAAGTCACCGGCGCCGTTCCCGCCGAAGGCGAAGTTGCTCCCGAAGGTGAAAAACCAGCCGAAGAAGCGAAAACCGAATAACGACTATTTAGGCCAGTCCTGCGAGATCAGTAGTCCCTCTTCGGGGAATATCTCTGCCCACACCGTCTCGGTCACAAATGGGACAAAGGGGTGGAGCAGTTTCAACATTGTCATCAATCCCTGTCTCAATGTTTCGTCACGGATACCACCTCTTTTGTTTACCTCGATCGCCGTATCGCAATACCAATGCCAGAATTCGTTGTAGACATATTCCGCCGCCAAACCGACCTTGTTACTTTCCAGTAGTCTACTGGCCTCTCTTACAACGGTCGCCGTTTTCTCGGTAAACTCTTCATCCTTATCCCCGGTCTCCGTCTTGAGTTCCTGATTCCTTGGATTCTTAAGCTCTTGAATATATCTTCCGGCATTCCAGATTTTATTTCCAAAATTTCTCATTCCCCGGACTTTATTCTCACCTGTATTACTATCCTGTCCGGCTGTAGTACTCATTACGAGAGCCATTCTCAGTGAATCCGCACCGTATTTTTCTATCAACTCCAGCGGATTGATTACATTTCCGACACTCTTACTCATCTTTCTGCCTCGCTCATCCCTTACCAATCCGTGTAAATACACTGTTTTAAAAGGAGACTTCCCGGTCATGTAGATCCCGAGCATCATCATCCGCATGACCCAAAAGGGGAGTATATCGTAAGCGGTTTCCATTACCTCTGTCGGATAAAAAGCTTCAAAGTCACCGGGCTTACCCGTCTTTAAAGTGACTACCGGCCACTGCCCGGAAGAAAACCAGGTGTCAAAGGTATCCGTTTCTTGCGTCCATCCTTCGCCGGGGCTCGTCTCACTCACCACATAATCTTGGGTCTTCTCTTCCTGAGTTGATGTTGGCGGGTACCAAACCGGAATTCTGATCCCCCAAACTATTTGCCGGCTAATATTCCAATCCCGAAGATTATTCAGCCAGTGACGCAGAATTTTATCGTGTCCCGATCCCAAAATTACTGTTTCTTTGCTATCCAAGGAGGCCAAAGCTTTCTCGGCCAATGGTTTTACCTTGATAAAGAACTGCTTCATCGGAAGCGGTTCGATGGTCCGGTGACAACGGTAACAAGTTCCCACGCTGTGAAGATAAGGCTTGGTTTCGACCAAAGCCTCTCCCAGATCGGCGACCACCCTCTCTCTGGCTTCATTAATGTTCAGCCCTTCATAGACTCCGGCATTTTTGGTCATCTTTCCGTTCGTGCCGATGATCCGGTGATCCCTGACGATCTCATCCAAATTCCAACCTTGTCTTACTGCTACCTCCCAGTCATTCGCATCGTGGGCAGGTGTGATCTTGACCGCCCCTGTTCCAAAACCCATATCCACCATCGGGTCTGCTACGATCGGTATTTTCCTGTCGGTTAGCGGCAATCCGACTTTCTCTCCGATCAAATTTTTATAACGGGGGTCATCCGGATTGACGGCTACCGCCACGTCACCCAGCATTGTCTCCGGTCTGGTTGTTGCGACTGTAACCTTTCCGTACTTGATCAAATACAATTTGTCTTCCCGTTCTTCATGATCTACCTCCAACTCGGAATAAGCAGTTCCGCACTTGGTGCAGTAATTTACAAGCTTCTCGCTCCGATATATCAGACCATCATCGTTCAATTTATTAAAGGTTTTGAGAACTTCCTTGACGATCTCCGGATCCAGTGTGAACTTATATCTACTCCAGTCGGCACTCGCCCCCAATCTTTTCATCTGTTCGATCGCCACCCCGGAGTTTTCCAGGACATAATCCCGGATCATCCCGTACAAAGTCTCCCGGTCAAAATCGAAGCGGCTCTTTCCTTGTTTGGCCAGTTTCTTCTCAAAAACAAACTGGGTTTCAATCCCGGCGTGATCAGTTCCGGGGAGCCACAGTGTAGCTTCGCCCTTCATACGGTGATATCGGATCAATATATCTTCTACGGTCACGAACATAGCGTGACCCACATGGAGCGGATCATTCGCGTTCGGTGGTGGCATGATAATGGTAAATGTCTTTTTGCCGCTTTTTTTCACCTCATCTCCGGCCGGGGGAGTAAACACTCCACTCTTTTCCCAATCCGCGTATTTCTTTGCCTCGTTTTGAATATGATCGTAATTCTTGTCCATCACCCTCAATTTTACCCCATCACTTGAATCTTGCCGTACGGGATATTATAATACCCCATAGCTATCACTCTTTGACATCGGAGGACCCATGCCCAGCCCCCTAACTCTTGTTCTTCTTTGTTCTTTCATTATCTTGATGAATATTCTGCAGTCAAAAAAACATCAAACAAGCAGGCTCAACTATATTTTCTTTTGGATAGACCTGTTAATGGTGGTATTTAGTCTCATGTCGGGAGATGCCCTGATCGCCTTCGCCTTCGCCGCGGTTGCCTTTTCCGAGTATTACTACCGCAATCTTTTCCCCAAGGTCAGATCGAATTAACCATCACAAAGAAATAATCATATGTAACCCGTGTAAAACACGGGTTTTTTATTGACATGTGTAGTATATTCAGCTATGGACAGAACAGAACAGGAAAAAAATACTCGCGCTTATTATGATCAACACGCCGGTGAGTTTAAAAAGTTTAGAGGTGAAGAAATAAGTCTGTACTGGGAAGAAGAACTTAAGCGGCTCCAAGAACTATTACCGGAAGGCACTGTTCTGGAAGTTGGTTGCGGTATTGGAAACGAAGCTTATCTTCTTAAGGAAATGGGCTACGACTACCTGGGGATAGACAACTCACGATCCATGCTGAAAGAGGCAAAATCAATCTGCCCCGAGGGAAACTTTGTCTGTCAGGATTTTCGCTCTATTGGTATTTCTTCGGAGTTTGATGGACTCGTTGCTTTTGCCGCCCTTCTACATCTGGAAAAAGAAGAAATGACAGCAACGCTTGTTACACTTAGGAACCAACTTCGGCCGGGAGGCATCGGCCTATTTACACTCAAAAAAGGATCGGGTACAGAAATCGATGCCAAAGGGAGATTCTATTCATACTACTCATCCGAAGAACTGGCCGGATATTTTCTGGACGCCGGTTTTACCGTTTTAGAACACAAAATCAAGGAGGCTAAGGGTCAAACCTATGTCTGCCTCTTTGTCCAAAATCCCTAAACTATCGAAAGACTCGGTTCCGGTCTCAAATCCAAGCCTGTTTCTTCCGGTCGTAGAACTGCCGCCGCCCCCACCATCACCGCATTGTCTCCACAATATCTTAGTTCCGGGACAAAAAATTTTATTCCGGCCATCTCGACTTCACGCCTCAGTGACTCTCTTAATCTCTTGTTCGCCGCTACTCCTCCGGCCAAAATCACACTCTTTGGATGATACCTTTCCATTGCCATCAGAGTTTTTTTCGTCAGCACTTCCGTCATGGCTTCGGCAAATTCTCTGGCTACTAAATTTCTAGTCATTTCGTCCATCTCGACTTCTTTTTCCACCAATCTGGCCATGGCCGCTTTGATACCGGAAAAACTCATCTCGAGTCCCGGATCGTGGATCAATGGTCTCGGTAATTTATAGCGATTTTTGTTTTTTTCAAAATAATCGTCGGTTATTTTTCCTGCGGCTTTCTCAATTTCCGGTCCTCCCGGATAGGGGAGACCAAGGATTCGTGCCGCTTTGTCAAAAGCCTCACCTGCCGCGTCATCTCTTGTACCTCCGATCCAAGTCCATTTTTTCAAGCTCTCCAACAGTATCAAGTCGGTATGCCCCCCGCTAACCACCAGTCCCACCGCCGGCAACTCCGGCACCACACCAACTTCTTCTCCCTGCCCTGTCAAGGGAAGGGGTGGGGAAGGGTTAATGATCCAATTTGCCATTACGTGAGCCGTCATATGATTTACCTTCAGTAAGGGTTTTTTCCACGCCCATGCCAACGCCTTGGCAGTTTCCACTCCGACGAGCAGGCTTCCCATCAGTCCGGGACCGTAACTTACCGCCACAGCATCAACTTCCTCACTGGTCACCACCTCCACGATCACCGGAATAATGCTTTTTATCTGTTCTCTTGCCGCCACTTCGGGCACGATACCACCGTATTTTTCGTGCATTTCTACCGAACTGGCCACCACTCCTTTGATCACCTTTACTCCTGTACCAAAACTCTCCACCACTGCCGCGGCTGTTTCATCACACGTGGACTCAATCGCCAAAACTTTCATATTTAAGCATTATAACGAAGTTATAAGCAAATATAAGAGGAAGCGCAGAAGCAATATTTCAATAACTTTGTTATTGAAAAGGCGACGAGCAAGCTCTTATCATCCTATTATGCTTCAAACTCATCTATCGTGCCGCCAAGTCACCCGTACCTTTAAGATAAATTGCCTGCCAAGGCTGATAGTTACTGACAAAAGTTTTTTCGTAAACGACTTCTCCGTTTCGCTCCACTTTATAATCAAAGGCCACCTTTGCTCCCCAAGCCGACCAATCTATCTGTTTCATGGTTCCGAGAGGAAGTGTGGGGTCGTCAACATACATCGTCGGAGGAGGAGGAGACTGGTTTGATATTCTCGGCTTCGACAGGCTGGACTTTCTTCCGTCACTGGTTCCGTAGATCTCTACTTTCATGGACATGCTTTTAGTATCTACCGTTTCCTGTATCAAAATATAGTTACCCGTATCGTTAAGGAATTTTAGATCGGCAGTCGGATAATATACGGTAGCATCGATTCCCGGGGGGCTGTCTTGTTCGTAGTATCCTACCCGATAAGCATGGGCTTTTCTTTCCGTGATCGGCAGTCCGGCATCGAGCGCCGCTCGGAAGGTAGTGGTGGAAACCTGACAAACTCCACCGCCGTCTCCTAAGACCGTTCGTCCTTCGCTGATAATGTATGCCGTTTGATATCCCGTGGTCTTGGAAATATCCCCCACGGCTTTTACAAAGGAAAACTCTTCTCCCGGACCGACCAAAGTTCCACTTATTCTCGAAGCCGCCAGATTCACATTAAAGACTCTGCCGGGTATTGAGTGAAAAAAAGTGGACTTTCCGGTGCCGATCAGCTCTTTAATTCCCAGGTTGTTTATATCTCCGGTTTTTATCTTTGGGTAGGTCAGAATCACCGGTATTTCCAGTACCTTGTCTTCCGCCGAGAGCAAAGACTCGGCCAACTTTGATCTGAACATAGGTATATCGATCGTCGCTCCGGTGATCTCCGGTTTAAATTCGTTCACTTTGTTATCTTCAAAAACAAATACCGCGTCTCTCGGATCCGTCTCCACCAGCGGTTTTATCTGTGTTATCAAAAGCTCAAAATGGTTTTGATCGATTGGATCGTTAGTTAAGCCAAAAAGATTCGGTATGTCGTCGGTGCCAAGCTGTTTCTCAAAATCTCTAAAACGTATTGTTAGTTTATCTTTTCCCCACTTCTCCAAGCTTTCAATTGCCGCTTTAACCAAGGCATCGTTCTCTTTGGTCTCGACCAAGTTGGTCGGAATTTGTATCGCGTGATGTCCCGGTAAACCGAACTGTTTGACAACTTCGGCCATCAGATCGGCCGTCTTAACTTCCACCCCGTTTTTTCCGGCTACCAACTTGTATGTTTCGTTCTCCTTAATGAGCTTCGGCCAGACCGGCTTCTGGTTTAGCTTGTCGGATATCTGATCAACCAAATCTTCAAGATCACTTTTGTTGTAGCTGACAGGAACATCAATTGTTCTGCCATAAAGTAATGTCTTGGCTCCCTCGGTGATCTGTGTCAGGATATTTCCGTTTCTTCCCACGCTCATTGCCTGATCAACTGCCCAAACCAGATCGTACTCCACCTTGATTCCGGTCAGTTTGGCAACTTCTTTTCCGTCCATTTCCAGAACAATTTTGTTTGGATCGGTCTCAAAATAAGAGGAAACCAGTTTTAAGGCCGTCGCTTTGTCCATCCCAGTCATCTCCACCCCCGCGATCTCCACCTTTGGCAGTATCAACTTTCGGAAAGCCAGTCGAAAACCGGCATAAATCGTGATCATCATAAACAGGAAGATCATCAACGAACCCAAGATGTATTTAAATTTTTCCATTCTTGATATACTTTAACTGTAATCGGTACCTCCGCATATATATTCTAACTTGACTACTTAAATTATGGATAATCAATTTCCACTACCGGGTCCAACTTCTTCCGTTCCGGAGCCTTCGGCATTTACTACTCAGACGACGACAGTCACCTCACCCTTACCCAGTCCTGAGGAAGCGGCTCCACCTCCTCCCGGATACCGGCCGCCGGCTTCCGTTACCCCTCCGGTCATCTCCGCTTCACCTCTGAAGCTTATCGTCCCTATCGTCATTGGTCTGGTGGTCATCGGCTTGGTGGCTTTCCTGCTGTTTCGGCTTTTTGGTAAGTCGGCCGAAAGTAAAACCCAATCGGTTTCTCCCACCAAGACTGTCACTCTGACTTACTATGGCTTATGGGAACCCTCCTCCGTTATGAAACCAGTGATCGATGCCTTCGAAGCCCAAAATCCCAACATTAAAGTTGATTATCAGCTGCAATCTCCTCAGGATTATCAGGATCGTGTCAAAACTGCTCTGGCGACTCAGGCGCCTCCGGACATCGTTCGCCTTCACACCACCTGGCTACCTCTTTTTGCCGCCGATCTGCTACCCGCCCCTCCGAACACTCTCTCGGCTACCGAGCTATCCACCAACTTTTATCCACTGGTGGCGAAGCTTCTTGTTTCCGGCAACCAAGTTTACGGCGCACCCATGACCGCCGAAAGTCTCGGACTCTTCGTCAACACCGCTATCCTCCAGCAAAAACAGCTCCAACCGCCAAAAAGTTGGGAAGATCTACTGACCACCGCAAAAGCAGTCAGAGAAGTGGAACCGATTACCGGAAAAATTAGACGTGCCGGAGTCGCTCTCGGGAACACCACCAATGTTGAGTACTGGCCGGACATTGTCTCGATGATGCTACTTCAAGCAGGGGTCTCTCTTACCGATATCAAAGGTCCGGAAGTCGGTATTACTCTCAAGTACTACACCGATTTTGTTATCAAACATCAAGTTTGGGATGACACACTTCCTCCTTCGACAGTCGCCTTTGCCAACGAAAAAGTGGCTATGATCATCGCCCCCAGCTGGGTTGCCCGGGACATCAAAACCATCAATCCCGCTCTCTCCTGGCAAGTTGTCCCCGTACCTCAGCTTCCGGACATCGATCCCATAAACTGGGCCTCGATCTGGTTTGAAGGTGTCGCCAAAAACAG
>CAZGSP010000033.1:0-10724 GCA_964528565.1 uncultured Pseudomonadales bacterium | reverse complement strand
CCGCCCACGGGCGGGGATTTTTTATATCTCCGCTTTGGTACTCGTTATCATCTCCCCCTTTAACACTTCTAGGGCTTTATCTACTTGATTGTCGGCTGTCGGATTTTTCTCATTTAGCACATACTCGACTTTTACGTCGGGTTCCAGACCAATTTTATGAATATTCTTTCCGGAAGGTAACAGCCACTCGGCGATAGTAACATGCAGTGACGAACCGTCGTTAAAGTCCTCCGGCTCCTGAACCGTTCCTTTACCGAAACTCTTTTCACCTACCAGTTTAGTTCCCAACCTCTCTCTAAGCGCCCCCGCGAGAATCTCGGCGGCACTCGCCGATCCACCATTGACCAAGACCACGAGAGGCATACCAATGAGTTTTCCGGCACGATCCACCGTCGAGACTTCGGTCCGGTTACGATCTCTTTGTTTGACGATCACTCCCTCAGAGATAAATTCGCTGCCCAAGTCAATCGCTCTCTGAAGATAACCCCCCGGGTTATTCCTCAAGTCCAATATTATGCCTTTAACATTTTTCTTATTTACTTCGGCCACGATTTTTTCCCACTCCGGTAAGGTTTTTTCACCGAATTTATTTACCCGGATCAGAGCCACTCTTCCGTTATCCAGCCACTCCAGCTCGGTCGAGGGTACGTTGATCACTTCTCTTACGAGAATTACGTCTCTTGATTTCTTCTCCGACTCTCTAAAAATAGTTAAGGTTACCGTAGTTCCCTTTTCTCCACGGATCAGATCTACCGCATCCTCCACCTTCATACCTCCCGTATCTTTGGAAATGTTCTTCTTCTCGTCAACGATTTTCAATATCAAGTCCCCCGCCTTTATCCCAGCCTTAAAAGCCGGAGTATCTTTTAGCGGTGTCATGACCGCGAGAGTGTCATCTATAAATCCCAGTTGAATACCGACTCCACCGAACTCACCCTGAAGATCTTCCTTGCTCCTGGCGTTTTCTACGGGAGGAAAAAAAGAGGTATAAGGGTCCCCCAGAGATGCGGTCATTCCCTCCGCGGCTCCGTACATCAATTTCTTACTATCAATATCCTCAGGCTTAAGATAATTCTTTCTGAGCTGAGTCAAAACCTCATTCATTACCCGGGTGTCAACCGTCTCGTCCGTTTGATACTGCCGCGATGTTTCATAAACACCCAACTTGAAGCCGGCATAGCCAACGGCGGCCAGTAACATAACACCTATCAAATACTGTCTTACGACTTTCAATTTCATGGGCAGAAACTCGTATAAATACTAATTAAACCTTGTCCGTAAACGGCAAAAGTGCCAAGTGTCTGGCTCGTTTGATGGCGCGGGCCAATCTTAGTTGATGCTTTTCACAAACACCGGTCGTCCAACGGGAAACAATTCTCTTTTTGGGAGAAATGCCTACCGAAAGAGACTCCAGGTCGGAGTAAACAGGCTCCGTTTTCTTTACACAAAACGGGCAAGGCTTATTTGACTTTCTAATTTTCTTTTTTTGAATCATTTTTTGTTTATTCGATCCTCGACCTCAGTCGGGATCATTTATTAATTTTAAAACGGGATTTCGTCGGTGGCGTCCTTCGAGCTTCCTTTGTCATCGGCCGAAAACACTTCCTCGGCCGGGGAAACCTGTTCGGCCTTCGGTTCGGGAACGCTGGTGTAGTTTGGTTCGTAACCTTCGGAACTACCCTTTGGAGTATTCAAGGCGATCATTTCCTCTATCACCACCTCGGTCACCTGCCGGTCGCTGCCGTCCTGGGTCTTCCATTGTCTCGTCTGAAGTCTGCCTTCAACGAAAGCTTTTTGACCCTTTATTAATAGTTGACTGCAAATTTCGCCCAGTTTTCCCCAAGCAACAATGCGATGAAACTCAACCCCTTCTTGCTTTTGGCCGGAAGAGTCGGTCCACTCGCGGTTTGTCGCCAAACCAAAAGTGCAAACGGCTGTGCCTTGAGGGGTATATTTCAGCTCGGGATCGCGGGTCAGGTTACCAATCAGAGTCACTCTGTTTAAACTTCTTGTACTCATATCTTTTATTAAATCCTAATCAATAAAAATCTTAGCATTTTGTCGTCCATCTGCAAATCTTTTTCCAGTAGTCGGGCCGATTCGGAAGTGCCTTCCAAAACCAGTCTCAGATAGTACCCACGGCTCTGCTTTTTAATCTCGTATGACATGGTCTTCGTTCCCCATTTATCCGTCTCAACCACCTTGAGAGAGCGCTTCTTGCACTTCTCGGTGATCTGCTTGTCTGCCCCGAGATCATTCTCGGAGGATGGATAGATGACAACGAGCTCGTACTTGTTTACGACGCCCATGGACGGTTTACCCGCCGAATTGGAGGGTTTTTGTTCGGTTGTCTTTGTCTTTTTCACAAATTTATTGTTTAGTAATTTATCCCGCTTTGGCGGGACTTGCCTATTTTACTACAAACCATAGCCTCCTGCTCAAGCGCGTGTCCCACACTGTAGCTTGACAGATTACTTACTACCCTATAGAATACGACGAGTTCGCATCTTAGTACATTAAGGAGAATAACCATGTCTGAAAGTCGAAGGACTTTGTTCACGTACTTATCTATCGCCGCCACTCTAGGTTTTCTCATTCTGACGGGGATTACCAAGTCGGCTATCCTGGTGGGTCCCACGATCGGCTTCGTCCTTTCCGTCGTTGTTTTGTCAACCAACGCCATCAATGTTGACGGTGTCGGTGGGGTCGGCGGTACGACAGATTATAATCCCGATCCAACCGGATCAAAAACAAAAAAGGGCCTTTTGGTCATTTGGTCTGCGGTCGCAGGAGCGTCCTTGGCCTGCTATTACCTTGGCTGGTGGGTAATTCCATCACTCAGTGTTGTAAACCCTGGCTTCTTCTTCCCCATCCTGATCATTCTTATGATATTTGGAGCCTTCGGTTTCAAACGCTAAATAATCTCCATTTGAGGCACAGAAATGTGCCTCAATTTTGTATCCAACTCTCAATCTCAGACAAAAAATGCGGGTCTAATAACCGTGAACTTAAACACCAACCATAAACTCCACCACACCTGCCTGCCGGCAGGCAGGTCTCCGTCAACTTCCTATCATGAATTCAATAACGTCACCGTCGGTGACGATATACTCCTTGCCTTCAAACCTAACCTTCCCTTTTTCCGAGGCTTCTTTCCACCCTCCATTGGCCACAAATTCGCCGTACTCACACACTTTCGCTTTGATAAACTTCTTTTCGAAATCGGTGTGGATCACGGCGGCCGCTTGAGGTGCTTTGGTACCTTTTGATATAGTCCACGCCCTACTTTCGGTCACTCCGGTGGTCAGAAAGCTTATTAGCCCCAGAGCCCCATAAGCCTTCTTGATCAGTTTGTCGAGCCCGGACTCCCCTATTCCCAGCTCCTTCATGTAAATCGCGGCGTCATCCTCGGCCAGACTGGAAAGCTCCGACTCCACCTTGGCGCAGATGTACAGCTCCTCCCCGCCTGTTTCCTTCAGCCTGGGGTCATCCTCGCTGACGTTAAATACACGTATTTCCTTTTTCATCGTCAGCAAGGATAGGTCTCTCCCCACCCCCCCCCCCCCCCCCCCTGCGAGGATTATCCTCGCAGGACTACCGGCGTTGAGACCATCATAAAGTTTTTCCACCACCGCCCTTTTCTTTTCAAAGCCTTTTAGCTTCAGATCCTTGCTCTCGCGGACCTTACTTACCGTTTCCAGATCTTTCAGGATCAACTCGGTTTCGATGACCTCGTAGTCGGTCTTGGGATCCACACTGCCTTCTTTGACAATTTCGGTATCTTTAAAGTCCCTTAAAACCTGAAGGATCACGTCCACGTCCCGGATGTGGGTCAAAAATTTATTTCCCAGCCCGGCTCCGGTGGACGCCCCGGCCACCAAACCGGCGATATCGACAAACTCCACCGTCGCCGGGACGATCTTGACACTTTTGGATATCTCCGCCAGCACCTTCAATCTCTCGTCCGGTACCTCGACCACTCCCACATTCGGCTCAATGGTCGCAAAAGGGTAATTGGCCACCAAAGCCTGCTGCCTTTTTAACAAAGCATTGAACAAGGTCGACTTCCCCACATTTGGCAATCCCACAATTCCTACTTTCAAACTCATCCCTCTATTTTACCGCACTTGTTCTCTCCATTTTTCACAACTATTAATCAATTCATTAAAGGCCAAATCTGAAAGAACGTTGTTATGTTGGTTTATATTTCGACAAGCCTCTGCTTGATCTAAAAGGCTTTCAATAAATACCCTAGAGGGAAAAACTTTTCCCAAAAGCTCATAATTATCTAATATTATGTCCTTTAGATCTCCAAAGTCGGTGTAGAAAATTTCATGAGAACCTCTCTTATCCAACCACTTCTTAATACTTTCCTCATTTTTACGATTTTTAACCACGGCTTTAATAGCTGCTTTGATGACATCAATATCCTTCACGCCCTTTTTCCTGTGCGCACGCCACCAATCAGAACCATACGAACGAGAAAGAATTTCTCGTACATATCCTCTGATGGAGTTCTCCAAAAAGCAAATATATGCAGATGATGTCAAAATCCTACCAAGGCCAACAGATATTTCGTTCGGCAAGAAAGGGTATTTTTGTCCCACGAATTTCTTAACCGCCCTTCTTACCATACTGTCGACATCTCGACCTCCTCCCGCCACTTTTTCTATGCTTATTTTAGTTTCTTTAGCGAACTGAATCTTTGTTGAACCCAACATTTGCCTAATCTTGTCCAAATTAAGTCCATCCACCACATTCACCGATATTCCGTTGATATGACTTAATATCCCCAAAGCTTCTTCTCTAGAGCAAAGATTGTCATCCATCACTTTCTTTATTTTCCTGTTTAGTTGTCTTTCTTTAATGGACAGAGCATCAAGTAACCTTACTTTTAGTTCTGCGACGCTCCTTGGTGGTCTCATTTATCAGCTTTCCTTATTTTGGACATTGCGGCAGTAACTTGATTCACTTTCTTGTCCATAATATTAGCGATTTGTGTAGGGGTGAAACCTACTTTCATTAGTTTGGCTATTTGATCTGTCTGGCTCCCCGATTCCATTACAGATAAGCTTAAGAACTTAACCACTTGGTCAAGTTTCTCGATTATTTTATTTGCCTGATTGTTATCCATTTTTTATTTCTCCTCCTTTTGATTATTAATAGATAAATCCTTAAGTGGAACGATTTTCTTATATTTGACACCTTCTTTGTAAACCAATCCGGATGCGAACCAGCTTGACCACCAGTTCGAAACAGTTCCGGTAGATACACCCACGTTTTTTGATATTTGGTTTACGCTCGTTAAACCGTCCGTCATTTCATAAACCAAGCGCTTCTCCTTACTATCAAGAGTCTCTGGAGCAAGATTTTTTAATGCTGCCATACCCAAAACTCGCTGCCATTTTACTAACTCCGCTAGCAGTTCCTCTGTATTATTTGGCATTAGCTTTCTGCTTTTTTATTTCTGACAAAGTCACGCTCACATGATTAGAGGTTTTTCCCAATATTTCTGCAATATCCTTGGGTTGGAGACCAGCAAATGAAAGGAACGCCACTTGTTCTCGAAAAGGCTTTCCTTGAATTACGCTTGCAGCGGTAACTTTTATTAAAGTATCCAACCTTTCAACAATTTCGTTATTTGATATGTCTGACATGGTCTAAGAATAACATCTCTTTTCATAAAACGCAATCGTCATTATGAACCAAATACTTTGAAATCTTAATTGCTGTGCCTAGAAAGTAACGGGAAGACTAATGGTGTGGTACTAACATTCATTTTCAGTCACGCATAACTCTAATAAGTTGCCCAAGTTGGGCCTCCAAAACATCATCCATTCTGAAAGCACCCGGTGAAAATGGGTGAGGCAGCCACTCCTCTACATTGGTTTCATAAGCTTCGACATTCTTACCAACTTTCACGATCTCTACTCTTAACGGACTATTACTTCTCTTGAACATTCTTAGTATTTCATCCAATTCCAGGATTGCTTGTCTGTCACGGTAAAGCGGGGTGCCCATTCCCGACCCGCCTGCAATCACCAATCTGGACAATTGCAGATGTTTTTCGGATACCGACCCTCGTGGATAACTGTTTCTCCAGTTCATGACTGCCGACAGGACCGGGGTAACGGCATCATAACCACAATTGGAATACTGCGATCCCTTCCAAATCGTGCCGTCCTCCGCCACAATGGCTGCTCCATACACCTTGCTTTTTAATTCTTCCGTCAGATAAACATCTATCGCCAATTCCTGCGCTTTCAATGCTTCGACAACTCCTTCCTCATGAACTTTACTCAAACTCTCTCTCCTAAAATTCTCAAACAAATAGTCCTTTAACTGGGCATAGACAGCACCCGTTTCGTTTCCGTTAAGTAAAACCGTGTTCAAATCACAATAATGTCGCAAAACATCCCGACAATTACCACAAGGACAACCAAAACTTTCCGGTGTCACGATCTCCCCTTCTTTTTTGTACCAGCATATGGCTTCAATAGGGCTATTTGTTAAATCTCTTAGACCGGAAACCACCGCCGTCTCACCGTGAATAAATGCGTCGCTAAATGCATATTCCTTATTACCACCCAAATACTCCGTTCCGTCCACGGCGAACCCTGCCGTTTTTACATAAAAACCTGATTGATTTGGATAAGCTTTGGCTTCTTTTGCCCTTAACATTAGTCTCCAGTACCTTTCGATATTTTCCAGACTCAAAACACTTTCTCTCGAAGCTATTTCGAATGGCAGAAAGAATTCCTTTCGCATGTCCAAAAGTATACCATCAAAGACATGTCCCCAATCTCAAAAAGTGAAACAGCATCACGATCGCGACTTATGCTTGAAATGAATTATTTCCCGCCAGGGTTTGTGGCGGTCGATCACCATTGTCCACCCAAGTATCTGAAGGCCGATAAGCGCCACCCACCAGCCGGGCAAAACAGGCAAGATCATGCCGGCTATACCAAAAACAATGAGAAAAACTCCGAAAAATGTCCGTATCGTGTTCTTTACATCCTTCTGCATTAAGAAAATTATAACCTCAAATCAACACCCGCGCCGTTCCGACATGGCCGTGATACAATCTGGAGTATCTTTTCTCACAGGAGGTACGTTAAAAATGCCCAAAAATCGCGCTCAGTTTACGTGGAATAACGTAATATATACTATCCCCACAGATACGGTCCGACGGAATATTTTGCTTCCAAATGGCATTGTCCTTAGTTTCAACAGCTTTTATTTTTCCGATCCTCCCACAATCAAAGATCTCACCGCACTTCGTTTCACTGTTTCCATCTTACCTGAAACCCCGCTTCTTTCAGTGGCTCTCGATCTTAATGCGCTTCTGGCGATCGAGCTGGGCTTCTGTCCCAACCATCCGGATCAAACCGGTAACTTCTGCTCCATTTGCGGACAACGAATTACTACTCCAAAGATTTCCCCGCCAAAACCCTTTCCCATTATGGGAACAGTTACTTTGGCAGTAAAGAGTGATGACCCTTGTCCTCATTGTCACCAACCACTCGATTACAAAAAAGTCCAAGGCGAGGAGTGTCCAAGCTGTAAAGGAAAACTTTTCTGGGTCCACCGATATAGTTGATAACAATTTTGACAATATACTCTTTACCAAGGAGGTACGTTAAAAATGCCCAATATCCGAGTTCCGTTCGTATGGAATCAGGTAAACTACACCATCACCAAAGACACCATTCGACGAAAAATCTTGCTTCCAAACGGCATTGTTCTCCATTACAACGGTTTTTACTTCTCCGATCCGCCGGAAATCAGGGAACTAACCGCTCACAACTTCACCGTTACGATCCTCCCGGGGGCCTCGCTTGCTTCCGTAGCAAAAGATATTAATGCGGTTCTGGCTGTCGAAGTGGGCTACTGTCTCGATCACCCGGATCAAACAGGTAACTTCTGTTCCGTTTGCGGAAGGAAAATAACCTCTTCCCTGACCTCCAATACCAGACCGCCGTTCCCCATTCAGTCGCGGTGATATAATTTGCCTCAAGAGCGAAAGCTCGAGTACATTCCCAACATGAGAAGGAGAGATCACCATGTTACTGATAATTGAGATCATTTTGACCGGTTGGGCTTGTTCACGTTTTGGTAAAGCCAAGAAAGGCTGGGGCTGGGGCCTGTTACCCATTGGTATTGGTCTTACGCTTGGGGTCATTATTGGGCTGGTTGTCGGTGCCACCGGTGGCACTATCGCCTCTGTTTCCGGTCTGCTCATCTTCCTGGATCTCGTCATGATCGGCGCCCTCATCTGGATGATCGCCGCCGTCAAACCGGCTGCGACGAAATAGTATTCTTTTAACCCTCCACCTAAAAAGTGGAGGTTTTTTTACGCAAAAAACCGGGCTGAAGACTGGCGTCTCAAACCCGGTAATAACTATCTCAAAGAAGGTAGGTGTGGTCCATACCAGCGGAAAAGCAATATCACCTTGTTTCTCCCGTAAGCGGCTACTGCCGCCTTGTCTCCAAAACTTTTAAGATGATTCAAGATTTTCTTTTCGTTCATTCCAAAAATGCGAACATGAGCCACCATCTGTCCGACAATGTCGGCCAGAACCAAATCTTTCTCTTCCATGCCGCACAAAACAAACAGATGGCTTTTTTCGTATTTATTGAAGAATCTTCCCTGTTTGGAGTGTTTGTGGACAAAAGAGTTTACCCCTTTTGCCGCCGACTTGATTTGCACCGAAAGAACATTTTTTCCACCATCGATCTTCAAAATCCTCAATAGAGCCGGTTCTGCCCGGACAAACATATCGATACCCCTTTGATCATCCGGGCTATTTTTTCCTGTTTCCCTAACCTTGATCACCCAAGGTCTGTCTTCAAAGACTTCGCCAACGGTTCTGCATGACGCTTTACCTCGTTCGTCCGGATCGACCAATTCGGGCCGGTTCAAATATCACACCTCCTAATTTCAAAGATCTGCCCCCAATTCTACCCCAAATCCAGGCAAAAAAACCAGGCCTTTGACTTTCGTCTCACGCCTGGACAATTTAATACTACTTTTTTCGTTGATCTTTGAGCCAAAGCAAGGCCAGGATGGTCTTGGCGTCATCAATCTCACAGGCTTCAACCATCTCCAAAGCTTCGTCGACCGACAGAACCACTTTTTGAATATTCTCCCCCTCTTCTTTAAGTCCGCCAAACATTCCGTCGGGTCCAAGATTTGAGACGGGGGCGTAATACATGAAGATTCTTTCCGAAGTCGCTCCCGGAGACGCATAGAAGGTGGAAAACATCTCTACGTCGGAAACATTCACACCAACCTCTTCATAAACCTCCCTATATACACAACTAATTCTGGCTTCATCGGGTTTCAATGTACCCGCCGGAAGCTCAAAGATGGTCCGCAGAATGGCGGGACGGAACTGTTGAACCAGTATCACTTCGTCTTTGGCCACGTCATGAATCAAAATGGCCACCGAGTCTCCCCTCTCCAAAACCACCCAGGGGAAACCATATACCGTCACCCCACCATCAAAATTTTTGTGGGTGATCGTACGCAGAAGAACCTTGATCCAACCATCTTTCCCAAACTTAGCCACTACTTTATCGGTGTGATTACTTTTCAAATAGGTTAATTTTCTCAAAAGAACCTCCTTCGGCTTGGTTATCTGAACTCTCAAAGTACAGTCCCATATTGTATCACTACCTCGTTACTATCCTTAGCCGTGGTTGTGAAACCCTGATCGCCCCCAATGGATTTTTACCCTGAATATAGTACTGGTTTTGTCCTCTCCAAATGGACATTGACTTTGAGTAAAAGCTGGACTTCACCCCGCTATTCACCGATATTTCACTACCGTCCACCGCCCGATGATTGGTGTCGTCATAGATCCTTACCGAGCCGTAACCATTGTCTATCCAGCCCTGCCAGGAAACCTCTACCGATCCTCCATAAAGTGAGGTGTCTAAAGAAAACTCCGTCCCGGGAATGTTTGTCCACTCACTGGCGGTGACCGAACCACCTGAAAGTTGAACATACTGCTCCTTTTTCGTAACGCCACTTTTGGGTTTTACCAGACCGACATTTCTTTCCAAGACAAAAACTCGGTTTTCCAGCGAGGCGACCCGCTCCTCAAGGGTGCGGGTTGTGGTATCGGCCAACACTTCCGGATCCCGGGCAAAACGGTCCCGAGTCATCAAACTATACACTTGCCATCCGGACAACGTCAGAACACTTCCAACCACCACCCCCAAGATCACTTTTGAGCTCATATTTCAGTCTATCATATGGCTCGTGATAAAATCTTCCTGATCTTTGACTTTCAAAAGGAGTTAACGTGAAGAATCGCATCTCGAATATCTTGAATATACTCTTTTCGCCCCTGACCATTCTCCTAAAATTCATTTCGGAAACAAGTGACGACGATGAAGGTGAAGGCGCCCTTACCATTCTCCACATTGTCATTTGGCTGATTTTCGTCCTCATTGGCTGGGTTCCCGTCGCGGCAAGCGCCTCCCTTCTTTTCCTGATCATCACCTGTATTGTCGGATATCTGTTAACCTTGCAATTCTTTTTCAATTTCGACACAGTCAATCTGCATGGCGACTTCTTTAGGTTTAGATTTTTCATTTCGGCCGCCATTGTCGCCGGCTACACCTTTGGCCTCCTGGGCCACTTCTTCTTCCTCCTTTATTAGCTTCAAACTACCCCGCCGTAAGGCCTGCCCGCCGGCCGGGCGGGGGGGGGTTCC
>CAZGSP010000032.1:0-6716 GCA_964528565.1 uncultured Pseudomonadales bacterium | reverse complement strand
CTTTAGGTCAATTAGAAATTCTCTTAACCTTCCTTCAACGAAGCTAAAAACTCCTTATTCGATTTGGTCCTGGCCAGTCTTCCGATAAGAACTTCAGTTCTCTCGTTGTCACCCAGCATGTCGAGCATCCGGCGCATCAGCACGATGCTCTGGTACTCCATCGAGTCAAAAAGCAGATCATCCCGGCGGGTTCCTGACTTCATCACATCGATTGCCGGATAGATCCTGCGTTCGGCCAGGCGTCGGTCCAGGTGCAGTTCCATGTTTCCCGTCCCCTTGAACTCCTCGTAAACCAGATCGTCCATTCTGCTTCCGGTATCGGTCAAAGCCGTTCCGATAATGGTCAAACTTCCTCCACCCTCAATCTTACGGGCGGCTCCAAAGAATTTTTTCGGTGGATACAAAGCGGCCGGATCAAAGCCTCCCGACAGAGTTCTTCCGGAAGTAGGGATCGCCAAGTTGTAGGCACGCGCCAAACGGGTCACCGAGTCCAGCAGGATCACTACATCTTTCCCCATTTCCACCAAGCGTTTGGCTCTTTCCAGAGCCATCTCCGCCACCCGGGTCTGTTCCTCGGCTTTCTCGTCAAAGTTGCTGGCCGCGGTTTCTCCGGGCATCGCGCTATCTTTCGTCACTGCCAAAATGTGCCGGCTGATATCGGTTACTTCTTCCGGACGTTCACCCACAAGGACCGCCATCAGGTGGATCTCGGGGTAATTGGAGGCTATACCACTGGCGATCTCTTTGATCACCGTGGTTTTACCCGCTTTTGGCGGGGACACGATCAAACCTCTCTGCCCTCTTCCGATCGGAGCACACAGATCAATGAGCCTGGTCGACAATATTTCTTTGCCTGTTTCCAGCTTCAATTTCTCAAATGGATAGATCGGAGTCCCTTTGTCAAACTTAAAACGGTCAAACATCTTGGCCGGCTCTTCACCGTTTACTTTGGTTACTTGGATCATGGTCCAGTAAGGTTCGGTCTCTTTGGGGCGTCGCGCGAGCCCTGTCACCACGTCTCCCGCCCGGAGCTTGGACAGCCTGCTGACCATGGAGGGGATCAAAACATCATTTTCACCGGGCCGGAAGCCTTGACGCAAGACTCCTCTACCGTCGGCTCCCTGCATTTCCAGTATTCCGGACACCTCTTCGGTAATGACCGGTTCCGGAGCCGGTCTCTGATACACAGGTCGTGCCGGACCGAATCTGGGCTGAAAAGGTACTCTGGCTGCCAAAACAGGCCGTACAAACGATCTTACAGGCTGTACGGAAGCATTTGGAGAAGGCGGCACTACATAGGGTTTGTTTTGAGCTTCTTCGACTGTTTTGACCGGTACGGTTTCCGTTTCCGGCTTGGAAAGAACAACCTCCTCTTGGATAGGCTCCGCTACCTCTTCGGGCGCAGAAACCTCCTCCTTTGTTTTAGGAGCGGTATCCACCTCTTCAAGCTTGGGGATCACCTTCTTGACCTCATCCTTCGACCTACTAACAGTTGTTTTGGCTTTTGTGGCCATAAGAAAAAATTGGGGTAGATAATTGATTAAAAGATACTTAGAAAGTGAGATTCATCCTGTGTGTTTTGGGAAACCCATCAACCAACAAACTAATTCTACATCCTGACTTTCCCCTGTCAAGTAAGACATACAGTGCAGAAGTCTAGCCAACAAACCGCACGGACCATGTACATACGAGCCGAAGGGAACCCCGCCAACCGGCGGGGCGAGATAGTTACGCGGGAGTACGGTTTTTGGCGGACTTCGAACTGCGAACGATAATAGTGACTACGCTGTCTTACCTAATTGGCAAAATGCCTAGTCAAACCTCCAGTCTCGGATAAATACGTAACGTATGTCCTCTGTATTTCGAGGATCTTTTAGAATCGACGGAAAGGGGGGTTAGTTTGCCTGCCCCGCAAGAGGCGGGGATAGTTAAGTCAATCAAGGGTGAAACGCGTAAGGCTTTAGCCGCAGCGCCGGTTTTAAAGTGGCACTGCAAACCAAACCCATTTCACCTTTAATTGACTCAAGAATATATCAAACTAGTGGGTATTGTAACACCTGAGGCTACTCTTTGTCAAGTACACACTATAGGTGTCCTTCACTATATCTAACCACAAACTAGTACATCAATACCCCACAACCGAAACATAAAAAATGCACCCCTGAACTCAGGGGTGCATACCAAAAGCTAAAGCAAGGCTAATGCAATCAACAAAACGGGTGAGGCCAGAATCGCGCCCAAAACAATAATTATCGAACCTCCAATCCAAAGTATGGCCAACCCCAACGCCATTCTCACCCACAAGGGAGTGTTGTAACTTACGTTGATATCGTTGTAGGTGATTTTTGTGAACATGGAGGAGAGAAGTAGTTCGACCGCCAACACAATCATCCCCCAACCTGGGTAACCATTCAAAACCAGGATGAACGGCGAAATGGCTATTAATCCCCCGATCACTAACACCGCCCCACCAAGTATGAGTATCATCGGTCCAAGGAACATCTTTATGAAGGGATTGTAAATATACGACCCAAACAACTTCACGTTCGCTCGGTCAGAAGAGCTCAGCACCACCATTAAACCCCAAATGGCTACCCCGATCAAGGCTATAACAATGTCCATTTTTCACTCCTTGTAAACGTTCAGATTTTGATTTCTAACCCATAATATACCACAGGTACAGCCAAAAATCAACCGTGGCTTTCATTTCTTGAGTTCTTGATAGAATGATTGTATGTCCTCCAAAAAACGCCTCTTTATCACCGTCGGTATTATTTTCTGGTCGCTTACCGCCATTTTTGCTCTTCTCCCCTCATGGCCCCACATCTACTACCGTCTTCAGCCCCAAGCCTCGAACCTACTTGCCTCTACGATCGCCTCTACGGCTGTTCAGGCTCAAGAAACGATTACCAGCAAGCCAAGCATTACTCCAAAGATCACTCCCTCCCCATTTCCTCTGCCTTCGATCACCCCGGCTCCGTCTCTTCCGGATGTCGACCCTTCTCTTCCGGCCGAAAATGGTTTGATCATCGACAAGATCGGTGTTCGCGGGGAGATTCACGAAGGCGAAGACGTCAAAAGTATTCTCAGAGCAGGCATCTGGCGCGTTCCCGACTTTGGTACTCCTCCGGAAAACTCCCGCCCGGTTATCTTGGCCGCCCACCGCTGGGGCTATCTGGAGTGGTCTGCTTCCTTCCGCAGATTGAACTCTTTCTACAATCTTCCTCAGCTAAAGGTCGGCGATACCATCAAGGTCATCTGGGAACAGCGTCAATACGAATACAAAGTCTACTCGACCGAAACAGGCACCCAGATCACCGACTACGACGCGAATCTGATCTTATACACATGCCAACTGTGGAACTCCCCTGTTCGCTTCTTCGTCTACGCCAATCGAGTATAATAAACCCCGAACCCTAACTTATTGGAGGAATAACCATGGAATCTCCCTATTCTGTAGAGTTAAATCATTTGCACAAAATAGGCTCGCTTTCCGGTCTGGCTTTCTTGATCTTTAGTTTGATAACTGTCGCATTAATTTTTCTCCCGGTCATGCATTTCCTGATCGGGCTGGTCCCCACGATCGTTTCACTGTTGGTAGGCTTCTTCGTAGCCATGAAAGCATCCGTAGTTGAGCAACAAGAACTCTACTGGAAGATCAACCGGGAGATAGATGCTCTCAAAGCCTATTACACGGGAGAAGAAAATAAACCACATCAACAGGACTAGACTCTGAAACCCCGCCAAAGCGGGGTTTTTTATAATTAATTGGTCTAGGATTTATTGCTGTTCCATCACCGGCGCAGTGGGAAAAGCGGCCGGCTGTGGCGCCGAGTTGTATTGTTGCCCTCCATAATCGGGATTTTGCGCTACCGGAGTTTCAACCGCCGGAACTATTGTTTCCGCCTGTATCGGTTGAGACGTTTGAACCGGTTCAGCAGGTTGGGTCGAAGAGCCGGCTTCTTCAGCGGACAGAGACTTCAAAAGATTGTCTTTGTACTGAAGACTCTGTTTTACATCGGCTTCGGCTTTTGTCATCTTCTCCTCGTATTTTTCACTCAGTTCCTTTAGCTGTTCGTCCTCAACTTTATCTGCCGCATCAACCTTAATTTCCAACGCCCTAATCTGATCTACCATCTCTTCGGCTTCGTCGGCCACCAGACCATTCATTTTAATCTCGTAGTCGATTGTCTTCAATATTTCCTCCTGAACTTCGGGTTTATCCGCCTGGGGTATCAAATCCCGTATCAAGTCTTTTGCCGGATCGGACAACTCGGAGTTATCGATTATTTCTTGTAGTTTCTTTATATCCATATTCTTTGATTCTTATTTATTAACCCTTTCACTACTTTCAGCAAAAACCGCCGCTACATCACGCCGGACAGTTTTCAACCCCAGCTCTTTATCTCTTTTTTCCACTGCGACTTGATCTATCTCAGAAACTTTTCCGGCCATTCTCTCCAAAACGCCAAGTGCCCCTGAAGCTAATTTGTGTTCAAAGCTATGTACTCCGGCAATGGCATCGTGCAAGTCGTTCATATTATCCTCATGAAACCGTATCACCCGATTTTTCCCTCGCTCAATAGTTCGCGTAATTCTCCCCGAAACCTCCGCTCTGGTATTTTGAAAACTCGTTGTTAACTTCTGTCTTTTTTCATTAAACTTCGCTTTAGTTTTATCTATCGCATTCCTAAAACTCTCGTCGGCGCTTTGTCTCAGTTCTTCAACCCCGTCTCTTATCTTTCTACCTTGTTCGGAAACCCAGCCACCAATATCTTCGGCTGTATCAAAGGCAAAATCAATCGAATCTTCAACAAAGTTCACCCCGGTTTCAACAGACACCTCAAATGCATGGAGGCCTATTTCCGCTCCTTTTACTAGTTTTTTTCCTGTCCAAACAGCTCCTTCCGCGGCAAGAACACCGGCACCCACGGCAATTCCACCGGCAGTTTCCGCTCCTCTTACTACCGCCCCTCCAATAGCAGTACCTACCTCTTGTGCTCTTTCCACAGCCCTAGTAGCCAGCTCATCGGCGGCGTTTCTGGCCTCCACCATTTTTTCTTGTCCGGTCAAAGCCACGGCACCGATCACTCCGGGAGTCATATCGACCACTTTTCTGAGATCCGCCCCTGCCTGTCTATCCCAATCCCGAAATTGATTTATCTTATCTTTTGCCCCGTTTATCAGATTGTTCCACTTCTCTCTCCTTTGTTCTGCCGCCTCTGTGCGGAGTCGCTGTCTTTCGGCCTCTTTGGCTCCTGCTTCGATTTTAACAGCCTCGATCTTTTGTACTAATCCAGTTTTTTGTTCTACTCCTGTTCCTGTTTCGGGTCCCATGATTTTTGTTTATTTTATAAAATACGATCCTCACTTCAGTATCGACAAAAATTTCCAAAAAGTCAACCTCTCCCTTCTGCCGGCTTGACATAAGCATCATTTTATCCGATAATATGGCAAATCAAAGCTTCACGGAGGCACAATTGAAAGCTGGAACCCTAAAAAAGATTCTCTTCCTCTTCATTTTCCTTTCCCTTCTGGCAAACATCGGCGCAACTGTCGTCTTTGTTCTTTCTCCATTAACAGCCATCCTTATCGTTATCGGTATTTTCGACCTTGTCGTCATCACTCCTGTACTGGTAGCCTTTGGCCTTTATACTCTTCTGGTCCATGAAGGACAACGGGCAAGATCGGAAGCGCTGACACATGATCTGTTCAAGAATCTAACACTCTCGCACTAAGCAATCTAAATGCCGGACCTCCGGCATTTTTTGGATGTCACTACACTTCTCTTGCTGTATCATATATCCCAAGCTATTCTATTCTTAGTTCTTTAACACCCGGAGGTCACATGCTTCTACGCAAAGCACTTTTCGCTCTTGTCATCCTGATTCTTTTGGGGCTTGCCGCTTGCACTACCGTCACTCCCACTATCCCCCCACCAAGTCCGGTCACGGAGACACTCTCTCCGCCGCCAACATCATCACTCACGGCTTCACCTACCACCCCACCCAAACTTCCACCCACTCTCACTCCGACCGGTACTCCGGAACCAACTGCCACCCCCACCGTATACGCACCGATCTACTATACGGTTCAGGTTGGAGACACTTTGGCCGGAATTGCCAACAAATTCGGTGTCGACACCATGGGGCTGGCTCGAGCGAATGATATCGACAATATTGATCTAATTTACGTCGATCAGGTACTGCTCATCGATACTATTCCTATCACGGTTCCGCAACCAACCATTACGGAAGGCAAACAAATTGTGGTCGTTCTATCCACTCAGCGCGTCTATGCCTTCGAAGACGGCATCCTTCTCAAAGAATTTATCGTCTCTACCGGCACCTGGAACCACCCTACGGTCACTGGTGAGTACGAAATTTACGAAAAACACGAGTTCGACGACATGAGCGGTGGCGTCAAAGGCATTGACTACTACTTCCTGGCCGACGTTCCCTGGGTCATGTATTTTTATCAGGGTTATAGCTTCCATGGTACTTACTGGCACAGCAATTTTGGATTTCCCATGAGTCACGGCTGTGTCAACATGTACACTCCGGACGCCGGATGGCTATACGCCTGGTCCCCTCTCGGTACACCGGTTCTGATCCTGCTTAACTAATTATCCCCCCCCCCTGGGGGGGGTTTTTTATAATCACTCTGTCTTTTTCCTCGCCCCCCCCGCCCCGTCCAGGGGAGGGGCCCCCCCTGGG
>CAZGSP010000031.1:0-3103 GCA_964528565.1 uncultured Pseudomonadales bacterium | reverse complement strand
TCATGACCGGTTCCAGAAGAACCAGATCTGCTTTCTTCACCGCGTCCTGAAGGGCCATAGAACCG
Source organism: uncultured Pseudomonadales bacterium (assembly GCA_964528565.1). Classification (GTDB taxonomy): domain Bacteria; phylum Patescibacteriota; class Microgenomatia; order UBA1400; family MFAQ01; genus UBA10133. The sequence continues at coordinate 3,038 of CAZGSP010000031.1, read as the reverse complement.
GCGATTTTGAAGGACATCTCGGAAGAATCGACTTCGTGGAAACTTCCATCGATGACGGCGACATCAAGATCGACCATGGGGAAACCGGCGATGAGACCGTTGTCGAGAGCCTCACGAACACCTTTTTCGATCGGGGAAATAAATTCTTTCGGGATAGTACCACCCACAATTTTGTTCGTAAAAGTAAAGCCTTCCCCACGCGCTTTCGGGGTAACGATCAGGATACAGTGTCCGTACTGACCACGGCCACCGGACTGACGGATATATTTGCCTTCACCTTTAGCTTCTTTGGTGATGGTTTCACGATAGGCAACCTGAGGGGCACCGGTGGTGGCGTCGACCTTGAATTCACGGCGGAGACGGTCGACTAAAATTTCCAAGTGAAGCTCACCCATGCCGGCGATCACTGTTTGACCGGTTTCGTGATCGGTCCTGATCCTAAAGGTAGGATCTTCCTCGGCGAGACGCCCAAGGGCCAGATCAAGTTTTTCCTGGTCGGCTTTGGTTTTGGGTTCGATGGCCAGAGAGATGACCGGATCCGGGAAGTTTATCGACTCGAGAACCAATTGTTTATTTTCATCACAGAGGGTATCTCCCGTCTTGGTGGCTTTGAGACCAACGACACCTACGATCTCGCCTGCTCCCGCTTCGGAGATCTCTTCACGGGTATTGGCGTGCATGAGCATCAAACGGCCCAGTCTTTCACGCTCGCCTTTGGAGGAGTTGTAGACAAAAGAACCGGAGGTAATTTTACCGGAGTATATTCTGACGTAAGTCAGTTTCCCGACGTGAGGATCGGCTTGGATCTTGAAGGCCAGACCGGAAAATGACTCCGAAGGGTCCGGCTTGCGGGTTTCTTCTTCGCCTGTTTTGGGATTGGTACCGGTGGTCAGGGGTTTGTCGAGGGGAGACGGGAGAAAATCAACCACGGCATCAAGAAGGGGCTGGACACCTTTGTTTCTCAGAGAAGATCCGGGGAAAACGGGAACAATTTCGTTCTTGCAGGTAGCTTTACGAAGAGCCGTTTTGAGGTCGGACATAGCCGGTTCTTCACCATTAAGATACACCTCCATGAGGGCTTCATCCGTTTCGACGATACCTTCGATTAGTTTGGCACGTTCGGACTCACACTCGGCCTTCATTTCTTCGGGGAAACCCTCGGTGACTTCGTAAAGAGCACCGGTCTCGTCACCTTTCCACACAATGGTCTTTTTCTCGAGAAGCATGACAATGCCTCTAAAAGTATTTTCAACACCCAGGGGAAGAGCGAGAATGGCGGTTTTGGCTCCAAGTTTTTCGTGAACGTCTTTGATGGTAGCCATAAAGTCGGCTCCCAAGACATCCATCTTGTTTACCAAAGCGATGCGGGGAACTTTGTACTTGTCGGCTTGGCGCCAGACCGTCTCGGTCTGGGACTGAACACCGGAACCGGCGTCCAAAACAATAACTCCTCCGTCGAGAACACGAAGTGAGCGCTCAACCTCGGCGGTAAAGTCCACGTGGCCGGGAGTATCGATAATATTGAAACGATGTTCGTCTTTAAAATTGGAGTCGGCTAAGACGGGGGTCCAAAAAGCGGTGGTGGCGGCGGAGACGATGGTAATGCCGCGCTCACGCTCCTGGTCCATCCAGTCCATTTGAGTGTCCCCTTCGTCGATATCGCCGATTTTGTAAGTTTTACCGGTATAAAAAAGGATACGTTCGGTAGTGGTGGTTTTACCGGCGTCGATGTGAGCAATAATACCGATGTTTCTAACGTGGTCTAGAGCGACCTTTTTTCCTGATGGAGCGGCCATAAACTTGTTTTATTTTGTGATAATATATTTGACGAATTAAACCTCTCTTTCAAAAGAGGGCTATTCACGAGGCTAATTTTACCACAAAAAACCCACCGGTTAAGTGGGTTTGTGAAAGTGATCGAGAAGGAGATTGAGGATCAGTAAAAAGCCGGCGGTGATACAGGCGATGACGATGAGGTGAATATGCGTCAACAAGTGGAGACCGGCAAGAATGAGTACCGGAGGGAAGATCATCGCCAGATAACTGGAGTACTGCATAACTCCGACGACCGCTCCAAAACTACAAACATGAGAGAGAACGAGAGTGTATACCAATCTCTCTTTTTTGGATTTGGAATAGTAATTCACCACCAGCCTGATCCCCCAGATGGTGGTCAGGAGACCGATCAGGGAAATGCCTCCAAAGACAACGAACGACCAAGGAGTGAGAGTATCGGCGACAAGATCGATGAAGATCAAGTGCCTCAGCTCAAAAAAGGCATAGGTGGAGTTCGGGATCAAGATGGCGTAGAGATAAACCAAGATATAGTCCCAAAACTTCATACCCCGCCCGATTTTCGGCATGATCTTCAGCTTTTTGAAGATAACCGGGAGTAAAAAGAACCCTGCAAAGAGCAGTGTCCACACAAGTGAGACAACTTGATGTCCTTGAAAGACCACTCCGACCTCACTTTTTCGAAGATACTTCTGCGATAAAGATCTGGGCTTGGGCCAACTGAATATTTGCCTTTGTCAGAGTAGTTCTCAGTTCCAAAATCTTAATTTGATCTTTCAGAAGGCTCAGCTTGGCCTTGTTTAGAACTTGATCCATCCATTCTGATTCTTCCGGTTGGGTTCTGATCTTGAGATCCGAATATATTTTCTCGAATTCGGACCGTGTATATAACAAGACTGACCGACCATTGAATCTAAGCACCACGACGATCATGGGTTCGGTGAGCCCAAACACTCGTGCCGGAACATCGACCGCCTTTAGGACGTATTCTGCTTTTTCCCCCCAGGTTGACGTTTCGCATAAAGAACGACTACCAAATAATTCTCCACCAAATTGCAGGAAGGTAACAGTCCAGAGTTCAATGGAAGTACCGGGATCGATCTCGGGAGGCAACGGGGTCTGCATTAAAGTCATTTGATTCTCCTTGAATATTGAATATGGAAAAGGGCGACGAAAACGTTATGGGGTATTTTACCACAGGGGGGGGTTGCGGATCAAATAAAGAGGCCGCCCGGGGGGGGGGG
>CAZGSP010000030.1:0-3178 GCA_964528565.1 uncultured Pseudomonadales bacterium | reverse complement strand
CAGCCGATGGAGTCGTGGTGGTTTTTAAGGGGATTAGCGATATAGAGATGAGCGGTAGCTTTGTTGGCGGCTTCGAGAGGCTCTTTGTCGGCCGAAATCTTTTCCAAAGCACTGGCGAGGCCCTCGGGATACTTGGTAAGTAAAGCCCCTGAAGCGTCCGCAAGGAATTCACGCCGTCGGGAAATGGCCAGCTGAATCAGCTGAGCAATAAGCGGTGAAAGCAAAGCCATAACGATACCGACAACAAACAAGATGGCACCCAGATTGCCTTCGTTGTCACGACTACGACCACGGATCCGTGTCCGAAGAAGAATATCTGCGAGAAGGGTAATCAGACCGACCAGAACGGTAACAATTCCCATGAGGCGGGTGTCGTAGTTGCGGACGTGGCTAAGTTCGTGAGCAACCACTCCTTCCAGTTCGGTACGGTTTAACCGTGAAAGAATGCCGGTAGTCGCACAAACAACGGCGTGTTCCGGATCCCTACCCGTAGCAAAAGCGTTCATGGCCGTGTCTTCAATAACGTAGAGTTTGGGCATGGGTACGCGGGCAACTTGGACCAGATTTTCGGTGACGGTATAGAAATCAAAGTGATCCCGCTTGTTTGCCGGAGTTGCGCCGGAAATGGAAAGAATAATACTGTCGGAGTAATAGAAGCTCGCAAAACTAAGAACACCGGAAATGATCAGGGCGATACCGACAAAACTAAGATCAAAGCCCATCGCGTAGGTAATAAGATAGGAGGTGACAGCGATAAATACGGTAAAACAAGCGATGACCACACCACTACGAAATTTGTTTTCGTCAACCTGCCGGTAAATATTTTTCATGATTGGCTTTTCCCCGCTCCCTGTTTAGAAGGAGACCTTGGTATCTTCCGTTTCTTTATCGGAAACCGAGAGATGACTACCTTCGAGTGAAGTTTCCAAACCTTTTTGGGCTTTAAAACCGAAAATACTTGCAACTATATTGCTCGGCACCGTGATTATCTTAGTATTGTAGTCGGCGGTAAGGTCAATGACCACGCGTCGGGCGTACATCAATTTGTCGGCGGTGTCGCGAAGCTCGTCCATCAAGCGGGAAACAACCTTTTCGCCCTTGAGTTCCGGATTGCTCTCAACAAGCACCTGGAGTTTGGGCACCAAGTTGCTAATGGCATCGGAGGCGGCTTCAATTTTGCCGAGATCATTACTACCCGAGGCTTTGTCGACCAATTTCCGGGCAGAGACAATCGCTTCATATATGCCTTTTTCGTGTTTCAGATAACCTTTGACGGAACTTTCGAGATTTGGAATTAGACTGGCCTGTCGCTTGAGCTGATTACCGATGTCTTGAATAGATGCGATTATTCTGGTCTTGGCTGTCTGGAACCAGTTGTAAAGAGAGATGACATAAAAAAAGACAACGACGGCAAGTATGACAAGAAGTAGCGAAATATTCATTGGTTTATCTAATTTGTAACTAAACTATTCTAGCACCACCTGCAAGTTTTTCCACGAAAGTGTGTTTACAATATCCCGTTTCTTGGCGTAGCCCTTTCTTGCCTGCCATACTCCGTACCTCATAAGATCCATCTGATCCGCTTCGTGACTATCGGTATTGATGATCAATCCGACCCCCCGGCCGATCGCCAGACGGACGAGATCATAAGGAAGATCCAGTCTGTCGGGATAGGCATTTATCTCAATTATTTTTTTGTTTTTGGCACAGAAATTGAAGATCTTGTCCCAGTCGGCGGAAATTGGATCCCGGCGATTGATGATCCTTCCGGTAGGGTGCCCCAGTATCAAAGCTTTTGGGTGGGAAAGAGCGCCGATGATCCGGTCCGTATTTTCATCTACTCCTTTGTCAAAGGAGGAATGAATCGACACAATGGAATAGTCAAGTAAGTTCATCAATTTATCACTTAATGCCAAGTCTCCGTCCGGCCTAATATCTATCTCCATGCCAATGAGTAATTTTATTCCTCTATTTTTCACACGCTTTTCATAAGCACGAAAATCACGTTCCAAAAACTTTCTTCTGGCAATCATAATCTTTTCCGTCTCTCCGGCAGACAGCCCGGTATATTTTGGATTGTGGTCGGCAATGCCGATGTATTCATAGCCCAGCTTGTCGGCCCTATCAAGAATATCCTGGAGTGAACTGACTCCCAGGTCGTGAGAACTGGGAAAATCAAAGTTGCTGTGGATATGAAGATCTCCTTTAATATCTTTTAGTTCAATCAGGCTGGGAAGTTGTTTGTTTTGAGCCAACTCGATCTCGCCTCCGTCTTCTCTTATCTCGGGCGGGATCATTTGCATTCCCAAAAATCCGTAAAAATCTTTTTCCGTTTTGAAACGATTGAGCTTCCCCTTTTTCTTTATCCCGTATTCAGAAAGTGACAAACCTCTTTCCTTGGCGACAGTCCGCAAGTGAATGTTGTGCATTTTGGACCCGGTGTAGTGCTGAAGCAGACTCCCCCAATCTCCAGGTTCGGAAAGCTTGATGTCTACCCCCAAACCACTTTTTAACTTTACGTGGCTGACTTTATCTCCCTTGGTAATGACCGAACTTATTCTCGGATAGGACAGGGCATATTTCATGGAGGCTTCGGGGTGGAGGGTGTTTAGAGCCAGATCGATATCTCCCACGGTTGAGAGGCGCCTACGAAGGCTTCCGAGTGGCTCCGCCTCGATAGTCAAAGGGGATTGTTTTAAGTATGCGAGGTAATCCTCGGCAATGGACATGGCTGTTGACAAAAGAAGTCTTCCCTTATCGGTAGTTTGAATTTTCAGCGACTTGGTTAATCGCTCAAGTGATTTTTCTTTGAAACTCTCAATTTTGCCAAGCCGGCCTTCTTTAATTTGTTTTTGAAGACGATGAATGGCGGTCTTTTCATCCGATAGGTGGAGTTTCTTGGCGAGCTTGAAAGCCGTCATGGGACCGACGCCCCGAATATCCATAAGGGCGAACATCCCGGCAGGAACTTTCTTGAAGAGAGAGTCAAAATGACGGACGTGACCTTTGGAAAAATATTCATTCAGGTACTTTACCAGAGCCTTTCCAAGTCCCGGAACCGTATCCAGCTTATTTTGCCGCCAGATCTCATCGATCGACTCGTTTAGATTTTCGATGACCGAAGCGGCGTTCGTGTAGGCTTTGACCCGAAAAGAGTCCCCTTCTTTAACACGAAAAA
>CAZGSP010000029.1:0-28592 GCA_964528565.1 uncultured Pseudomonadales bacterium | reverse complement strand
CTAAAAGGCGTGGAGGTTCAAGTCCTCTCCCGCGCACAGTATCTATGTCGGACTCTTAGCTCAGTTGGTTAGAGCGCCTCGTTTACATCGAGGAGGTCGCAGGTCCGATTCCTGCAGGGTCCACAAAAGTCTCGCCCTTGCGGCGGGACGTTTGTGTATTTAGACCAAAGGAATCGGGTGACGGAGGCAAGCTCGTAACGATCTTGCCGAGTCCGGTTCGAGGAAATCTTCAGCAGAAGATTATCCGAGAGATTCACGCAGAGTCCACCTGGAGTTATAATTCCGCTAATGAATTGGTCTTTTGAAACAGCCAGGAAGTATGTTTATAGCGTCTTGTTTGCTCTGGCGATACTTATTTTTTTAACCCATTACTTTGTTTCCGGACAAGCTGTTTATGGTGACGGAATTGGTTATTATTCTCATCTTCATAGTTGGGTAATTGATCGGGACTGGGACTACACCAACGAGTACCGGCATATCTACGATAGTGAGCATAACAACGCAATTGAAGATACTCTTTCGCCCTCCGTCCAAATTGTATCCACCACGCCGGAAGGGAAAGCGGAAAACTTCTATGGTACCGGAGTAGCCGTTCTGCTTCTCCCCTTCTATTTGTTGGCTCATCTGATCGCCTTAACGATAAATTTTTTTGGTGCCGGTATTTCTACTTTGGGCTATGGTGACTGGTACCAAATACTCACAGGGGTCGGTGCGGTGATCTACTCGTTTCTGGGACTGTTCTTTTTGGAAAAGGTGATCAACCTGACGGTTCAAAACCGTAAGATCAGTTTAATTAGTAGCGTATCCATCTTCCTGTCGACCAGCCTATTTTATTACTCCGGTTTTGACGTTATCAATTCTCACTTTGCTTCATTTTTTCTGTCGGCGCTCTTTTTCTACTTGTTTTTGCGTAAAGACTGTTGGGAATATAGCTTGCTCTTGGGCTTAATCGCCGGCTTGATGACAATTACCAGACCACAAGACTCAATCGTTGTTCTCATTTGGTGTCTTTCTTCTCTCGCTAACTATTTTTCCGGTAAAAAGCCGAACCATTTTAGGATTTTGATGGGTCGGGCAAAGAAGTTCCTGACCGGTTATATTTTTGCTTTTTCACCAATGATCATTCATTGGATTATTCTCTTTGGCAATCCTCTGAATCACCCTTATTGGCGTGGTCTTGTGGAAAGAGTTCAGAGTAAACCGGTGATTGATATATTCGGAAGTTTTTTTAATCCGGTAACCGGTCTTTTTTACAGAACTCCTTTACTATTGGTGCTGTTTATCTACTTCCTCTATCTGTTGATTAGAAAAGAGAATTTAAAGAACTTGAAGTATCCCCTCCTCTTCTTTTTGGGGCAGTTTTTGATAATTACCGTTCAGGGAGGGTGGGCAGCCGCCGCTTATGGTGGAAGGATGTATCTTTCTTCGCTGGTGTTTTTCGCTTTGTTGTTAGGGAAATTGTTGCTTCAAATCAGCAAGAAGCGAATGGCGTGGGCTTACCTTTTTGTGGGGACATTTATTTGCCTTAATCTTGTTTCGATGATGATCTTTATCTTAAGAGACAAGGGTGTCGAAGGTGGTAAATTCGGTACGGAACAGAGAACAATCCAACGTCTGAAGAATCTGAGAATTTATCCGAGCCAAAGATAAGTTAATTGGCGGTGTTGATGATCTTAAAATAGAGATCTTTTCTCGCCAGATTAAAGACCGACGGGTGATAGAGAACCAGAGCCGGAAGTTCTTCGGAGAAAGTTTTTTGGAAGTCAAAGTAGATCTTTTTCCTTTCTTTGGTATCCTCGGTGATGCGTCCGTCTTCGAGAAGTTTGTCGATTTTTTCATCCGACCCCCTGCCAATATTGGTTGATTGGGTCGAGTGCCAATCCCGATATTGATCCGGATCGGAGGGAATATTGTAAACACTGAGGAGTAACTGAAATTGTTCGGGGATAGACGTAACGACTTTGGTGCTAATACTAATTTGATCCGAGGATAGCTGAGATTTGATATTTTCCGCGACAGAAAGTAGCTCCGGGGTGGTAGCCAGATTTAGAGATATGGGGGCTTTGATAAGATCTCTGGTTCTTTGGGGGTTGTAAGGGTAGGTTTTTACCAGAGGGTTAAAAACCCACGAAGCCGGGCTGATGGTGGTGAGAGCTTCCGTCTGACCGAAATTTTTATCTTTGAGAGAGTAGGCAATTCCTTGACGAATACTTTTTTCTTTTAGATTGGGATCCTGTTGATTGAAAATTAACATGACTACCCTGTTCATATCCACTTGTTTGGAAATTTTTCCGTATTGTTCGGCTTCCGCCAGGTACTCCGATGGAAGGTTTAAGACCAGATCGACCTGCCCCAGCTTGAAGGCGGTTAGCGCTTGTTTGGAGGTAGGAAAAACATTAAAGACAAGAGTTTTGTCGTTTGTGTCAACGGTGATTTGAGAAATAACGCCGGATGATTTTTGTTTTAGTTGGATGCTGTACTTTCCGATTATCTCCCCCTTTGAATTTAAGAGCGGAATGTTCAAAAGTGAGAGAAAGGGAGAAAATTTTGTAGGAATCCGGAAACGAATAATATTTGGATCAATTGTTTCAATATTTATGTTGGGAATCGAGATTTTGATATCCGAGGCCTTCACCTCTTTTCCCGAGAACCACTTTAAGTTTGGCTTTAAGTAAAAAGTATAAGTTTTACCGTCATCTCCAATTTCCCATCTTTCGGCCAAACCCGGTTGGGGTTGCCGATTACCGTCAAGGACCACCAGTCCGGCGTTTAAAAAATTGATGATATACGGAGGTAGCTGGCCGGATCCGAATTGACCGACAATGCCAATCCGGTAGTGGGCTTTGGACTTGGGAAACTTGGAAATAATCGTGTTTCCCAGTAAGACGACGGCAATAGTAATTCCCAAACTAACCAGGATCTGAAGCGAATATTTTTTAAAGAATCCTTTGATGTACCAGATTCTTTCACGAAAAGGATTAATCATTTCCAAATGGCGATATTAAGGAAGGAGAGGATCATAAAAATGACCGAAAAAATGATGGTGGCGAGATAAATCATCTTTTCCGGTCCTCTTTTGGTATGAAATCCGGACTGGGTGGCGGAAGCGAAGCCGGCTCCCAGGGATGAGTCTTTCGATTGGAGGGTGACCAGGATAATGAGAATCAGCGAAACAATGATTTGGATAATTAGGGTGATTTGCATAGTGTCTTATTATATTCTACTCCGAGTCCTTTCTGATGAGCCAGAAAATGAAGCTATGGAAGATGTTTAGGAGGGTGGAGGTGATCAAATAAGAGAGAAAGACCCCGATGAACATAGCCGGAATGACAAAGCCCTCAAAATTGGCTCCCGGGAAACTGTAACTTTCGATATTGATCCCACCCACCAAAAGCTTGAGAAGGAAAAGGGTCAACAGAGAGATTACCCAAGAAAAGAGGTTTAGAGTGATCAGGTTGATGGGTAAAAGAAGCAGTTTGATGATCGGCTTGACGATCTTATTTAAAAGAAGCCAGATGACCGCCGCGGACAATAGAGTCTTGAAGTCATGAAGAATAGAAAATCCGGGATAAAACAGATCCGTAAGGTAGAGAACCAGGAGATTGATCAAAACATGCCTTAAAAAGATTTTCATACTCTGAAATTAAGTATATTACTTGATTAAAGATTTTTGTCTTTGTTTTTTATGAAACGTGTTGGCAAAGCGATGCGCTTCATCGCGGATACTTCTAAACAGGTTCAGTACCGGATCTTCCAAGGGTAAACTAAGGGAAACGATGCGGTGGGTCAGGTCGTAGAAATAGACCGTCTCCCGTTTTTTTGCCAAAGCGATCACCGGAATATTGGCCGGAACAAGGGGCTGGACTGCGGAAAGCTGGGGTTTCCCACCGTCGAGGATGATCAGGTCGGGTGTCCCCCACTCCCGATGTAACAGCCGCCGCATAATTATTTGTTTCATGGCCGCCGTGTCCGATCTATCGGGAGGCTTGACATGAAAATGACGGTAACCGGCGGTGTGTGGGGATCCTTTAATAAATACCGCCATGGATCCCACGTAATTTTCTCCTTGGAGATGAGCCAGATCGAAGCATTCCAGACGGAAAGGCGCCCGACGAAGTAGGGGGTGACCCAGCTTTTTGACAATCTGATACTGGAGAATGTCCGTAGCGTCGGAGAGTTTTAACAGTAAACTGGAGTTTCTGGTACTCAGGGAGTGGTGCAAACCTTCTATTTCAATCTTAATTGCCTGAGCTCTTTCAAAGTTTTGGCTTTTGATAGCCGATTTTATTTCACGATGAAGGCTTTTATCGAGAAAAATAAATTTTCCGGATAAGAACTTTTTGATGTGACCCAGATGCCGGTGGTATTTTTCGACGGTAAGTTCGCCAACACACGCACCGGGGCAGTGGCCAAGGTGGTAGTTAAAACAGGCAATCCCCCGCGAATTGAAGGGTGATAAACAAAGACCGAAGATGTGTCTGATCTGTTTGATCAGACTTTGTGTCGCGAGACCCGATGTGTAAGGTCCAAACACCTGTTTGTTATAGTCGTCCAGGTCCAGGGTAAGTATATCGGTGGCGTGGATAATTCTGATCTTGGGATACGGATCGTTGGTAAAGACAATGTAAAGATTGGAACGGTCGTCTTTAATGATTGAGTTATAACGGGGCCGATAGGACTTGATGTAATTAGCTTCGGTAATAACCGCTTCAATGTCGTTTCTGACCGGTTTGAGGTAGAGATACTTGGTTTTTGGTATGAATAGCTGGGCTTTGGTAGTCCCTTCCGTAAAACCTTCATAGTGCTGTTTGAATCGAGTCTTAAGATTGATCGACTTACCGATATAAAGAGGTTTTTTGTTTTCGTCTTCGAAGATATAGATACCCGGTATAGAGGGCAATGAGTGCCAAAATTCCTCCGATTCCGGAGTAAACGAAAGTCTTTGAGGTGGAAGAACCGAAGGTAAATCCGGTTTCAAGTCGAGAGCCATTTACATGAATTATAACTTGAGAATCAATTTTGGCGATGAACGGCTGTTTTTTGACCTTTATATAGATCGTTTGATGGGAAAATGGAGGGATGCTCACCCAAGAGGTGGATTTTTCCAGGAGATCATTCTCCTCACTAACCATTTCTCCGTAAAAGGACACACCCGAGCCATTCGAAATATTTATTAACACGTTGTTTCCTTCCTGTTTGTCGAAAGATGAGGTTAGTATCGGTGAGGGAAAATCGATACCGGAGATAGGCTCAAAAGCAATGTCTTTAGATTTTTGCCCATTTTTATAACCTCCGGCGGGAATGGGATAATCCGGTTTTTCGCCGTGGATGACAAAAACCAGGTGGTTGAAATCCATCTTGTTAAAGTAATCGATACCCCTCGTGGTATTCGCCCAGGTAGGATCAACTTGAACCCAAGTACTTTTGGAAGTATCAAAGTACTCCGGCCATGCGTGGAGAACGTCTTGGGTAAGAGATAAGGGTTTCAGGTCGGGATTTTCGGAGATAGCAAAACCCTCCAGCTCTCTTGCCGGGATCCCGGATTTTCTAGCGAGAGCCACAAAAACATTGGAAAAGTCGGTGCAGATCGCGCTCTGGCTATTGATGAGAGACTCCGCCGCCGGTGAACGGGTCGGCCTTTCCCGGTTAAGTTTTTCATAATCGTATTTCAATTTATCCGAGACAAAATCGTAGATGGATTTTGGACTTTTTAGGTTTTTATATTCCGGAGAGTTAAAGACTCCATTGTCGTAGTTCCAGATAGAATTTTTGGCTACCAAATTATCCGACGGTTGAGTGTTGGTGGGTTTTGGGATGAAGTCCAGCTTCACCACAAGATCGACGACAATATCCTTCGTTTCTCCCGGCAGGAGAGAATATTTGGCCAATAGATTACCATCATGATCATTGTTTATCTCTTCTGGTTTGGGATCGATGTTTTGATAATTGACTGTTTGATAAGAGGTGTCCGGTGGAAGGGCGATCTCGGTTTTTATCTTTTCTCTTTCATTGTTGGCGAGATGGTATTTTATGGTACCTTTGAAATATTGAGTTTTTCCGAAGATAGCGCTAATAGACTTGTTGCTGATTTTTTGGCCGCTAAAGTAATAGACGTTTCCGTTGACAATGTCCGGCTTGGGGTCGATGTACGCGGGAGCGGGGAATCCCGATGGAACGGTGAGAATCACGGTTTGTTCGGAAACGTTTTCGTCCGGTTCGAGACGGGGAATGTCGATCTGCCAGGTGTTTCCCGATTTGGTGGTTATGTCCGTGGTGATGTATTCTATCGTGAAGGTGTGTTTCTTGCCCTTACCCACGACTTTGCTGGTAAAAGGAAAAGAGATCGAAGTTTGGTTCAAGCTTTTGATCACATCGGGAATCACCGGTGTCCCTTCGTCAAGGACCCTGACGTTTTCGATCTTGGTTTCGTTTACGCTAAGTCCAAAATTGGTGGCATAAACCACCGAGAGGTTGTTTATCTGATTGATGACAAACTTAACGTGAGTCTTCCCGGTATTTTCCACCTGGTAATAGATTTGGTAGCTTGTATTGAATTTGGCGAGAGAGGAAACCTGTTTGGGGATATACAGGAGACAAATTCCTAACAAGGTTAGGACAAGGGCAGTTATTTTTGTATGCAATTTAGAAGATTAACTTTTTTAATTCCAGGGCGGTCGGGGTATCAAATTTGGAGGCTACTTTGGCCGGCGAACCCGACGCAATCAGCTCACCGCCGGAGTCACCGCCTTCCGGGCCGATGTCAATAATATAGTCGGCATTTTTGATTACGTCTAGATTGTGTTCGATGACGATGACGGTGTTATTTTGACTGACTAGATCCACCAAGGTTTGGACCAATTTACTGAGATCGTCAAAATGCAAGCCTGTAGTGGGCTCATCAAGAATATAGATGGTGTGCCCGTTGCCTGTTTTGGCCAGTTCTGTCGCCAACTTGACTCTTTGAGCTTCCCCTCCCGAAAGAGTAGGGGCACTTTGGCCGAGCTTAATATAGCCGAGACCGACTTTTTTTATGGTCTCGATTTTTTTACTGATGGCCGGGACATTTCTAAAGAAATCTCCTGCCTCGTCCATAGTCATGTTCAACACTTGGGCAATATTCTTTCCTTTGTATTCCACCTCCAACGTGGGATCATTAAATCGGGTACCTTTGCAGGTTTCACAGGTAATATAAATGTCACCTAAAAACTGCATCTCAATTTTTATCTGACCATCGCCTTCACATGTTTCACAGCGTCCGCCTTTGACGTTGAAACTAAATCGTCCGGGACCATAACCGCGGTAGCGCGCTTCCTGAGTATTGGAGAAAAGTTGACGAACATAATCAAAGACTTTGGTATAAGTGGCCGGATTACTACGAGGAGTTTTACCGATGGGACTTTGGTCTATTAAAGAGACTCTTTTGACTATATCGGGGATAGTGATAGTACCGTATTGGATATCTTCTTTGTGGTGCATGGGGTTTAGTTTTTGAGACAGGGCCTCGTAAAGCGTATCCACTACCAAAGAAGACTTTCCGGATCCCGAAACTCCGGTGACGGCCACGAATTTATTTAGAGGAAAATCGACGTCAATGTCTTTTAGATTGTGATGAGTACAGCCGGTGAGACGAATTGAAGCAGGGCTTTCGGTCGGTTCCTTTGGCTTGATGGCATGAATTACTCTCTCACGCGAAAGGTACTGCCCGGTGAGACAGCCGGAAGCCTTCATTTCGTCGACCGTGCCTTCAAAAGTGATCTTGCCCCCGAGATAGCCGGCTTTTGGTCCAAACTCGACGATGTGGTCGGCACTTTCCATGGTTTGCTGATCATGTTCAACGACGATGAGTGAATTTCCCAGCGCGACAAGATCTTTGAGGGTGTTGATCAACTTGGCATTGTCCCTTTGATGCAGACCGATGGTGGGTTCGTCCAGGACATAAAGGATGCCGGTGAGACGTGAGCCGATCTGACTGGCCAGGCGAATTCTTTGGAGCTCGCCTCCGGAAAGGGTGCCGGACTCACGAGCCAGGGTAATGTAATCCAGACCGACGGACATGAGGAAACTTAACCTGTCCTCTATTTCTTTCGTGATCGGTTCACTGATCTGTTGCTCGGTAAGAGTTAATTTTTTGGGTAAATCCTTAAAGAATTCAAACGACTTGGCGGTCGACCACGAGGTTACCTCGCTGATGGAGTGGTTGTTGACATGGACACCCAAGACTTCCGATTTCAAACGGGCTCCGTTACAGACCGGACAGGTTTTGCGGATGAGATATTTGGCGACTTCCTCTTTGAAAGACTCGGATGAGGATTCTTCGTAACGTCTCTCGAACTCTTTGGAAAGTCCGTCGAAGGTCATCTTTCTCACCACGTGTTTGCCATGCCGATTGATGCCTTTAATGGCGTATGTTTTATCGGCGGTGCCTTTAAACAGAGCGTTCTTTTGCTCCTCGGTCATATCGAAGAGAGGTTTGTTTCCGGGGAAACCCACCGATTCCATGGCTTCGAGAACCAGTTTGGCGAGCCAGGTGCGGGTTTCGAACTGAGAAGCGAGAGGAATGATGGCTCCCTCAAGAAGACTGAGAGAGGAAGAAACAACGGAGTCCGTATCCAGGACCATCTTGGTGCCGAGACCGGTACATTCGGGACAAGCACCTTCCGGGGCGTTGAAGGAAAAATAGCGGGGCTCGATCTCGGGAATGGAGATATTATCGACGGGACAAGCGAGCTTTTGGGAGTATAAATGGTCCTCCATTTCTTCGGGGTCGGAGGGAAACGAAAGAGAGGGGTCCAAAACGATACTGACGTAGACTTCACCGTCGGAAATTTTCAGAGCTTGTTCGAGTGAGTCGACCAGTCTCTGTTTTTCGTACTCGGGACTGCCCTTTACCTGGCCTATGACCAGTTTGTCGATAACCGCCTCAATATTGTGGCGGTTATTTTTGAAAAGAGATAGGGTTGACTGGGAGGAGATGATTTTGTTATCCACTCTGACTTCGGCAATCCCCTGCTTTAGTAGTCCGGGAAATAATTCTTTGAACTCCCCCTTCTGGCCTTTGACAATTGGAGCCAGAATGAGCAGGCGGACACCTTTTTGCTTTTGATAGCTTGGATGAGCTATGGCCAAGTCGATAACCGATTTGTAGATTTGATTGATGTCCTGAGGCATGATCTCCCGACCGCATTTGGGGCAGTGTGGGTGTCCAATACGGGCAAAGAGGAGGCGGAGATAATCGTAGATCTCGGTGACAGTGCCGACGGTACTGCGGGGATTGTGGCTCCCCTGCTTCTGATCGATAAGTATGGCCGGGGAAAGACCTTCGATCTGGTCGACATCGGGCTTGTCCATGACGCCGAGGAACTGGCGGGCGTAGGAGCTGAGGGATTCGACATAGCGGCGCTGGCCTTCGGCGTAGATAGTGTCGTGAGCCATACTCGACTTGCCGCTACCGGAGACACCGGTAAAGACCACGAGCTTGTTTTTGGGGAGAGTCAGGTTGACGTTTTTAAGGTTGTGCTGACGGGCTCCCTTGATGATCAAATGAGTTGAAGATGCAGTGCCGGACATGACTGTCTATTTTACACCAAATCACCACAAAATACCCGAAGGGGCTATTTCTTTAACAGCTTTTCAACAGTTTGAGCAATGATATAATTGGTGCATATAATGCACGTATGGCAAACAAAAGTCTACAGGATGCCCTAAAACATGTTAGTAACAAATACCCGGAGGATCTTTTTGTTTTGGGTAAAAAACAAAATATTTCAAAGACAGCTTCTTTTGTTATTCCGACCTTTAACTCATCCAGAACACTGCATGAGGTAGTCAAATCGATAATAAACCAAACCGTCTCTCATCAAATAAAGGAAATCGTCTTAATTAATGACGCATCCTCTGATCAAACTGAGCCTATAATTGAAGAGCTTTCAGTTTTTTCACCAATTCCCATTATTTATGTACGGAATAGATACCGAAAGTATTCTGCGGCCTGTCGAAACAAAGGTGTGAGAATGGCCACAGGAGATGTGATTTGTTTCATAGATTCAGACATTGTCCTACCCCCCAATTATCTTGATGAGCATCTAAGCATTCACTCATTTTTAGATCAATGTGTCACGATTTCATACCGTTGTTTTACCAATAAAACGAAGTTTTCGGTTGAGGACTTTCCAGCGGGATTCGCTAAAGGTGATTTCAGATGTGATAAGCAAAATCAGGGAAGTATTTCCGATAATTCAAAAGACCTGAGACTCTTAGGATACGGACAACGGATCGGCCTGAGTTTACCGGAAATGTGTTTAACGTGTTCAATTTGTTATTCTAGAGAAGATTTGCTTAAAGTAAAAGGAGCTCCGGAAAATTTTGTAGGTTGGGGGTTGAATGATACGTCTATGGCGGCTAAGGTTATTTCACTTGGAAGATTTGTTATACCAATAAAAAGAGCCACTGTTTATCACATTAACCACCCCGACCGGTCAGGTTCTTTAAAACTATCCGAGTATCAAATAAACTACGCCAGATATAGGAAAATGTTGTTGTTACCCAGAGAGAAAACTTTTAAATATC
Organism: uncultured Pseudomonadales bacterium; assembly: GCA_964528565.1. Classification (GTDB taxonomy): domain Bacteria; phylum Patescibacteriota; class Microgenomatia; order UBA1400; family MFAQ01; genus UBA10133. Next base: position 18,026 of record CAZGSP010000029.1, on the reverse strand, counting down.
GAATTCAAGTCTTGGGCTAGTATAATTTTGACATGGAAGATTCAGTAATAATAGAAAATCAATGTGACGGATTTGTTGTTAAAGTTTTGCAATCTCACGTTATCGGACCAAAACTCAAAGGCATGAGTATGGGAAAAGTGTTTATGTCTTCTAAGATGAAACTTAGGTATAACTTTAATGAAGTGTTATATGAGGTTGATAAGGTAGATGCCTATGATGAATCAGGAAATCCGGTAAATATAGATATTGTTCCATTTGATACCGAAAACAGGGTCGCGGCGATAATTAAAAGAGAAGAACAGTATCTTCTGATACATAGAATAAAGAACGATCATGAATACTACACTTTCCCGGGAGGACACAATAAAGTAACCGAGTCTTTGGAAGAAACTCTGTCCAGAGAAATCCAGGAAGAGACAGGACTAACGATCCTTCCGGTGGCGCTGTTCTATGAATTAAAACAGCCGGGCTTTGCGACAGAATATTTCTATTTGACGAGCGAGAAGGAACATTTGAAAATGAAGGAGTTTAATCCCGAAGTCAAACCGGGTGAGATAGCAGATTTGATATGGGTAGACATATCCTTTATCAGTAATCATAAGAATAATATTTTGCCAAATATAGTTACCGAAAAACTACTTTCCATTTAGTCCCACTTTAGAACCGTAGCTAAAACTTCACCAATATTTTCCAAGCTATATTGTGAGAAATGAATTGATTCGTTCATGACACCCTCAATGAAGGGATGGATGGGAGGAGAGTCTTCCTGTATTATTTGAAGAAATACGATTTTTTTATTTTTTTCCAGAGCTTTAGCGATTTGCCAGCCAAGACTCATGCTGTCGACCGTTCCCTCTACAAGGAGAATGCCACAATCCTCAATACTTCTCTCCAACTGTTGGTAAAACTCTTTCCGACTTATCTTGGTTCTTATGCCTGTCGGGGAATGCCTTTCAATTCCGGATTTTAGCCAGTCGGCTACCACGTCATGTCCTTCAGACAGAAGCGATCTGTGTATCGCAAGGTAATATTCCCGTAATTCGAATAGTTTCTTTGGTGAACAGGTGAAAAATATTTTCATGAGATAATTATATATGGTGAAAAAGAATAATATAGCTGTTGGTCGAGGTGACACATACACATCTATGACCCGAGCTCTTTTTACTCTTAAGTCAGAAATTATCTCGTTATTGGACAAATCAAATGAGCCTATCATTCTTAAACCAAATTTAGTCGGACTCGGAGACAATGGGATGGCTTCCACACACCCGGATTCAGTGCGTGCAGTAATCGACTTTTTTAGCAGTATTTCGAAAAAGGACATAGTAATTGCTGAGAGTTCACCAAAAGCAAGGGGTACCGAGACATTGATGATGTTTGATGAAACAGGAATTTCTGCCGTAACAAAGGGTTATAAAAATGTTAAATTACTGGATTTGAATACAACCAATTTCGAAGAAATTGGTTTTGCACAACTGATTGATAACCAAAAACTACCGATACACGCATATAAAATACTACTCGAGTCTAAGTTTTCAATATCTTTATCTAAGCCAAAATCTCATAGTTCCATTCTAAATTCCTTGAGCCAAAAAAATTTCATTATGGGGGGTATTGCCTACGAAGACAAACTTACAATGCATGGTTTTGACCACAATAATCCACCTTTGTTAACCGATGAAGATAGAATGCGAGTCTGTATACCTTTATTAAATTTGAACTTGTGTCTCGCCTCAGTTAAACTAAGATCCACCCTCTCCCTACTCGATTTTACAAATTCATTAGAAGGTAATGGTCCAATTATGGGAGATAAAATCGATCTGGGTTTTTCGCTCGCCTCGACAGATTCGCTCACATTGGACACGTTTGCCACCAAACTAATGGGTATCCCCCCCTCACAGATACCTTGGCAAAACAGGCTTAGAGCGTTTTATCCGACCGATTATGAATTAATTGGTGACACGGAATCAGCATTCCCTCATAAATTTAAGCTTCATGATCGTGCAGAATTCTTAGGATCTCTTGATTATTCAGCACTTATTCATTTTTCTTCTCCGGATAGGAACTTCCGATAATCTTTGTCTTTGAAGGCTTCGGTATCTATCAGATCTTTGATTACTCTCGTTTTTTGTTTTGCTTCCTTAAAAGCTTTCCAAGTAATGAAATTCACTTGTTCAGAATCCAGAACCAAATTAAATCTAAGCCTTTTTGCCTCATTAAAATATTTTAGAAATTTTTCCAAGACGGTTTCCAAGTTATTTTCGGTGTAATATCGACTCCAAACAAAAGGTGAATTAAGACCTATTACAAAGCTGTCTTTTTTGACCCCTTGTGCCTGCAGAAAAAGAACAGGCTTTTTCATCTGGACAGCCAAAACAATTTGATAACCCAGACTCATGCTCGAGACCGAACCTTCGACCACCACAACGTCAGCAGCGGAAATGGCTTCGTTGACTGTTTCATAAATATCTACAATTTTGTCTTCATCCTGAACGTTTCCGGCTTTTTGATCTTCAATCCAGTTGTGTACAATCTTAGTTTTCGGTTGCCCTGTAATTATTCTTACAATGGTAGCGTAAGTATCGTGCCTTTGGGCAAATTCTCTGGTTGAGCAAGTGAAAAATACTTTTTGCATACCTAATTATAACCCATAACTCTCTTTTAAGCAACTAACCTTATATTATTGACGAAAATGTTTGACATTTAATAATTTTTGGGATATAGTTGGTGCATATAATGCACGCCGTTAAAGATTCTAACCAGAGCTTGATATTGATAACCGTCGGAAGCAGAACGGAATTGGAATTTTGTCGGAAATTCCTCCCAACCTCGAAATTGGCAAAAATTGACAACAATTCGTTTTCTTATTCTTATACCCCCAGTTCAGCGAAGTACTTTTTTTTGAGAACCGGTATTGGAAAGGTAAATTCTGCCATATCGACTTTTCAGGCTATACATAAATGGCACCCTCAAGAAGTAATAAATATTGGAACCGGTAGCAGTGTTACAGAGAAGCCTCTTAGTCTATTCATCGGCAAAATGTTTTTTGAATGGGATCTTGATTTATCACCGATAGGCAAAGAGAAAGAATATTATTCTCCAAGTATCTCGCTTTTAGTTAATGAAGGTGGTTTAAAAAGCACTACAATTGCGACGGGAGATTCTTTTATAACACCCGCCAAGGCTTCTGAGTTATTAGGGGGACGGCCATCCTTAGTCTTTGACATGGAAGCGGCTCCACAATGTTTTCTTTGTAACAAATTAAACCTTCCTTTTGCTTCAATAAAATGTATCACCGACAATATCTTAAGTGATCCATCCGAGATTTCAAAAAACACAGGCGAAGCAATTTCTCATATTATTGACTATTTAAATTTAGAGAGATGATTAAGATCCTTATCACCGGTTCTAATGGTTTTATTGGGAGGCATTTATACCGCAATTTCCAAACAAATTACGAGCTCCTTGGTCTTGATTTAAAGAACGATATTGTTACTAATACAAAAATTTTAGATTGCTCGGACTTAGGGTTGTTAACCAAGGAATTAAATAATTTTAAGCCTGATGTTATTATTCACACGGCTGCCATTAAGCAGCTGGAATTGTGTGAAGAACATAGAGCGTTTTCGTGGAAGGTCAACGTTAACAGTACTGAGACAATCGCCAAGTATTCCAAGGAATCCGGAGCTAAGGTCATATATATCAGTTCGGATGTCGTTTTTGATGGTGAAACTGGTGATTATGAGGAGAATCAGCCTCCGTCTCCTATAAATTGGTACGGGGCGACTAAGGTGGCTTCGGAGAATGCTGTAAGATTACTTCCTAACTCAGCGATATGTCGAACCGCTTTGGTTATTGGAAATATTGATGACGATTATAGTCAAATACTCAACAATGAGCTTAAGAACGACATTCTTCAGAATCAGACTCTTTTTGTGCAGTATACCGCGAGAAGATTAAAAATGGGTTTTCCGGTATATATTTCTAGTGCTTACATGAGTAATCCAACTTCAGTTCTGTTGCTTACAAGTATGATCTCGAAAATAACACAAAACAATCTTTCCGGTATTTTTCACACTGTAGGATCAACGGCGATATCGAGGTTAGACTTTGCAAGACTAGTTGCAAGGATTTACGGACTCAATAGTTCACTAATTATCACAGATGATTCAAAAATAAGCACAATACGACCAAAAGACATTACACTGAGCTTTAAATCCACTTACGACAGACTGGATTTGTCAGAAAAGGATGGTTCTCTAGAATTGGCCGTTTCAAAGATTTTGATTTAAAAAGAACATGGACAAAATATTGCTAATCGGAGGCCCAGAAATTGCCAAATACACCGTAGCAGGATCTTTATGGCCAATGATATCAAAGAGAACGGGCATCGTTTTTGAACACGTGATCAAAGCTATCGAATCTTCGGAAAAACTTGAATTGTTTATCTCGAACATTAGAAAGGACCCAACAATCAAGGGTTTCAATGTCGCTCTTCCTTGGAAAGAAGAGATAATGAAACATGTGGATATCAAAGATGACTTTACTAATAAATATGGTATTTGTAATACAATCGTCAATACTAATGGCAAATTAACTACCCACAATACAGATGTCTTTGGAATTGTGGAGCCTTATGAAAAAATTGCAGGGAAAATTGATAAAAAGTCGGTTCTCATTTTAGGAGCCGGTGGTGCTGGGAGATCGTTGAGTTATTATCTGTCAGATTATAAAAACTGCAATGTGTATCTTTTTGATATTGATCGAACAAAATTTAAGCGCCTAATAAAGGAAATTAAGAATATTCGCGTTGTTATGGATTACGAGGAGGTGGACAAGATCATTACTAAATGCGATTTGGTGGTAAATGCGACTCCAATTGGAAAATTCTTTTTTAGGACAAACCCTGATTCATATTCTAGCCCGATAAAGTTTGAAACCATTTTGCTGGCAAAGTATACGGCAGTTTTTCAAGAAATGAACTACTACCCTATTGAAACCGAATTTCTCAATATCGCTTCACATTTGGGTCATTTAACGATTGAAGGAACAAAAATGTTGGCGTTCCAAGCCTTAAAAACTCTAGACTATATCTACAAGTCAAACTTCGTTGACACATTGGGATTCGAAATTAATCAAGAAATAGAACAATATGTCCACAAAAACTTATAACGAACAAAGACAAATCATATTCGAAATGTTATCTGAGGTTGTTAATCGAGATAGGAATGTTGTTGTTTTCTTCGTTCATGGTTCTTTCGTGAACGGAACTACTTCAAACTACGCCTTCCGTGACGAAAGGTACTTTCGAAAGGGAAAATATCTCTACTCAAAACTAATAAGAACCGACGCCAGTGTTGATGTTGATTGTTTTATGGTTTCTAAAGATCCCGAGAAGTCCGCAAAAAGATTAGTAATAGACGAAGCTATTCTAGACGGACTATATATAACCATAAACATTATAAGCCCCGATACATTTTTTGAAGAAATATCAGCAAAAGGCAGCCGGGCGTTAAAAAGGATCCTTCTGTTTAAAGAAATAGAGATATTTATTGGAAGCGGTATTGTTTCCAAAGCCAAGGCGAGTCTGTCTAGGCTGCCTAACTCTGAGGTTGCCGAAAATAAAAACTATCAAGACGAATTCCAGATTAGAAAAAATTTCTTTAGGTTTTTGGGCGAAAACAATATTAATGAGATAAAAATTGATAGAAGTTTTTTTGATGAATTATGCCCCACATACACAAAATTTGTAGCCGGGGAGATTGGTACCGGATTTCCACAAGCGAGATATAAATTGGTTTTTCCAAAGAGTATGGGGTTAAAAGCCAAGATTGACTTGGATACATTATCAATTACAGAACTAGAATGAGTTTCCGTTCAGAACCATTATCCGAATCTCTAGAGAAAGTCTTTGACCCGGAGATCAAAGAATCCGGGGAGTATTTGGCATCCAAGGAATGGGCTGTTGTCAAACGTGATGATTTTATTTTTCCCGAAGCACTAATGTGTACACGAATAACAGTTTTTGACCGGCACATAACTGTAAGAACGGATTCTCAATTACTTATTGATCACTTAACACTAATAGAAAGCGAAAAGACCGTGCATGAATTGGAACATTTAGACGAAAAGGATGACGCTGAAATCATCTACATGACAAAATCGCAACCTCACGTCCGTCTGTGCGACGGCACACTTCATCCCTTACAACAACAGCATTTTCATAAACGTGCCGAGGTGGCTTTCGACCCCATAAAGCGAAGCTTGATGATTTATGGTATCGAAAAGTATGGGTCTCTTGATGGTGTCATCAAGGGTATTTCAACTTTTGACCTGGATTTGGATGAAAAATTGCCAATTCTTCCTGTACACGCTGCAATTTTTGAGAAGAATAATAAGGCTGTCATGTTGTTGGGTTCACACACATCAAAGGGGAAAACATATAGCAGTGTTATTGCTCAGACAATGGGATTTAGACTGCTAACTGATGATTGGGGCGGTGTGATTTGCGGTGCTGAAAAAAATTATGTAATCGGTATAGAAGAAAATATCAACTCTACAAAGACAGGTGGAAAATTTATTGATAAGTCTTATATAAGAGTAATCAAGACCCTTGAAGGAATAATTTTTTTTGATAAAGATTACAATCCTGATATGAAAATGAACACACTTAAACTTATTTCTCTAAGTAATCCACACACACCATTTCATAGTTCTGCGAGATGGAATGATCCAAAACTTAATCCCTACAAGGAAGGAACTGAATTTATTAAAAGAATCGTTTCCAGAAGAGCGAAGTTTTGGGAGGAGATCATCACAAACCTTGGACCATCACATGTCGACAATATTATTCCTTATGATACAGATGCCTTTATTGATTCATTAGAAAATATCCTATGAACAATTTAAAAAATAAAAAAGATAGTTGGGCACGTTCTTTTCAAAAATTCGTTCCAATGGTTTATTTAAACGACATAAAAATTGGGACGTTTTCTTTTCCCACAGATGACATGCTAAGGCCTGAGGACTTTTCTCCAGCTTGGTTTAAAAACCCAACATCTCTTGAAATAGATTTTGGTGTGACACAAGGATGCACGGATGCGTGTTGGTTTTGCAATTATGGAAGACATCTGGTAAAAAACCCCATAAGCCTAAATATGGATTTTATCGATAAAACAATAGAGGAATTTGTTGGTGCGGGAGGAGTATCAATTGCGTTCAGTCATCTAGGTGAAGCTTTTTATCACAAAGATTTTAAGAGGATTCTGGAAAAAATTGATTCCTATCCCCTACTATGCAAAAACATTTCAAACGGAACAAAGCTCCTAAATCCGAACAATGATATCTTTGAAACATATTCAATGGTTGATCATCAAAGGTTTTCAATCGACTCTGTTGACGATGAATCCAGATCATTGGGCCACTATACGGGAGCCACCACCCAGAAGACTATACCCGGAGTATATCGAAAATATATAGATAATCTCCATAAATATATTGTGTACCTCAAGGATCGAAGAATTCGCCAGAATAAAATCATCGGTGCCACGATGCTTATAGCTCCGTACGTATTAAGAGATGATCACTCCTTGTTTGATACTATAAAGGAATTATCCGAGATCGGACTTGATTATGTAAAGATAAGACCCATCCTTGATGAAGGAAATTTGGCATGTAATCTTCTTAACTTTACGGAGAATAATCGACAGAGACTCGAATATCAGCTTCCCGAGATTCAGAAATTGAACTCTCCCGATTTTTGGATAAAGTTTTCCGACTTTAAAAATGCAAAAAACATTGCCCACGAATTAACTACTTTTGATAAAAAAATAAATGAAACCAAAAAAAAGGAGAAGTGTTGGATCTCTACGGTGAGACCACACATTGATCCCTTCTCTTCTGAAACAGCTAAGGTATATCCCTGTTTAAGATCGACCTGGGAAGGAGATAATCATGATTACCAAGTTATAGTTATGGACAAATATAGTATAAGAAACGCCTTTAAGCTTGGAAACCACCCAATAGTTCCCGGTTGTCAAAATTGCTGTAACGAGTCAATGAATCAGGCTGCAATTCAAATGGAAAATATATATATGCAATATGGCGACGGTATTAGGTTCGTTTCTGAACAGAAATAATATGAACAATTACACGCCAGAGGTCATTAAACTTGAAAGTGGGAAACACGCGACACTTTTTGGAGATAAAAAGGCGACGGTGTTATTAATCAACACTCCTCTCTATGACTTTGCGACTGAATCAGCCTCAGAATTTGAAGTTTATCAGCCGCCATTGGGCTTAGCCTATCTTGCAAGTTTTACGCATAAAAATAGTAATACTTTGGTACAAATATTGGATGCGTCAGGCGAACAATTATCACCCGAAGAAGTCGGAGAAATCGTAAGCATCCATGACTATAAAGTCGTAGGATTGAATTCAACAACTCCCTCTTTTAAAGTAGTGAAGCGAATTATTAAATCTGTTGATCCTTGCAGAAAAATTATTGTTGGAGGACCTCATGCAACCTTATTGCCTGAGACTCTACTGGAGGATCCAGCATTGAAAGTGGATGCAGTATTTTGTGGGGAATCTGAAATATCCTTTGATAGATGGCTAAATGGTGAGAAAAATATTCCCGGTGTGCTATGCCAGAAAGCAGATCGTTCACAAGCAAGCTTGGATTACACCCCCAAGAATCTTGATGACTTACCTCTAGACAGAAGATACGTCCCTTTCGATCCAACTCACACTGAGTTTAACCCTCAAGGCAGAAGTCGATTTTTCATGCTTACAAGCCGAACATGCCCCTTTAACTGTTATTTTTGTGCAGCCCCCGCACTAAGAAGAAGTGCTTCGTTTAGAAAACAATCTGATTCCAAAATAGCAGAGGAAATTATTAGTTATGCAAAATTGGGAATTAGGGATGTTCGATTTTTGGATGAACTTGCGATCCTTAATGATCAACAAGTTGAAGCAATTTTTAGACCAGTGGTTGATGCAGGTTATACTTCGGAAGCGGACATGGAGTTCAGAATGCATGCACGAATTGACATTCTGAACAAATTATCAGATGAGACCCTCGCTCTTATGAAAAGGGTGGGAGTAAAAAGATTGAATGTTGGAGTAGAAAGGGGCTCTGTTGCCGCGATGAGAAGTGTTAATAAAGTAAATTTGACGCCGGAAATGGTAAAGAGGGTTGTTAAACGATTGGCGGACAATGAGATTTTTGTTACTGCCTACTTTATGTTAGGATTTCCGGGTGAATCAGAGAAAGATATGTCTGACACAGTAAATTTAGCTCGAGACATCAAAGCGCTAGCCCCCCAAACGGAGGGGACAAAAATTAATTCCTTTAAATTTAGGCCATATCCGGGGACGAAAATTTATTATGATTTGCTTGATCATGGTTATACTAAAGCTAAATTAATTGAGTATTCTTATGACTCAGGAGAAATTAACGACAAGAAAAATAGGTTTGTTGATCAACAGGTTAACCTGCATTTGTCAAACGTTCCTTTTGATGTTGAGCAAAAATATATTGAGTCTATTCGAGCAATCTAATTTTGACAACGTGAACAACCCCATCGTACTTGATAGTGTATAATTTTTGGGTTATCCCCTTTTTTGTATGACATTTTACGGATTGGATTTTGGTACCACTAATACTTCTCTTAGTACGCTAGTAGATGGCGAAGCTGTTTTAATGCCTATCGATCCGTTTGCTGATGATAAGGGTGTGGCCAGATCGGCCCTTTATTTCTATCCCCGGCAGCTTATGATCTCCAATAAGGTAAATAAAGAACAGTTGACCACCAATACTTTTATACATGATCAGGTTTGGTACGAAGGAGAAGAAAGGATTTGCACCGGAAGCAAAGCGGTTTCGACTTATCTGAAAGATAATAAGGCAAGGCACGAGGGTATAAAGAGAAAGATCTATACCGGTAAATATAATAATGTTATTTTGTATACCACCCCTAGTGGGAAAGTGGTCACAGGGGACATTCCCGACTACTATGAGGAAGTGGATTTTGGAACGGGGAGACTATTTCACGCTCTGAAGACGGCCTTAAAATCGCCACATTATAAAGGTGCTAGAGTTTTTGGTAAGGAATATACCCTAGAGGAAATGATTGGGAAGTTTGTGAGTGAACTCAAGAAAACGGCGGATTTACTAGCTGGAGAAACAAAAAAATCTGTGGTTTGTGGTAGACCGGTTGCTTTTTCGCCTAATCCGGAAGCAGATAAGGTGGCCCAAGATAGACTGGAAAAAGCAATACGGGCGGCAGGGTTTGATGAGGTTAGGTTTGAATTTGAACCGGTGGCGGCGGCCAAATACTATTTGTCTAAATTTCCAAGTAAAGGGAAGCATGTACTGGTCTTTGATTTTGGCGGAGGTACATTTGATACTACGATCATGGAGGTTGATGAAGTCGCAGGTTTCAATGTTCTGGCGACCGATGGAGTTTATGTTGGGGGTGATCTCCTGAATTCCGATATTTTTTATCATAAATTGGGTAAGTACTTCGGTACCGAAGTACTTTTTGGAGAGGTACAAATGAAGATGCCGGGTCACATAATATCGGGGCTCCGATCTTGGTTTGGCATCCCCAATCTTAACAATCCAGACGATATTGCATTTCTGACCGGAAATGTAAAATATAAAAATACGGATCCTGAGGCGATTACCCGATTACTTTATCTGATTCAGAAAAATTTGGGGTTTGAAATGTATGAGGCAATTGAGGTTGCAAAAAAGGAATTAACGGGCAAAGAGAAGGCACAAATTGTGTTTAAAGACGGCCTCATAGACATCAATGAAGAAATCACCAGGTCGGAATTTGAGGAAATGATCGAGCCAAGAATCATCGCTGTCAGGGACACCATTATGAGAACCATCAAAAACTCCGGTTTGACTACAGCAGATATTGATATTGTCGTTCGGACAGGTGGTTCTTCGCTAGTGCCGGTATTTGAAAAAATGCTCGTTGAGATGTTTGGACATGAGAAAGTAGCCGAGTTTGACCCCTTTACTTCCGTCGGGGCTGGTTTGGCATTAGAATCAATATAACCCTTGAGGGATTAAGTAAACATATCCCCGATTATTTCTTCCAAGGGCACGTGGACGATGTCAATGTCGTCAATGGGTAGTTCCTCCATAACCTTGGCGATTATTTTAGACTGTTCTGATTTGGCTACTTCAATGGTGTACTTAAAGTGCTTTTTCTCGATTATTTCTCCATATTTTTTAATCACATCTTCAGCTACATCTTCGGTCAGGATCAGGGTTAGATATTTTTTATCCTTATATTTATGAAGCAAAGCGGACATGGAGTCATCATAAAATATTTTTCCCCGGTTGATCACGATAACCCTATCGCTCACCTTCTCCACGTCGTCCATATCGTGGCTAGTCAGGAGCAAGGTGACACCCGATTCTTTTTGGATCTCTCTCAAGAAATTCCGGATTTTTTGCTTGGAGATGATGTCCAGTCCGATAGTCGGTTCGTCCAAATAGAGCACCTCAGGATCATGAAGCAGAGAAGACATCAACTCGACCTTCATCCTTTCTCCTAAGGAAAGCTTCCTAACCTGTTTATCTAAATACTTTTCGGTTCCGAGCATATTTGCCAAAGATCCTACCCTGTAAACAAAGCTTTCCTCTTTAATTTCGTAAATTTTCTTGGCTAATTCAAAATTTTGGTTCGGGGTTAGGTCCCAGGCCATGCCTGACCGATTTCCCATGACCAGACCGATCTTTTTTAAGTATTCTCTTTTTCTGTCGAAAGGGAAATAGCCCATGACATCGATCTCACCGGCTGTTGGGTAAAGGAGTCCGGAAAGCATTTTCATGGTAGTGGTTTTTCCGGCTCCATTGGGACCTAAGAGCGCGACCGATTCCCCTTTGTTTATTGAAAAAGAGATATTGTTGACAGCGTTTACTTTTTTGTGAACCGGGAAAAACGCATCGCGCCAAAAGCCGTGTTTTTCCTTTACCGGATAATCCTTACTTAAGTTCTTGACTTTAATGATCATTTTTATGATGAGGCGGAGGTGTAATTTTTAATGGCCAGTTTCCACATTTTATCTCTGATAATGGTTGCCACCCCGGCTATTATGATAACCGAAACCAGTAATAGTAGAGGGTTGGTTTTATTTAATATTGCCGAAGTGGAAAAAGCCGTGGTTAACAGAATGGGAATGGCAGTCGAAAATAGTATTTGCACACCCTTGTTATAGCCTTCCAGCGGTATCAGCACACCATTTCCAGATGATAGTTGTAATGAAAGATCGAGAACCCCGTCGCTTTCGCCGAGCCAAAAAACGGGTAGCGTAGCCAATAATGTAAATATGTTTAATACCCAAAGTCCCAAGACCATTATTACACCCCCGATCAACAGATTCACCAAATTGATGTTTAGCTCTACCCAGTTGATAGACAGGATTATCATGAGAGTTGGAGGTAGGGCCTCCCTAAGCAGAGGCAGTAAACCGATATTCCTGGTATTAAGATAGAAAAGTGAAGGTAGCGGTTTTGTAAGGACCATATCGAGATTTCCTTTATTGACATCCCCAATCAAATTTTGCCAGTTTCGAAGACTAAAGGCCCAGATCAAATAATAATTTACCTGGGACATCAAGAATAATAGTAATATTTCCGGTCGACTATAACCCGCCACCTCTTTGATATTTGAATACAGAATGTTCAAAAATATGAGCATACTTATGGTAAAGAAGGAGGTAGAGGCCAAGAAAGCCCAGTTATTTCCGGCGTAAGCGATATCGTTTTGGAATGAAAACCAGATGTTGGTCTTAAGAATTGACCATCTTAGTCCGATTGATCTTTTAAATTCCGACAGCTTCATATTTTTTCATTGAATAATGCCACCATTTTCTCATTGCGATATTTAGGAAGACGGCCCAAAATAAGGCTATCAGTATTTGCCTGATGACGCTGTAGTCAAACGTTTGGATAGAAAAAGCACTAGCCGGACCATAAATCATGGCCGGAAAAGGTAAATAAAGGACAATTTCTTTTAATGGAGACGGAAATAAATAGATCGGCACCATGGCTCCGGTAAATACTCTGATAAAATTTTGGATCGAATTTCTGATCCCAACGGCATCGGTAAAGTGCAGGAACAAAATTCCTTCAAACAGGTTGTAGGCAAAGGAAATGAACCACGACAAAATAAGCATAACTACGAACATTCCGATTTGAAGTATTCCTTGAGGGGGGAAAATGATTAATCCCAATAGGATATTGATAATTGCCAACATCACTCTCAATCCGTTTCTACCAAGAGAGATTGCGTAGAGAGCCCAAACTAAATTTACCGGCTTGATCATGTAATTGCTTATCTGTCCGCTTTTGACCATGTTTCCAATGAGATTTGATAAAGCACCCCAACGGGACATGGTTAAGTCGGCTACTCCCATGGCAATTAGAAAATAGGCACTTATTTGAGGCACGGATACAGCTTGATTTGAACTTTTGGAATATAGCGACCAAAACATAATCAAGAAGATTACCTCTATCACTCTTTCGGCCGTTTTCGCCAAAATTTCATACGGATATGCAAAGAAACGTAGAAAGCTAAATCGGACTATATCCCAGTAAACCATTCAACTTTTATTCTAACTCTGTTTGAAGTTTGTGCGCGTTCTTCCACAAATATTCTCTTGTTATTGTTCGAGTAACTCTCCGGTTTTGAATTGCGGTAGAATATCCTAATGACGGATCAAGAACTTCTTAAATATTCCGAAACACAACGAGGAACGGCTACGAGAATTTTATCCGAGACAGGACTGATCCCCTTCCTTTCAAAGTATGGAAAGTGTTCGGTCATAGGTAGTTTTGACTTGAGCCTGATGTACGGACCGGACATCGACATCGTCGTGGAAACCAATAACCCAAGAGATGCTTCCGTGAGCGTTATTAAGGAATTAATAGAGAAGAGAGAGTTTCATAAATATCAGTATGGTGATTTTGTAAAATTTTCGAGAACGGGTTGGCCCGTTGGTTTCATTGTTGTATTGATTTCGGAGATGGATGGAGTGAGGTGGGAGACGGAAATTTGGTTTTTGGAAAAGTATCCTCAGGACAAGATAGATCGGGATCTGCGATTTAAGGAAAAGTTGACTCCCGAGAATAGACTGACAATATTGAAGTTAAAGCAAGCCAGGGAGGCGCAGGGTGACAACAAACACCGAATTTCCAGTACGGATATTTATAGAGCAGTATTGATAGATAGATTGACGGATTATGATCAAATATTGTCAAAATATGAGAACAAATAAACGAGTCGGGGCCATATTGAGACGAGGTGATAGTGTACTCTTGATTCACCGCCATAAAGACGGTCAGGAGTACTGGGTCCTTCCCGGGGGTGGAATTGAGGATGAAGAAACACTTGAGGAGGCTCTCCGTCGAGAAGTGATGGAAGAAACTTCTTTGGAGGTGTTAAGTTTTGAACTCATTCATGAATGTCCGGGGTATGAAGGAAGAAAGCATTTTTTCTTTGAAGTAATAACGGCTCCCGATATGGAACCGGTTTTGGGCGGCCCTGAAAAAGATAATATGAGAGAAGATAATATTTATGTTTTAGAGTGGGTCGATCGAAACAAAGCTAAAACTCTAGTGGATTTGTTTCCAGAGGAAATCCGTGAATTTCTTTAAATTATAGGGCTTCGAGGAGAGTCCCTTTTGATCCTTTTATGTTTATTTTGCCCTGCGAGGATAATCCTCGCAGGTGACTAGCAGGTGATTAGGGGTGGAGGCGGTGAAAGAGAGCGATGGCTCGGTCAAAGATGGCTTGTCCCGTATCTCCCCAGTTGAGATAACTATTTATTTCCGAAGAAGAAACAAAAAGGCGTTCGTTGATGATGCCATGATCCGGATCGGGTGTTTGGGGTAATATCTCATCGACCTCGCAATAATAGCGTAGTTGGTAGAAGTCATCGCCTACAAATCGTTTTGTGGGGGTGGGGTTGTGACCGCCGGGGAACTGAACTCTTTGGCCGCCCAGTAAGATGGGGTTTTTGATGGTGACGTCGGCTTCTTCGATCAGTTCCCGTCTTAGAGTTTGTTCGGCGTTCTCACCTTCCTCTACGGTACCGCCGGCAAGACACCACGGTCTTGTCTCCCGTCTTTGAATAAGCATCCGGCCATCCGAGTCAAAGACGACGCCGTACACCTGATTGAAAGGCTCGTATTGTTTTATGTCATCTCCCGGATACCAGGTAAACTTCATGGTTACTCCGTTATCAACCCAGATTTTGCTGACTAATTTTGTTTCGTCCATGTGGTTATTATATTCGGTTCTGGTATATTCTAGATATGGAATCATCTTTAGACTTTGCTCATACAGAACTAGCGGAAAAGGCGTTGGGTGATTATGCGAGGCGACTTCAAGAAGAAGATGGAATTAATGCCAATGATGCCATGAGAATGGCCGCAACCGTAATGGATGGTGCCGCAGACAGAGAAGGCGCGACAGTTGAATCTGTACAAACCTGCATGAATTTATTGAAAAAACCCGTCAGAGGTCTAAGTGGAGACGACAACGCTTTAGCTAGGAGGGACGAATTTGCGGATACAGCCAGGCTCAGACATTTTTTGGCCAGTAGAAATATGGATCTTGCTGGGTTTTGGATGAAACTTATTGAGATGGATCCCATCGAGGGAAGAGAGTTGGGACAAAAAATCCAAGACCTGGTCGACTCCGGAAAAGCCGATGAATTAAGATTTGGTAAAATTTTTTATTGGAAATATAAAGAAGAAAAGAAACTGGGTCAGGAAATACCAGACGATTTAATGATTGAAATTCTTAAAAACGTTACTGAGGGAATCGGTTCAGAAGATTTCAAAAAAATGTAGCTTGTTATTTCCCCAGTTTTCGAATTGTATCGCGGTAGCGGGCGGCGAGTTCGAAGTTCCAGGAGTTGGCCGCCTGGTTCATCATCTTTTTGAGCTTGACAACCAGGATCTTTTTCTTTTGCGGGGTAAGGGCCTCGGGGTTAATGTCGTCTATTTCACTCCAGCCATGTTCGGCCAGCTCTTTGATACGGGGAGTAGGTGCGCTGTCGGTACGTTTCATCAATCTTTCTCTGATGGGTTTACTGATTCCCTGCGGGATAATGCCGTGTTTGGTGTTGTAGTCCATTTGAATTTTCCGGCGACGGAGAGTTTCGTCGATAGCTATTTTCATGGAGTCCGAGATTTTGTCGGCGTACAAAAAGACTACTCCGTTTACGTGTCTCGCCGCCCGACCCATGGTCTGAATTAGCGAAGTGGAGGTGCGGAGGAAACCTTCTTTATCGGCATCCAGTATGGCGACCAGCGACACTTCGGGAAGATCGAGGCCTTCTCTTAGGAGATTTATGCCCACCAAACAATCAAAGTCTCCTAGACGGAGTTTGTCCAGAATGTCGGCCCGGTCGAGGGTGTGGATATCGGAGTGAAGGTACTCGACCTTTAAGTGATATTTTTCTTTGAGATGGTCGGAGAGATCTTCGGCCATTCTCTTCGTCATCGTCAAAATCAAGGTTCTTTCGCCCTTCGCCGTTCTTTTGATGACTTCCCGGGTCAGATGATCTACCTGACCCTTTGAGGGAAAAACCTGAATTTGGGGGTCGAGGAGTCCGGTGGGCCGGATAAGCTGTTCGGCAACCGTGGGGATGGCGCTACTGCGGGAAAGAGAGAGTTCGTGCTCCGTAGGAGTCGCGGAACAATAAAGCTTGATTGGGGTGCGGGACTGCCATTCGGTGTAGGTCAGGGGGCGATTGTCTTTGGCACTGGGTAACCGGAAACCGAAATTTATGAGGTTTTCTTTACGTGCTTGATCTCCGTTATACATCCCCCTTACTTGGGGTAGTGAGATATGAGACTCGTCAATGACGGTCAGGAACCCGGGCTTGTTAAATTTTTTGGCATTGTAGTGAAAGTATTCGAGCAGGGAGTAGGGAGCCGAGCCGGGAACTCGACCATCGAAGTAGCGTGAGTAGTTTTCAATACCACTGACATAGCCGACCTCCTCCAGCATGGAGAGGTCGTAGTTTACTTTTTGCTCCAGACGATGAGCTTCAATTATTTTGCCGGCATCTTTAAATGACTGGACTTGGAGGGAAAGATCTTTCCGGATTTGCGCAATTGCGTCACCTTGAGTCCTGGGGTCGGTGATGAACAATTTGGCGGGGTGAATGGTGAGGAAGCCTGTATTCTCCAGGTCTTCGTCTTCGATCTTGGTGTAGTTGTAAGGATCCAGGATCTCAATATTACTTAAAGTATTTTTGTCGAATGTCATTGATATAATGACATCTTTGTAGGAAGGAAATATCTGCACTGTACTGCCTACGGCCCGAAACATTCCGCGGACAAGTTCGGAGTTGGTGCGGGTGTATTGAAGATCGGAAAGCCTCATGAGTACCGTATCCCTGGAGATTACTTGACCAATTGCCAGCGGTAACTGATTCTTTTCTTGATCCAGAGGAGAGCCGATATTGTAAATACAGGAAACCGAAGCGACAACGATACTATCGGGACGGGATAGTAGATTAGCAGTGGTGGTTAAGCGGAACTTATCGATTTCCGGATTGATGTCGGCCTCTTTTTCGATATAGGTATCGGTTTGGGGTATGTAGGCTTCCGGTTGGTAGTAATCGTAATAAGAGACAAAATAGGAAACGGCATTGTGGGGAAAGAAGTCGCGGAATTCCTGATAGAGCTGAGAGGCCAAGGTTTTGTTGTGGCACATCACGAGAGTCGGCAGCTGGGTCTTTTGAATGACGTTAGCTATGGTGAAGGTCTTGCCACTGCCGGTGACGCCCACCAGTGTCTGGTGAGGGTTTTGCTGGTCGATAGCGATTGCCAGTTTTTCGATAGCGTTTGGCTGATCACCGGTTGGTTTGAAGGTAGATTCGAGTTGGAAGTTCACGACTCTATTTTCTCATAAAAAGACCCCCCCCCGGGCCGCCGGGGGGCGGGGGGCCTCTTTCTATTATTCTGGTGTCCTGCTTTTTGCCGC